>CAIKLP010000099.1 GCA_903828245.1 uncultured bacterium | reverse complement strand
TTTCACGCTTGAAAATCCTTTTTGACAATTGTGCTGGACTCGAACCCGCTTGTGTGCCTCGCAATCGTTATGTTTTTTCCTCTCTTTATCTCCCTCGATTCCTTAAACCTTGCGCTGAAAGGACTGCAAAGGTAGAAAAAAATCTTGGTTTACAAAATCTAATTTAATTTTTTGTTGAATAAGAAAGGGGGTGTCCCAAAACCGTTGTAGTGGGGGGTGCAAATGTAGGACGAAATTGTGATTTTACAAATGCTAATCGGCTTTTTTTGAAATTAAAGGGCTAAACGATTGAAAATGATGAAGAAAAAAATAGTGTAAATCATAAAACAGGTATCAATATCGTTAGAATGACACCTAATTATATTGAATTAATAATAATGCCCTATATTTGCCGCATGATTTTTAAAAGAGGACCTTTTATTATTGCCATCCTACTGGTTTTTTCATTAGTTACTCCCGCATGTAAAAGCGAGTATCAAAAAACTTTAAAAGGTACAGATATTGGCAAGAAATACGAACTAGCAAAAAAATACTATAACAAAAACGATTACTTCAGAGCTCTAGAACTCTTCGAAGAATTAGTGAATGTATATAGGGGTTCGGATGAAGCCGAAGAAATATATTACTTCTATGCCTATAGCTATTATGGTTTAAAGGATATCGTAACAGCAAGATATCATTTTCAAAATTTCGCAGAAACGTATCCAAGAAGCAAATATACCGAAGAATGTAGGTATATGACAGCCTATTGCTTTTTCTTGGATTCTCCAGATTTAACATTAGATCAAGCCAGTACCTACAAAGCCATAGAAAACTTACAATTGTTTATCAACCTCTATCCTAAAAGCGAAAGAGTTAATGGCTGTAACGAATTAATTGATAAACTTAGGAACAAATTAGAAACGAAATCTTTTTTGAACGCAAAATTATATTTTAAGATTAGCGACTATAAAGCAGCTATTTATGCATTTAGAAACTCTTTAGATGATTTTCCAGATAGCCAATACAAAGAAGAAATGGACTTTTTAACCATTAAATCGGCTTTTCTATATGCCCAAAATAGCGTAGAAAGCAAAAAAAATGAAAGATTTTTGGAAACCATCGATTATTATCGGAACTTTGTTGATTCCTATGCGAATAGCAAATATTTAAAAGAAGCACAAAGCATATATAACAATACTTTAAAAGAAATTGAATTAATTAAACAATCAGTAAATTAATAAAATGAATACGAATAACAAAAACAGCACGCCAAACACAACGGTAACAAGAGATGTAAGATCATTGGACGTAGCAACAGAAAATGTTTACGAAAGTATTGTGGTAATTTCTAAAAGAGCAAATCAAATTTCTGCTACTATTAAAGAAGAATTAAACAATAAACTTCAAGAGTTCGCATCTTCTAATGATAACTTAGAAGAAGTGTTCGAAAATAGAGAGCAAATCGAAATCTCAAAATATTATGAGCGTATGCCAAAGCCTACCTTGCTTTCAACACAAGAGTTTTTGGAAGATAAAATTTATCACCGCACCGTAACTGAAGAATAGTATTTAAACCCTCTCTTATCGAGAGGGTTTTTTGTATCGCCCTATGTTAAAAGACAAGAAAATTTTAATAGCTGTAACAGGTAGTATAGCGGCATATAAAATTGCAAGCCTTGTAAGACTATTAATCAAAGCAAAGGCCGAGGTGCAAGTCATCATGACCGAAAGCGCCAAAGAATTCATCACCCCTTTAACACTATCCACACTTTCTAAAAAACCCGTATACTTTTCTTTTTATAAAAGCGAAAACGGGGAATGGAATAACCATGTAGCATTAGGTTTGTGGGCAGACTATATGCTCATTGCACCCGCATCTGCTAATACCCTTGCAAAGATGAGTACGGGAATTTGCGATTCTTTATTAATGGCAACTTATTTATCGGCTAAGTGTCCGGTGGCCTTTGCGCCAGCTATGGATTTAGATATGTATCAACATCCGAGCACCCAAGAAAATATCGAAAAATTAATAGCTTTTGGAAATGAATTTATTGCGCCTGGCACTGGCGAATTAGCGAGTGGATTAAGTGGTGAAGGCAGAATGGCCGAACCAGAAGAGCTACTTGCTTTTTTGGAAAACAAATTCAATCCGATTAATTTTTATAGTCAAAAAAATATTTTAGTAACCGCAGGACCAACCCACGAAGCCATTGACCCGGTTCGCTTTATAGGAAATGCATCTAGTGGAAAAATGGGCTACGCATTAGCCGAGGCCTTTGCCGAAAAAGGCGCAATTGTTACCCTCATTAGCGGCCCCACTAATTTAAAAATCAATCATCCGAATATTAAAAAAATTGCCATCACCAGCGCGGCAGAAATGTTTGAAGCGGTGAAAGCTAATTTTGCAAACTCGGCTATAACGGTAATGGCTGCAGCAGTTGCAGACTATAGCCCAACACATCAAGCCACAGAAAAAATTAAAAAAACAACTGATAATCTGCAAATAGCCTTAAGCAAAACCATTGATATTCTTCAATATGTTGGCGAACAAAAAAAAGCTGGTCAGCTGACGATTGGCTTTGCATTAGAAACATCAAACGAATTAGTAAATGCCCAACATAAATTGAAATCAAAAAACGCAGACCTCATTATTTTAAATTCTTTAAACGATGAAGGTGCGGGTTTTAATGTTGATAGTAATAAAATTACCATGATTGACAAGCTTGGGCAAATCGAAGCGTTTGAATTGAAATCAAAAAACAAAGTTGCCCAAGATATTCTTCAAAAAATAACTCAATTATAAAATGAAATTTAAAGTTTCTGCAATCGTTTTATGCTGCCTATTTGCTTTTAAACTAAGCGCGCAAGATATTAATTGCAAAGTACAAGTGCTTACTCCTGCTATTCAAAGTTCGGACAAACAACGCTATACTGAAATGGAAAAAGCCATTTTTGAATTTGTAAATAACACTAAATGGACCAGTGATATCATACAAATTAATGAGCGAATAGAAATGAATATTGTCATCAATATTAAAGAACAAGTTGGACAAGATGATTATAAAGCCACTGCGCAAATTCTATGCAATAGGCCTGTTTTCAATACTTCTTATAACTCCACATTATTTAATTTCATCGACGAGGAATGGACTTTTCGATATGTAATGAATCAGCCATTAGAATATAACGACAATGAAACGCGGTCGAATTTAACTTCGCTACTGGCTTATTATATTAACATAAGTATCGGTTTAGACTACGATAGCTTTTCTAAAATGGGCGGTACACCTTATTATCAAAAAGCAAGAAATATTGTAAACTTATGCCAAGGCCAAAGTGGTCGTGGATGGAAAACCTTTGACGGCACTAGAAACCGATTTATTTTAGTAGATAACTTATTGGATAATTCTTATAAAAGACTACGAGAAACATATTATACCTACCACAGACTAGGCCTTGATGTTTTCTCTCAGAATATTGACAATGGCAGGGCAGAAATTGCAGACTGTATTCCAATTTTACAAAAGGTAGCTAAAGATAAACCAAACTCGATGTTGCTCAATGTGTTTTTTACCGCTAAAGCAGATGAATTAGTCAATATTTTTGGCAAGGCAATTCCAAGCGAAAAAGCAAAAGTTGCCCAAGCATTATCCGAAATAGACCCCACTAATAATTCAAAATATCAACAAATTTTGAAATCGAATTAATAATTTTCAATTCCAAAAAAATAAAGTATTTTTAGCATAGGAAAAAGGAAGGGGAATTATGTTATCAAAATTAATTATTCAAAATTTTGCGATTATAGATCAACTGGAAATAACATTCCACGAAGAACTATCGATTATAACCGGCGAAACTGGCGCGGGTAAGTCTATTATATTAGGGGCTTTGGGCTTATTGCTTGGCAATAGAGCAGACGCAAAATCATTAAAACAATCAGATCAGAAATGCATCATCGAGGGACATTTTAAATTAAGCGAATTGTATTTAAAGTCTTTCTTCGATAGCCATGAACTTGACTATGACAGCCATTGTATTTTAAGAAGAGAAATTAATACAGAAGGTAAATCGCGGGCATTTATTAATGATACGCCTGTCAATTTAAGTGTTTTAAAAACACTAGGCGAAAAGCTTGTTGATATTCATTCGCAACACGAAACCATTACACTCAATAACAAACATTTTCAACTAAGTGTAGTAGACAGTGTATGCATGCACAAAGCCCTACTATTGCAGTATCATAAAGATTTCAGGGTTTTTCAAGATCAAAAAAATACGCTTGCAACATTAATAGCAAACAGCGAAAAGGGTAAAGCAGAATTTGATTATTTGCAGTTTCAATTTGAAGAGCTTGAACAGGCTGGCTTAAAAGCATCCGAAGAAACAACACTTGAAGTAGAACAAAAACAATTAACACACGCCGAAGAAATTAAAATAGCACTCGATCAAGTTGCTCAAATGTTAGCCGAAACGGATCCAGCTGTTATCATCCAATTAAAAAGTAGCATTCAATTATTAAATACAATTGAAAAATATAGCGATTCCATATCAGGCCTAAAAGATCGTATATCGGCTAGCTTAATAGAGATCAAAGACATTGCATCCGAAATTGCAGATCAAGCAATGCAAACAAGCTTAGATCCAAGCAGACTCACAATCATAGAAGATCGTTTAAATTTAATATATAAACTTCAACAAAAACACCGATTAAATTCTAGTGAAGAATTAATCGAATTGCAAATGCAAATTGAACAAAAAATGTTAGCCTTTGCGGGCATCGATGATCAAATTGAAAGTTTAACCTTAACCATTGAAAAAAACGAAATTGCATTAAAAAAAATCGCAAGTACCCTATCAGAAAATAGAGTCAAAGGGAATACATTATTAATTCAACAAATTAATGCTTTACTCGTTGATGTAGGCATGCCCAATGCCCTATTTCAAGTATCGCATGAACAAACCACGCAACTATCAGAAAATGGCTTTGATAAAATTACTTTCCTCTTTAGTGCAAACAAGGGTTTCAGCCCATCGGAATTAAGCAAAGTGGCATCTGGTGGCGAGCTTTCTAGGTTAATGCTTTGCATCAAAAGTATCATTGCTCAAAACGAAAAATTGGCTACCATTATTTTTGACGAAATTGATACGGGAATTTCTGGAGAAGTAGCCAACAAAGTGGGCAGCATTTTACAAAGTCTTAGTAAAAATATGCAAGTAATTAGCATTACCCATTTGCCTCAAATTGCAGGTTTAGGCGATGCACATTATTTTGTTTATAAAGATCATCAAAAAGACAAAACCTATACGAATATCAGAATATTAAGCATGGAAGAAAGAGTGCTCGAAATTGCAAAGATGTTGAGCGGTGATAATCCGAGTGAAATTGCCATGGGCACTGCAAAAGAGCTTATCAAAACCAAAAAATAACAAATAACAAGCATACTTATTAGTAAATATCCTGTAATGCTATTATATTTAACCTTAACAAAATAAAAAGATTATGTCAAACAACTTATTAGCTGGTAAAAGAGGCATCATTTTTGGTGCGTTGAACGAAAATTCGATTGCATGGAAAGTGGCGCAACAAGCCGTAAAACAAGGTGCAAAAATAACTTTAACCAACGCTCCTATTGCATTACGCATGGGCGAAATGAATAAACTTGCAGCTGAATGCAATGCAGAAATTATTGCTGCAGATGTAACGAGCATGGATGATTTAAAAAATCTATTTGAGAAATCAACCGAGATTTTAGGCGGAAAAATTGATTTTGTTTTGCATTCGGTTGGCATGAGTATCAATGTTCGTAAAGGAATTCATTATACAGAATCTAATTACGACAACATGCACAAAGGATTTGATATTTCTGCGATGTCTTTACATAGAGTTTTACAGACGGCTTATAAAATGGATGCCATTAGCGAATGGGGTTCTGTTTTAACCTTATCGTATATTGCTGCGCAAAGAGTATTTCCAGACTATAACGATATGGCAGATGCAAAAGCATTGTTAGAATCTATCACCAGAAGTTTTGGATACCACTACGGAAAATTTAGAAAAGTAAGAGTGAATTCTATTTCACAATCACCTACCTACACCACAGCAGGTTCGGGCGTTAAAGGATTCGATGGTTTTTATAATTATGCAAATAAAATGTCGCCACTTGGTAATGCCACTGCAGACCAATGTGCAGAATATTGTATCAGCATGTTCTCGGATTTAACTAAAATGGTAACTATGCAAAATTTATTTCACGATGGAGGATTTTCATTCACGGGTGTTGATGCAGAAATTATTGAGTCAATGAGTTCTAAATAATTTTGAATCAACAGCATACAGCACAAAAAAAGGCTTCGAAATTTCGAAGCCTTTTTTTTATGCTTAATTTTTAGAAGAATCTTGGTCTTCTTCTTTTTTCTTGCGTTTTGGCTTAGCTGGTTTGTCAGCAACAATAGCTGTTTCGGCTTTGATTACTTTCACTACTACTGCTTCTGCATCTTTCACAAAATCTACTTCGAGTGTATCTCCTTCTTTCAAATCACCTTTTAATATTTCTTCAGCGATCGGGTCTTCTAAATATTTTTGAATTGCTCTGTTCAAAGGTCTTGCACCAAAATTGGGATCGAAACCTTTTTCTGCAATAAACTCTTTGGCGTTTTCTGTTAATTGAATTTGATAACCCATTAATAATAACCTGCCAAATAATTCTTTTAATTCGATGTCGATGATTTTGAAAATATCTTCTTTTTGTAGCGAATTAAACACAATCACATCGTCAATTCTATTTAAAAACTCTGGCGCAAAGGCACGTTTCAATGCGTTTTCGACAACAGACTTTGCATTGGTATCTGCTTGCGCAACTTTTGCACTCGTAGTAAATCCAACACCTTGACCAAATTCTTTTAATTGTCTTGAGCCAATATTAGAAGTCATGATGATGATGGTATTTCTAAAATCAACTTTACGGCCTAAGCTATCGGTTAAGATACCATCGTCTAATACTTGCAATAAAATATTGAATACATCTGGATGCGCTTTTTCTATCTCATCTAATAAAATAACGGCATAAGGTTTTCTTCTTACTTTTTCTGTTAGTTGTCCACCCTCTTCATAGCCAACATATCCTGGAGGCGCACCAACTAAACGAGAAATAGCAAATTTTTCCATGTATTCACTCATGTCAATTCTAATTAAAGAATCTTCTGATTCAAACATAAACCTAGCTAATACTTTTGCTAATTCGGTTTTACCAACACCCGTAGGACCTAGGAATATAAAGGACCCTATTGGTTTTTTAGGATCTTTTAAACCTGCGCGCGTTCTGCGAATGGCCTTAGCTAATTTAATAATGGCTTCGTCTTGTCCAATAATTTGACCTTTCAATTCGTCTGCCATATTCAATAACCTTTGGCTATCGGATTGGCCCACTCTTTGAATTGGAATACCAGTCATCATCGAAACAACTTCTGCTACGTTGTCTTCTGTAACAACATACTTTTTATTTTTCGTTTCTGCTTCCCATTCTACTTTTGCAGATTCTAATTGTTCTAATAATTGCTTTTCGTTATCGCGTAATTTTGCAGCCTCTTCGTATTTTTGAGAACGCACTACCCGATTTTTTTCCACTTTTATTTCTTCGATTTTTTGTTCTACATCGATGATATTTTGTGGCACATGTATATTGGTAATGTGAACTCTTGAACCTGCTTCGTCGAGTGCATCTATGGCTTTGTCTGGTAAGAAACGATCGCTCATATAGCGTGTAGTTAAATTCACACAGGCTTCTATGGCTTCTTGCGTATAAGTTACATTGTGGTGCTCCTCATACTTTTCTTTGATGTTATTTAATATGATTACCGTTTCTTCGGGTGTTGCCGGATTCACAATTACTTTTTGGAATCGACGATCGAGTGCGCCATCTTTTTCGATAAATTGACGGTACTCGTCGAGCGTAGTTGCACCAATACATTGTATCTCTCCGCGAGCTAAGGCAGGTTTAAACATGTTCGAAGCATCTAAAGAACCAGATGCACCTCCCGCGCCAACAATGGTATGAATTTCGTCGATAAATAAAATAACATCAGGTGATTTTTCGAGCTCGTTCATGACCGCTTTCATGCGTTCTTCGAATTGTCCACGGTATTTTGTACCAGCCACTAAAGAAGCTAAATCGAGGGTAACTACGCGTTTGTTAAACAAAACCCTAGATACTTTTCTTTGTACAATTCTTAATGCCAAACCCTCTGCAATAGCTGATTTTCCTACACCTGGCTCGCCAATTAAAATTGGATTATTCTTTTTCCTTCTGGATAAAATTTGAGAGACTCTTTCGATTTCTTTTTCTCTTCCAACAATTGGATCTAGTTTTCCATCTTCTGCCGCACGCGTTAAATCTCTTCCGAAATTATCGAGTACTGGTGTTTTAGACTTTGCATCGCCAACTGGTTTTTTTGCATTTGTATAACTATCTTCTTCTTTATAACCATCGTCATCGGATGGATTGCTTGGCATTTCTGAACTTGGATTTAAACGAAAAGTTTCTAATTGATTTTTAAATACTTCGTAGTTTACATTGAATTGCGAAAGAATTTGTGAGGCAATATTATCTTCGTCTCTTAAAATAGAAAGCAATAAATGTTCGGTTCCGATTACTTCACTTTTAAAAATCTTTGCTTCTAGGTAAGTTATTTTTAACACTTTTTCGGCTTGTTTTGTCAATGGGATATTACCCAAGTTGACATTCGTTCCGGAAGTGCCTCTTACGGCATCTTCGACAGATTTTCTAAGTCTGGCAGTATCTATTCCAAGTGATTTAACCACTTTGATAGCCACCCCATCTCCTTCTCTGATCAATCCTAAAAGCAAATGCTCTGTACCTATATAATCGTGTCCTAAACGCAATGCTTCCTCTCTACTGTAGGAGATCACGTCTTTTACTCTTGGTGAAAATTTTGCTTCCATAATTATTGATTTCTTGTTTGAAAACGAACTAATGTATCTATTTGTTCGCTTGCTTTCAAAATATATATTATCCACATAAGTCAAAAACTAAGCCAAGCGCCTAAAAACTAGTAATTTCTAGCATAAAATGACAATTTGACAAATCAATAAAGCTATTTATCGGTTTTTTTTCAGCGATTTTTAGCGATATTTACCTCATAAAATTTGAAACATGTCGGACGAAAAAATAATATTTTCGATGGCTGGAGTGAATAAGATTCATCCTCCACAGAAACAAGTATTAAAAAACATCTATTTATCCTTTTTTTATGGCGCCAAAATTGGGGTTTTAGGATTAAATGGTTCAGGAAAATCTTCTTTATTAAGAATTATTGCTGGCATCGATAAAGCCTATCAAGGTGAAGTAGTTTTTGCACCCGGATTTAGTGTTGGGCTATTGGAACAAGAACCACAATTAGATGACAACAAAACCGTATTAGAAGTGGTGCGCGAAGGCGTTAAATCGGTAACCGACATTTTAGAAGAATACGAAAGCATCAACGAAAAATTTGGCTTGCCTGAATATTACGAAGATGCCGATAAAATGGAAAAATTAATGGCCCGTCAAGGCGAATTGCAAGATTTGATTGATGCGGTTAATGGTTGGGAATTAGATAATAAATTAGAACGCGCAATGGATGCTTTGCGTTGCCCAGAAGGAGATACTTTTATTAAAACATTATCTGGAGGAGAACGCAGAAGAGTTGCCTTGTGCAGATTGCTTTTACAAGAACCCGATGTTTTATTATTAGACGAGCCCACCAACCACTTAGATGCTGAATCTATCGATTGGCTAGAACAACATTTACAACAATATAAAGGCACCGTCATTGCGGTTACCCACGATCGATATTTCTTAGATAATGTAGCGGGTTGGATATTAGAATTAGACCGCGGCGAAGGCATTCCATGGAAAGGCAATTATTCTTCTTGGCTAGATCAAAAATCTAAACGCTTACAATCGGAAGATAAAACCGAAAGCAAAAGACAAAAAACTTTAGAGCGCGAATTAGAATGGGTGCGCATGGCCCCAAAAGCGAGACAAGCAAAATCTAAAGCACGTTTATCTAATTACGACAAACTGGCCAGCGAAGAAACAAAAGAACGCGAAGAACGCTTAGAATTATTTATTCCACCCGGACCAAGATTAGGTAATGTGGTGATAGAAGCGCATGGCGTTTCTAAAGCATATGGCGATAAACTTTTATACGAAAACCTAGAACTTACTTTACCTCCAGCAGGAATTGTGGGTATTATAGGCCCCAACGGAGCAGGTAAAACCACTTTGTTTAAATTGATTACAGGAGAAGAAAAACCCGATAGCGGAACTTTTAAAATTGGCGAAACAGTAAAGCTTGCTTATGTTGATCAATTACATAAAGACATGGACCCAACTAAAACTGTTTTTGAAGCCATAACTGGCGGAACCGACACCATGTTATTAGGCAATAAACAAATTAATTCGAGGGCATATGTTTCGAGGTTTAATTTTTCGGGTGCCGATCAACAGAAAAAGATAGAAGTACTTTCGGGTGGGGAAAGAAATCGCGTGCATTTAGCCATGATGTTAAAGCAAGGAGCGAATGTAATTTTACTCGATGAGCCCTCGAATGATATAGATGTAAATACCTTGAGATCTTTAGAAGAAGCATTAGACGAATTTGGAGGCTGCGCAGTGGTCATTTCCCATGATCGTTGGTTCTTAGATAGAATATGTACGCATATTTTAGCTTTTGAAGGCAACTCTCAAGTTTACTACTTCGAAGGAAATTATTCAGAATATGAAGAAAATAAAAAGAAAAGATTGGGTGACGAAGCACCAAAACGCATTCGATATAAAAAACTAAGCACTTAAAATCAAAAGGCCCGAGCAATCGGGCTTTTTTTATGTTTAAATGTTAATAAAAATTTAACCTATTAAAAAAAAAGATATAAGTCCAAATAGATAAATTAGCTAATCAAATTGAATGCCCAATTAATAAACCAATTAATAAATTATTATGAGCTGGAAAAAATTTAGTGGCGAAAATATCAACAACAATATTATCGATGAAGTAGCACAAGCCATCGAAAGAGAATCTGCACTTGGCAACAAGCTTAAAGTGTGCATTGGCACCGACTCACAGGTGAAAGGTAAACAAATCGACTTTGCAACAGTCATTGTTTTTTTAAGAGAACAACGTGGTGGTTTCATGTTTATTCAACAAGAAAAAATTACACAAAAAATGGGGATCAAAGAAAGAATGTTAAACGAAGTGCAAAGAAGCATCGAAACAGCCTATCAACTTTGTCCAATTTTAGAATTACACGATGTCGATTTAGAAGTACATGCCGATATCAATACCAACCCAAACTTCAAATCAAATACTGCGCTTCAAGAGGCCATGGGTTATATATTGAGTATGGGTTTTGTGTTTAAAGCCAAGCCAGAAGCCTTTGCTAGTTCTTATTGTGCAAATAAAATGGTACAATAAAACATTTGCTTAGTTCGCGTGTTATGGGAGTATGAAAATACATACCGTAAAATACGAACAGTTTGTTCCTGTAGATTTAGCCACTGCATGGGACTTTTTTTCATCTCCTAAAAATTTAGCGAAAATTACGCCCCAACACATGGGATTTCAAATTACCAACAAATACGAAGTTGGAAAAATGTATCCAGGTATGCTTATTACTTATAAGGTAAGCCCCTTATTAGGTATTAAATTAGACTGGTGTACCGAAATTACGCATGTAAAAGATCAAGTATATTTTGTAGACGAACAACGCTTTGGACCTTATGCCATGTGGCATCATCAACATCATTTTGAAGCAGTGGTTGGTGGCGTAATGATGACAGATATTGTAGACTACGCCATTCCATTTGGTTTTATCGGTAGCCTGGCAAATAAATTGCTTGTTAAAAAAGCAGTGATAGAAATTTTTGAATTCAGGAAACAAAAAATAGCAGAACTATTTTAAGTATTTAGACCCCTGAATAATATTTCTATCTTGAATGGTTTTATCAAAATAATGTTGAATTTCTGATTTCTTTAATCCCCAATTTGGCGCGATTAATAAAGCTAAATCAGATAATCCAAACAACCTTTGTACCACAATATCGGGCCTGATTAAAGGAATTAATTCGCAAAGAAAATCGGCATATGCCTCTATTGTAAATAGTTCGAAGGGCTCTTTCTTATATTTTACCCCCATTATAGAGCCTTCTACAATATGTAAATGATGAAATTTTACAAATTTTATTTTTTCGAAACGATTGATTTCATCGGCATATTTCAACATCATTTCTTTTGTTTCCCAAGGAAAACCAAAAATGGTATGTATACAAACATCTAATTTAGTATGAGCCAATAATGCTAAGGCCTGTTCAAATTCTGCATGTAAACAACCTCTATTTATTTTTACTAAGGTATCGTCATAAATTGATTCCATTCCCATTTCAATATCCACATCAAAACGGTCGGTATAAGATTCCAGCAATTTAATTTTTTCGGCATCAATACAATCGGGCCTTGTGCCAACAGATAATCCTAAAATATCTTCCGTATTAATAGAAAGGGCTTCGTCGTACATTGCTTTTAAATAATGTACGGGTGCATAAGTATTGGTATTAGGTTGAAAATAAATAATGAATTTTTCGGCTCGATAATTTGCGCGAGCACGAGCCATGCCCTGTGCCACTTGCTCTTTCATGCTTGGTAATTTTCGCGAAAGTTCGGGTGTAAAAGAATCTACATTGCAATAAGTACAACCGCCAAAACCCTTGGATCCATCGCGGTTTGGACAGGTAAAATTACCATCTACAATTACTTTAAATACCCGCTGCCCTTGGTATTTATCTTTTAGATAAGCACCGTATGCATTATACCCCTTGCCATTTGCGAAATCCATTTTTATTTTTTTGTTAAACTAAAATTTTCACGATAAGTTAAAAATAGACTGTTCGAAAATTCAAAAGCAGGATTATTTAAATCGATGTAAGGTTCTATTCGAGAAGAAATACTAAAGTTTTCTGAAATGGGAAATTCAGAAATTATCCTAAAAAATAATAAAGACCGCTCATCTTGATGAAAGCCATTATTATTAATTTGAGAAGAAACGGAAGAAAAAATGGGCGCACCATGCGTAGACTGAAAGCCTTCGCCTTGCCAATAACTCATCACAAAATCGGCCATTTTAGTTTTAACACCTAAATTTAAATACACGCCCTGCCCCTGTATATATTGATTTTGCTTGGTAAAAGAAAAATCTTTGTAAGTAATTAAATAATTTTCGGAATGCAAGGTTGCTTTTGGAAATGCATAGGAGAAAGTTAATCCAAAAGAAGAATTTAAAATGGATATTAAAGAACGATCCGGCGTATCTATTTGTCCACCTTGGTGAAACACTAAAAAATCTATGGGCGCTGCAACGGTTAAATTACCTTTTTTAAATAAGTTTTTTTGATAATGTAAGCCGCCAGAAATTTTCTCTTGAACTGGAGAAATCTTATAAATCATATTTTCCCAATTCAACCAAACATCTAAATGACTATTGGCATTTTCCAAAATAAATTGGGTCCCATATTCTATATTATCGGTAATAATTCGATCGTAATTATAAATTGGCTCAGGTAAACGATGCGCTACATTTCCATTTAATGCACCATTAATTAACCTGAAATTATTTCGATGATAATCGATTCTTAGTATTGGTTGAGTTGAATATATACCCTTCTTCCCGTAATCTTTTCGGAGGTTTACACCTGCAGACATACTCAAATTAGGCGATTGCACAAAAGTGAATTCGGGTTGTAAAATATTGCCGAAATAAGTTAAGCCATCTGCGAATTGATTGAAGTATTCGTAATTACGCATGTAATTAAAATTATACATCCTAAAATAAAGGCCGCGTGTATTGCTTTGATTAGACAGAAAATTATTTTCTAGCGATGTATTGTCAATTTGTGCGAACAGGCCTAATTGCATGAGCACAAAAAATAAAAGTAAAGCAAATTTCTTCATATTCTCCTATATTATGAATCTGTGAATTTATATCCTACGCCTCTAATAGAATGAAAATATTGAGGGTGTTTTAAATCTTTTTCAAAATGTTTTCTGAATGATAAAATAAAATTATCGATGGTACGCGTAGAGGGATAAACATCGTAATTCCAAACAGTTTCTAATATTAACTCTCTAGAAACAGCTTCGTCTTTGCGTTCAATAAGCAATTTAAGCAACATGCTTTCCTTTTTAGTTAATGGTGTTATTGTTCCATCGGCTGCTTTGATTTCATAACTGGCAAACAAAATAGTTTTATCTCCAATTTGATATTGATCTAAGTTTTTGATGTGGTCTGCATGCGAACCTCTTTTAATTAAAAGCCCCACACGTAAAATTAATTCTTCTAAATTAAAAGGTTTACTCAAGTAATCGTCTGCTCCTTTTTTAAGTCCTAAAACCCTGTCTTCGGAGGTATTGCGAGCTGTTAAAAATAAAACTGGCACCGGATTATTCTGTAACCTAATGTTTTCGACTACTTGAAAGCCATCCATTTCGGGCATCATCACATCTAAGATAACCAAACTCACGCGTTCTTCTTTGATCATTTTTAAGGCCTTCTTGCCATCTGTTGCAGTAGAGACATGATAGCCCTCTAACTCTAAATTGAGCTTAATGGCTGCTAATAAATTAGCTTCATCTTCGACCAACAAAATTCTATACTCACTCATTAGGGTGCCAGATTAAAAATGATTTCAAAAATAGTGCCTTTGGGTAAATTATTATTTACCAATACTTTTGCTTGATGATTTTTAGCTACTTGCTCCACAATAAATAAACCTAAACCTGTTCCTTTATTTTTACGTGTTAGCTCGTTACCAGAACGATAAAATTTTTGAAAGATCTTTTGGCGTTCGCTAGGTGGTATTCCTACTCCTTGATCGGCCACTATAAAAAATATTTTATTACTTTGCTGATAAAGCTGAACCTGAATAGCTGCCCCAGCTGGCGAGTATTTAACTGCGTTTTCTAGGATATTATTAATTAAAGAACCTAAGGCAAATCGATCGCCCATGATAGATATATTTTCTTCGATTTGCTGCTGAAAATTTCTGGTATTTTCTGAAGTGATGATGGCGCGATCATAAATACTTTTAACCAATTCCGAAAAATCAAATAATTCTTTTGGGTAAGAATAAGAGTTATTTTCGATGCGGGTAGCCAATAACATATTTTCCACTAAATCATCTAAACGCCCCACGTCTTCTATCGAGTTTCCAATTAATTGATCTCTTTTATCTTTTGTTAAATCACGCTTGACCAATGTTTGTAATACTAATTTAATAGCCGCTAAAGGCGACTTTAATTCATGTGTAACAGAAAGTAAAAAATTTTGTTGTTGTTGGTGAAATTCGCTTTCTTTTTTAATTGTTCGCTGAAAAAAATAAATTCCCACCAATAAGATGATTAAGAAAACCGAACCCTCCCCTAAAATCATAGGCATTCGCTTTGCATTAGCCGCAATGAGTAAATAACCCCACCAAGTTAATTCTGCTAAGGCATAAAGCACTAAAAAATAAAATATGGTGATGGGCTTTCTAAACCTTTTCATGGGGCTATGCTGCAAATAAAATTTATCGAAATTAGCAATAAAAAAACAAAATCGCTCCTGGTTTGGAAGCGATTTTAAAAATAGGATGTGTTATATTATTATGCGGAAAGTATTTCTACCATTCGCATCAAATTAAGGTCTATTTCTTGATTGTGTTTTACGGCTTTTTGAAAAGAAGTTAAAACTACCTCGTTATTGATGATTCCCACCATTACTTCGCGCTTGCCTGCTAATAATGATTCGACAGCGGCAATTCCCATTCTACTTCCCAACACCCTATCTGCACAACTCGGACTACCCCCTCTTTGAATATGGCCCAAAATACTTACCCTGATATCAAAATAATCAAACTTTGCTTTTACTTTTTCTGCCACTTTATAAGCACCTCCAGAATCTTCTCCTTCGGCAACCACTACAATCATAGAAGATTTTTTTCTTTGGTATCCTTTTTCTAAAGTTGACATTAATTGATCGGCATCTGTGATCGACTCTGGAATTAAAATAGATTCGGCGCCACCTGCAATGCCAGAATAGAGTGCAATAAATCCAGCATCTCTTCCCATTACTTCTACGAAAAATAAACGATCGTGCGAATCGGCTGTATCCCTTATTCTGTCTATCGATTCGACTGCTGTATTTAAAGCAGTATCGAAACCTAAAGTATAATCTGTTCCGTATAAATCGCAATCAATTGTTCCGGGTATACCAATGAATGGTAAATCGTGTTCTTTATTAAATTGCAATGCACCACTAAAAGTTCCATCGCCACCAATACAAACTACTGCATCAATGTCGAACTTTTTTAAATTATCAAATGCTTGTTGTCTGCCTTCTAAAGTTCTGAATTTTTCGCTGCGTGCAGATTTAAGAATGGTACCGCCTCTTTGAATAATATTACTCACCGAATTAGAAACCAAAGGAACAATATCTCCGTTGATTAAACCTTCGTAGCCTCTCATTACGCCATATACTTCGAGGTTATTAAAAATACTAGCACGAACTACTGCTCTAATAGCTGCATTCATGCCGGGAGCATCGCCTCCGGATGTTAAAACTGCAATTCTTTTGATATTTGTAGCCATTTTGATTGATTTACGAGCTAAAGATAAACAATAATTGTAGATTGTACACTAAGCAATCAAAAATCTATATTTTTAAGGCTTTTCGACCCATAAATTATCTTCTTTGATAATTTCAATTAAGCCATCAACGGCATCGGCTGTATTTACATTTTTGCGAACTACCTCCATGCCTCTATAAAGGGTAATTTTGCCAGGTCCGGCACCCACATAGCCATAATCGGCATCGGCCATTTCGCCAGGACCATTTACAATACAACCCATGATGCCAATTTTTAAGCCTTTGAGGTGATCTGTTTTAGATCGGATTAATTGGGTGGTTTCTTGTAAATCAAATAAGGTACGTCCGCAAGAAGGACAAGAAATATATTCTGTTTTAGAAATGCGCATGCGACTGGCCTGTAATAAACCAAAGGCAATGGCATTGGTTGCTCTAGGCGTAATACTTTTGCTGGTTGATATACAAACACCATCCGAATAACCATCGATTAACAAGGAACCAAAATCTGTTGCGGCATGTAATTGCAAAACAGTTAAATCTGCTATTTGATATTGTCTGTTAATAATTACCGGACAATTAATTTGCTGATTTGCTAATTGAAAAAAGAAAGCCCTATTTGTTGCGAAAGAATCTTCTTCGTTTGCTTGCAAACAAATAATGGCTTTGGAATCATTTTTAATTTTTTCAAAAAATGCTGGGGTAAATTCATTTGCATTTCCTGCAATTAAATGAATTGGCCAATTACTATTTTCTAATGTTATATAAGTTGCAGTGCTAAATAATGGAATGGTGTTTTCTAACGATTTAAATTGCTCCCAAACATCATAATCTACTACCTTTCGGAGGTTACCTGGCAAACTAAACTGTGGCATATGTTTGCCTAAATAAATCCAATCTGCAGCAAGATCGGTCATCGAATATTTATCTAAAATTTCAGAATAAATATAACCAATGCTCGACAATTGTAATTCAGCTATTAGAGGCTCTTGAGAAAAATCTGCCATCACAATCGGCACTAAATTTCCACCTACATTTTCTACTGCAGTAGTAATTCTTCTTTGATGAATGTAAGGATTGAATGAACTAGGAATAACTACTTTTTCAATTGCACTATTTGTATGTAATTTTTCATACCTATCGGCCAAAGCTTTTGCTACCGGTGCTTCTAGCTCGGGCTCTTCTGTTAAAGAAACGCGAATGGTATCGCCTAATCCATCTGCTAACAAAGTACCAATGCCAACCGCAGATTTAATTCTGCCGTCTTCGCCATCGCCTGCTTCTGTTACGCCTAAATGCAAAGGATAATTCATGTTTTCTTTGGTCATGGTAGCAACCAATAAACGGTAGGCTTGTACCATTACTTGGGTATTACTCGACTTCATAGAAACGACTATATTGTGGAAGTTTTCTGCTTCACACATTCTAATAAATTCCATTGCAGATTCGACCATTCCCATCGGTGTATCACCATGCCAGCTCATGATTCGATCAGA
>CAIKLP010000098.1 GCA_903828245.1 uncultured bacterium | reverse complement strand
TTTGCTTGTAAGATAAACACTTACCCATATGATCAAAGAAATCGAATTAGGTATTTCGCCTGCTATTATCAACGACCCCGAGGCTTTAAAAGCCTTTATATCAAAAAACATAGGCTATTCTGTTCCGCGTATCCATGCTTTTGAAATTAAAAAACAATCCATCGATGCGCGTGCTCGAATCATTGTTTTTCGAGCTAAAATGCTTGTCTACATTGATGAAGATCCTATTCATACACCTAACCCTCATTTATTCATTCCTCAAAAAATAACAAATGCAAAGCGGGTTTTGGTTATTGGTGCTGGTCCTGCAGGATTGTTTGCAGCACTGCGTTTGATAGAATTAGGTTATCAACCTATTGTAATTGAAAGAGGAAAAGATGTACACGCTAGGCGCAGAGATTTAGCGGCAATCAATAAAAATGGAATCGTAAATCCAGAATCTAATTATTGTTTTGGCGAAGGCGGCGCAGGTACTTATTCCGACGGAAAATTATATACTCGTTCCACTAAAAGAGGCGATGTAGATCGAATTTTAACGCGATTTATTGAACATGGCGCCGATCCCAATATTATGGTGAACGCCCGTCCGCACATTGGAACCAATAAGCTTCCGCAAATTATTGTGAAATTGCGCGAGCAAATTTTGAATTGTGGAGGCGAAATTTTATTTGATGCAAAAGTGGTTGATTTTGACATCGCATTTGGTACATGCAATGGCGTGCAACTGGCCGACGGCACTCGCATTGCGGCCGATGCCTTAATTTTAGCAACGGGTCATTCGGCGAAAGATATTTATGAATTATTAGCACAGAAAAAAATTAAAATTGAAGCGAAAGCTTTTGCGATGGGCCTTCGCATCGAACATCCGCAAGCACTGATCGATCAAATTCAATATAAATGTGAATTGCCACATCCAAATTTGCCACCTTCTTATTACAGTATAGTGGAGCAAATAGATGGGCGTGGCGTTTTTTCTTTTTGCATGTGTCCGGGCGGTATTGTTGCACCTTGCGCCACTGCGACCGACGAAATTGTAGTCAATGGTTGGTCGCCTTCTAAACGAAATAATCCATTTGCTAATTCGGGTTTGGTGGTACAGGTAAATTTAGAAGACATTCCTGGTATTACTCAATCGCCTTTAGCGGCATTGCATTTTCAACATAAAGTCGAGCAATTGGCCTTCCGCCTAGCAGGCAATACCATCAAGGCTCCTGCGCAAAGAGTAGCCGATTTTATCAATCGAAAAGTTTCTACAGATCTTCCTACAAATTCTTATATACCCGGACTTACCGCATTGTCTTTAGACGAAGTATTACCTGGTTTTGTATCGGATAGTATCCGAAAAGCATTGCCCATTTTTGGAAAGAAAATGAAAGGCTATGATAGCAACGAAGCATTATTAATTGGCGTGGA
This sequence comes from uncultured bacterium, assembly GCA_903828245.1. Lineage (GTDB taxonomy): Bacteria > Bacteroidota > Bacteroidia > Sphingobacteriales > Sphingobacteriaceae > CAIKLP01. The sequence goes on along the minus strand of CAIKLP010000098.1, from coordinate 823 downwards.
ATCGCGTACTTCTTCGCCTGTTAGAATTCCTAGAGATAAAATTACTTTGCAACATCCCGAAGTTTCGGGATTTTTTCCATGTGCAGAAGGGGCTGGATATGCCGGTGGCATTGTATCTGCAGCAATCGATGGCGAAAAATGTGCCGAAGCAGTTGCGCAATTTTTAAATTAAAAAAAAACAATATGAAAAAAACAGTAATTATTGGCGCCAGTGTTAATCCCGAAAGGTATGCGTTTAAAGCGGCTCAAATGCTTTTGAAATTTGGGCACGAGATCTGTTTGTATGGTTTACGTGCAGGACAGTTGAATGACATTCCCATTCAAACAAGTTTAACTCATTGCGAGGAGGTGGATACTGTAACTTTATATGTTTCTGAAAAAAACCAAGCCGAGTACATTCCTTTTATTTTGGCATTAAAACCCAAAAGGGTGATTTTTAATCCTGGTACCGAAAGCGAGCATTTTCAGAACATCTGTGAAAAAAACGGTATTGAAGCAGCAGAAGCTTGCACTTTAGTATTATTGAGCACCGGCCAATATTAATTTTTCCTGCTCATTATCAGGCTATTTATAGGTTTAAGTTTATCGGGAGTTGCGAATGCGGTTTTCTTGCTTACCTTTGCAGCCCTATCAAAAGGATATTTTATTAAAAATAATATAATAGAATTTGGTAGTTAACATATTTTTTCTACCTTTGCAGTCCTTTCAGCGCAAGGTTTAAGGAATCGAGGGAGATAAAGAGAGGAAAAAACATAACGATTGCGAGGCACACAAGCGGGTTCGAGTCCAGCACAATTGTCAAAAAGGATTTTCAAGCGTGAAA
>CAIKLP010000097.1 GCA_903828245.1 uncultured bacterium | reverse complement strand
ATCCAGATTACATAGACTTAATTGTTTTAAGTACAATTTTGGGAGGTTATTTTGGATCGAGGTTAATGGCAAACATTAGAGAAGATAAAGGTTATACTTATGGCATTGGATCGGGCATTGCTTCCACATTAGATACAGGCTTTTTTTATATTGCGACAGAAGTTGGTGCGGATGTTTGTGCAGCTGCTTTAAAGGAGATTTACTTCGAAATCGAAAAATTAAAAACAACACTAGTGCCTGAGTCCGAACTTGATTTGGTTAAAAATTATCTATTAGGTTCTTATTTGGGCAGCATCGAAAATGTATTCAGTTATGCCGATAAATACAAAGCAATTTACCCTTATGGGCTAGATTATAGCTATTATACTACTTACTTTACGAGGGTTAAAACCATTAATTCTCAGCGAATTATGGATCTAGCGAACAAATATTTTGCCGCAGATACTTTAACTGAAGTAGTTGTAGGAAAAAAATAATATATTTGAAAGATGAAATTTCTTAAGCAACTATTTATTTTAGGGATTTTTTGGGCTCCTGCAGCATTTGCACAAATTCCAACGGTATCTATAGATTCTGTAACCGTTTTAAACGACCGTCAGGTAAGTATTAATTGGCAGGTATCTCCAAATACAACCGTAGATGGCTATTATGTTTACAGAATTTACCAAAATAATTTAGGGCAAATGATTTTTGATGCGCCTATCACCATCAATGGTAGAAGCACTAATAAATTTGTTTACGAAGACAATTTCGGTCAAATCGATTTACCTAACGAAAAATCTTTACGATTTTGGGTAACTGCATTTGATAAAGATGTGAATCCAATTGTACAATCAGGATTCGATACATCGGCTGTAAAACCTCATCAAACGGTATATTTAAATCAAACGGTAGACCAATGTAATGGTGCTGTTTATTTAAAATGGAATGCCTATTCGGATGCGCGCAATGGTTTTTTCAATTCCACTCCAAATGCTGGAGAAAACTACGAAATTTATGAAAGTCAAAATAATGGCCCCTTTAAAAAACTAAAAGTTGAATTGAATAATAAGAATTCATACAAACGCAGTGGTTTAATGACGGGTATTAATTATCGTTATAAAGTGATTGCAAGAAGTAACGATGTGATGAATATTGGTGCATCTTCCACTTCAAACGAAAAAAGTTTTACTGGTACATTTTCTGTGGCACCTGCTTATGTTTATTTATACAATGCCACCACAGCTGCAAATAACAGAACCGTAACTTTATATTGGTTGACAGATACTTCTAGCTGTCGTTTAACTTATTCGATTTTAATGTCGGAAGATAGTATCAACTTTAAAGAGGTAGCTCGCATCGATTCTCAAACTTATACGCGTTTCAATGTAAAACCTATTGATAATTTATTAACCGAACGCTACGCTTATTATTTTAAAATTGTTACCACAACAGCTTGTCCAGATACCATCGATACCAGTAATGTGGTAAGGGTGGTAAGGTTAAAAGCAGAATATGTTAATCCAACCACCAATAAAATATCTTGGAATAATTTTGAAGGTTGGGCCGTAGGTACTGGCTTCTTTGAATTATATAGAGTGAAAAAAGACAGTGCGGGTATAGATATTAAAGATATAATAGCTACAGTTCAACCACCCATTTCATCTTTTATTGATGTAGATATAACACCTCCAGGCATAGATAACGCCACTTATTATTACATAAAAACTACGGAAGATATAAACGATCCGTTTAATGTGCAATCAGTATCGTTTTCTAATAGGGCATATGTGTATAAAGAAATTAAAATAATTGCACCAGAAGTATTCACCCCTAATGGTTTAACCCCTATTTTTCGTCCAAGGGTATTGACCACCAATAACAATAAATTTAGCCTTAAAGTGTACAATAGATGGGGTAAATTGGTCTTCGAAACAACCGACGAAGTGCTTGGCTGGAATGGAAAAGACAAGGATTCTAATGATGTTTGCACCACGGGTGCTTATGTTTATGTAATTGAGTCTACAGATGCATTAGGAGCGGTTATTAGAAAAAGTGGAACTGTCGCTTTGATAGATTAATTGGATAATTTCTTCTTTATTCAATAATTTTTATACTTTTGTCCTGCAATTAATAACCCATAATTAATTGCTATGAATCTCGATCCAAACAAATTCGTTTCTGAAGGTTTAACCTACGATGATGTATTGTTAATTCCCGCTTACTCTGAGGTTTTACCCAGAGAAGTAAACACCTCCACTTTTTTAACCAAAAAAATTAAGTTAAATGTGCCCATTGTTTCGGCGGCTATGGATACCGTTACGGAATCCGAATTAGCCATTGCCATTGCACAAAATGGAGGCATCGGCATGTTACATAAAAACATGACCATTACCCGTCAAGCAGAGGAAGTTCGAAAAGTAAAACGTTCTGAAAGTGGTATGATACAAGATCCTGTTACTTTACATCCGGAAGCTACTTTAGCAGAAGCATTTGCTTTAATGAAAGAATTTAAAATTGGAGGTATTCCAATTATCGATAAAAACCAACAATTATTGGGTATTCTAACCAATAGAGACATTCGTTTTCAAAAAGATTTAAAATTAAAAGTGAAAACGGTAATGACCACTGCTAATTTAATTACGGCGCCAACAGGCACTGACCTTAAAAAAGCAGAGTTGATTTTGCAAAAGCATAAAATTGAAAAATTACCTGTAGTTGATAAAAAAGGTAAACTAACCGGTTTAATTACTTATAAAGATATTCAGAAGTTTAAAAACTTTCCTCAAGCATGTAAAGACGAGCAAGGACGCCTTAGAGTTGGTGCGGCTGTTGGTGTGACTGCCGACACCATGGAACGCGTTAGCGCGCTTGTAAATGCCGGTGTAGACGTTATTGCAATAGATACAGCACATGGCCATTCTAAAGGAGTAATCGAAACCTTAAAAATGGTTAAAAAAGCATTTCCTAAATTACAAGTTATTGCTGGAAATATTGCCACTGCAGCGGCTGCCAAAGCATTAGCAAAAGCTGGAGCCGATGCGGTTAAAGTGGGTATTGGACCAGGTTCTATTTGTACTACCAGAATTATTGCAGGTGTTGGGGTTCCTCAATTATATGCAGTTTACGAATGTGCTAAAGCCCTAAAAGGCACTGGCATTCCGGTTATTGCAGATGGTGGTATCAAACACACAGGAGATATTCCTAAAGCAATCGCTGCTGGTGCTAGTTGTATTATGGCAGGTTCTTTATTTGCAGGCGTCGAAGAATCTCCAGGTGAAACCATTATTTACGAAGGCAGAAAATTTAAATCATACCGAGGAATGGGCTCTATTGAGGCCATGGAAACAGGTTCCAAAGATCGTTATTTCCAAGATGCAGAAGATGATATTAAAAAGTTAGTACCAGAAGGCATTGTAGGACGTGTACCATACAAAGGCACCTTAGCCGAAGTAATGCATCAATTTGTTGGTGGATTGAAAGCAGGTATGGGCTATTGCGGCGCAGGCACCATTGCTGCAATGCAAGAAGCTAAGTTCGTTAGAATAACTGCAGCAGGTATTAGAGAAAGTCATCCACACGATATCGTTATTACCAAAGAAGCACCAAATTATACAAGATAATATACAAACATGAAAAGTGTATTGGTTTTTTGCGGTTCGAGTACGGGTAATAATTTAAAGCTTATAGAAGAGGTTAAATTGTTAGCGCGTTTATTGGCGGAAAACAATATTCGATTAATATACGGTGGTGGTAATGTTGGACTCATGGGAATTATTGCTAGCGAAATGCTAGCAAACAATGGGAAAGTTTTGGGTGTTATACCAGAGTTTTTAAGATTCAAAGAGACCGGCGATTTACCCTTAACCGAAAATGTAATCGTTAGTAGTATGCACGAAAGAAAAGCATATATGTGCGATCAAGCAGATTATGTGATTACTTTACCGGGTGGTTTTGGCACCCTAGACGAAATGTTTGAAATGTTGACTTGGTTGCAACTTAATTTACACGCCAAACCAATTGGTATACTTAACTTTGAAGGCTTTTATAATCCTTTGCTTTTTCAATTAGATCAAATGTTAGCCAGTGGATTTTTAAGGTCTAGTAACCGCGAATTATTAATAGATGCAGGAAATGTTTCAGATTTATTAACACAATTATTGGCTACAAAATTGGAACCAAACGACAGTTGGTTTCGGGATAGAGATTTATCATAATTTTATTTTTAACGCTTGATTTTAATTTAAGATGATGGATATTGAATTCAATAAAAATGAAGATGTCAATAAGCAATTAGTGGCAGATCTTAAAAATAGATTTAAAAAAGTACAAGAAGGTGGCGGCGCCAAAAATGCGGCTAAGCAAAAAGAGAAGGGGAAAATGTTGGCCAGAGAAAGAATTGCAAACCTCATCGATCCACAATCAAATTTTATTGAAATTGGCGCTTTTGCTGCCGATAAAATGTATGAAGAACATGGTGGATGTCCATCTGCTGGTGTAATTGCAGGCATTGGTTATGTTGCTGGTAAGCAATGTATGATTGTAGCAAATGATGCAACGGTTAAAGCCGGAGCATGGTTTCCAATGACAGCCAAAAAGAATTTGAGAGCACAAGAAATTTGTATTGAAAATAAATTACCTATTATTTATTTAGTAGATAGTGCCGGCGTTTATTTGCCAATGCAAGATGAAATTTTTCCTGATAAAGAACATTTTGGTCGTATTTTTAGAAATAATGCGGTGATGTCTTCGATGGGAATTTTACAAATTGCCGCCATCATGGGAAGCTGTGTTGCAGGCGGGGCTTACCTTCCCATCATGAGCGACGAAGCCATGATTGTAGATGGTACGGGTTCTGTTTTTTTAGCAGGATCTTATTTAGTGAAATCGGCTATTGGCGAAGATATTGATAATGAATCTTTAGGTGGTGCAAGTATGCATTGCGAAATTTCGGGTGTAACCGATTATAAACACGAAAATGATGCAGCTTGTTTAAAAGCAATCAGAAATATTTTTTCTAAAACTGCAGATTATACAAAGGCTGGTTTTAATAGGGTTGCAGCTAAAGCGCCTTTAAAAGATCCTAAAGAAATTTATGGCATTTTGCCCGATAATAGAGAGAAACCTTATGATATGCTCGAAATTATTCATCGTTTAGTTGATGAATCTGATTTTGAACAATACAAAGAAAAATATGGTCAAACCATTATTTGTGGTTTAGGAAGAATAGATGGTTGGGCTGTAGGAATTGTAGCAAACCAAAGAACGGTTGTGAAAAGTAAAAAAGGAGAGATGCAATTTGGTGGCGTAATTTATTCTGATTCTGCAGATAAAGCTGCGCGTTTTATCATGAACTGTAATCAAAAGAAAATTCCATTGGTTTTTTTACAAGATGTAACTGGGTTTATGGTTGGATCGAGGTCGGAGCAAGGCGGTATTATTAAAGATGGCGCTAAAATGGTAAATGCAGTTGCCAATTCGGTGGTACCAAAATTTACCATTGTTATTGGAAATTCGTATGGTGCTGGAAATTACGCCATGTGTGGAAAGGCATATGACCCCCGATTAATATACGCATGGCCAAGTGCAAAAATTGCCGTAATGGGTGGTTCGCAAGCAGCAAAAGTATTATTACAAATTCAATCTGCTACACTAAAAGCTAAAGGCGAATTAGTAACACCCGAGGTGGAAGCTGCTTTATTAAAGAAAATTACCGATAGTTATACGGCTCAAACCACACCTTATTATGCAGCCGCCAGAATGTGGGTTGATGGTATCATTGATCCATTAGAAACTAGAAAAGTAATTTCAATGGGTATAGAGGTTGCCAATCATGCGGCTATAGAAAAGGCCTTTAATGTGGGCATTATTCAAACTTAAGGTTATTTATAGCCCATTTTATATTATTTAAAGGTGTTTTTTAATAAAACATTTGGTACTTAGGATTATTAATCTGTTTATTTGCAATTCTGAAGCATTATTCAGGAATTATAGAAAATGACGAAAAATTTATTAATTGTAGAATCACCGGCGAAAGCCAAAACAATAGAAGGATATTTGGGTAAAGACTTTTTAGTGAAGTCTAGTTATGGACATATTCGTGATTTAGCAAAAGGAAATGCTGCCATAGATGTTGCCAATAATTTTGCCCAACATTATGAAGTACCAGCCGATAAAAAAGCGATAGTTGCTGAATTAAAAAAATTAGCAAAAACAGCAGAAATGGTTTGGTTAGCATCCGATGAAGACCGCGAGGGAGAAGCCATTTCTTGGCATTTATATGAAACTTTAGGATTAACAGAAAGCAAAACCAAGCGTATTGTTTTTCACGAAATTACCAAGCCTGCCATTATTAAAGCAATCGAAAATCCAAGAACGATTGATTATAATTTAGTATATGCACAACAAGCTAGAAGAGTATTAGATCGTTTGGTTGGTTTTGAACTATCTCCAATACTTTGGCGTAAGGTGAAACCCTCTCTATCTGCGGGTCGTGTGCAATCGGTTGCGGTTCGATTAATTGTAGAAAGAGAAAGAGAAATCAATGTTTTTAATGCACAAGCTAGTTTTAAAGTAGTAGCTTATTTTCATGCACAAGACACTAAAAAAATAATTTTTAAAGCAGAACATCCCGATCGTTTTGAATTAATTGGTGATGCCGAAAAGTTTTTAAACGATTGTAAAAATGCTACTTTTTTGGTCAATAGTTTAGAAGTTAAACCAGGAAAAAAATCACCAGCTGCGCCCTTTACTACTTCTACTTTACAACAAGAAGCCAGCAGAAAATTAGGATTTTCGGTTGCCAGAACCATGCAAGTTGCGCAAAGATTATACGAATCTGGAAAGATTACTTATATGCGTACCGATTCTGTTAACCTATCCGATACCGCATTAACAGCGGCTAAGAACGAAATCTTATCGGCATATGGCGAAAAATACCATACTTTAAGGAAATTCAAAACAAAATCTGCAGGTGCGCAAGAAGCCCACGAAGCCATTCGCCCGACTTATTTTGACCAACATACCATTTCAGGAGATCCTGCCGATGTGCGCTTATATGATTTAATTTGGAAGCGTTCTATTGCTTCGCAAATGAGTGAAGCACAACTCGAAAAAACTACAGCAAAAATTGCTATTTCAACTCGAAAAGAAGAATTAATTGCACAAGGAGAAGTACTTCGTTTTGATGGTTTCTTAAAAGTTTATATGGAATCTACCGATGATGAATTAGAACTTGCAGGGGAGGCAGAAGCAGATAATAAAATGCTACCGCCATTAACCGAAAAGCAAAATTTAACATTGGTAGAAATGAATGCTACAGAAAAGTTTTCTAGAGCGGCTGCCAGATATACCGAAGCAAGTTTAGTAAAAAAGCTAGAAGAATTAGGCATTGGCAGACCATCTACTTATGCACCAACTATTGCAACAATTCAAAAAAGAGCTTACGTTTTAAAAGAAGATAGAGAAGGTAAACAAAGAAATTACCGCGTCATTAATTTAAAAGATGCCGTTATTACGCAAGCGCAATTAATAGAAAATGTTGGCGTCGAAAAATCTAAATTATTTCCAAGTGATATTGGCGCAGTGGTAAACGATTTCTTAGTACAGCATTTTCAGCATATTGTAGATTTTAATTTTACGGCTAAAGTTGAAAAAGAATTCGATGATATTGCACAAGGTTTAACCGAGTGGACTAAAATGATTCAAGATTTCTATACGCCTTTTCATAAGGATGTAGAGAATACCATGGAGAATGCCGAAAGAGCGAATACCAATAGAGATTTAGGAACCGATCCTGTTTCTGGCAAGCTAGTATCTGTTAGAATTGGTCGTTTTGGGCCATTTGTACAATTAGGCGAAGCAGACGAAGAAAACAACATTAAACCTAAATATGCAAGTCTACGCACGGGTCAAATGATCGAAACCATTAGTTTGGAAGAGGCCATGGAATTATTCAAGTTGCCTAAAAATGTTGGCTTATTTGAAGATAAAGAGGTGGTTATTGGCATTGGAAAATTCGGACCATACATTCGTCATAATAGTATTTTTACCTCTATCGGAAAAGAGGATGATCCGCATACCATTGAATTGGAAAGATCAATTGAATTGATTTTAGCAAAAAGAGAAAAAGATGCTAATAAAATTATTAAACTATTTACTGAAAATGTTTTAGTAAAAGTGTTAAATGGTAGATGGGGACCTTACATTGAATATGGTAAGGACAATGTTAAAATTCCAAAAGACACCGAGGCAAGTACGCTTACTTATGCTGATTGCGTTAGGTTAGCGGGTGGTAAAGAAGCAGAAGACAAACCTGCTTATGCTAAAAAAGGCGCTAAAACAGCCACTAAAAAAGTAGCAAGTAAAAAAGAAACGACCACTAAAAAAGCAGCTCCTAAAAAAGCGGCAGCTAAAAAAGCAGTAGGTAAAAAAGCAGCACCTAAAAAAGCGGCGGCTAAAAAAGCAGCTCCCAAAAAGTAATTTTTTCGAATGAAAAAAGACATTGATTTTTTGGAAGTTGTTGATATTGGCATTGCCATTGTTTTAGAAAGCGAATCGGCTGAAAATAGGAATTGGAAAGCCTATTTATTAAATTTTAAATCCGAAACTATTAGTAATATCTTAGTGAGTACCAAAGGCTACGGTTTATTGAATGGAGAAGAAGTTAAAACCGCCACTTTTAGACATTCTCTAGGCGCTTTAGCCCCTCAATCTTATGTGCCAATTGAGATTATAGATGAATCGCTTTTTGCAATCCATAACGAATTTTGGCTCAGTTTTTATATTGGCGATCGTGTTTTCGATAAAAAAATCACCTTTTTGCCCAATACCATTTCGGCAACGAAATTAGCTCTTATTCCTTTGTTAATGCTACCTGGCATTATAATCAGATAAATTTTAGTATGTTTAGGCTTCAGATTTGCATATGCACACAAGCATTTTATCGGTTCAAAATTTAGCAATTCAATTTACAACAGAAGAGGGTATTTATGATGCCGTTAAAGGAATATCATTCGAAATTCCTAGAGGTAAAATTGTTGGAATTGTGGGCGAATCTGGATCTGGAAAATCGGTTACTTCTTTAGCAATTATGCGTTTATTAGCTGCGCAAAATACAAGCGTAAAAGGAAGCATATTATTTCATACACCAACAGAAACTATCAATATTTTAGGCATTCCCGATTCGCAAATGACCAGCATTAGAGGGAATAAAATTGCGATGATTTTTCAAGAGCCCATGACCTCTTTGAATCCTGTTCATACTTGTGGAGCTCAGGTTACAGAAGCCATTCAAAGGCATCAAGGTTTAGCAAAATCCGAAGCTAAACAAAAAACAATTGAATTATTTACAGAGGTTCAATTGCCTAATCCTACTCAGTTATACGATAGATACCCACACGAAATTTCGGGTGGACAAAAACAAAGGGTTTTAATTGCCATGGCATTGAGTTGCGATCCAGCTTTACTTATAGCCGATGAACCTACCACTGCACTAGACGTTACTGTACAAAAAAATATCATCGAATTATTGAAAAGAATAAGAGATGAAAGAAACATGAGCATGATTTTTATCTCTCATGATTTAGGCGTGATTTCTGAAATTGCCGATGAAGTGATGGTGATGTATAGAGGCAATATTTTAGAACATAAATCGGTAGCTGCAATTTTTCAAAATCCAGAAAACCCTTATACGGTAGGACTTTTGGCTTGTAAGCCAAATATGAATTTGCAACTTAAGCGATTGCCAACCGTAAGTGATTTTATGAATCATGGGGAAGAAAATAAATCACTTGCCGCTCAAAATTTAAAAGAAATAATTGCTACCTACGCCATTTCTTCTGAAGAAATTAAAAAGAGACGCGACTTAATTTATTCGCAAACACCCATACTTTCTATTCAAAATTTGGCTAAATGGTATCCAATTAAAAAAGGTATTTTTTCGAAAGCTAAAAACTTTTTTAAAGCAGTTGATGAGGTATCTTTTGAAATTTATCCTGGCGAAACACTTGGGCTAGTGGGCGAATCCGGTTGTGGTAAAACTACTTTAGGTAGGTGTTTGCTTCGTTTAATAGAACCGACCAGTGGCGATATAAACTATCAAAATATAGCCTTAACAAGCCTCTCTGCTAAAAAACTTCGTTCTTTAAGGCGTCAGCTTCAGATTGTATTTCAAGATCCTTATTCGGCTTTAAATCCAAGATTTACCATTGGCGATGCGATTATGGAACCTATGCAAGTGCATGGCATTCATGCAAACAACGAGGAAAGAAAAAATAAAACAATTGAATTGTTAGAACAAGTGGGTTTAAGTGCCGATTTTTTCAATCGGTATCCGCATGAGTTTTCGGGTGGACAACGCCAACGCATTTGCATTGCAAGAGCTTTGGCCTTACAACCCAAAGTTATTATTTGTGATGAATCGGTATCGGCACTCGATGTATCTGTGCAGGCACAAGTGTTAAATTTATTGTCTGATTTACAAGAAAAATTTCAACTGAGTTATTTATTTATTTCACACGATTTATCGGTCGTAAAACATTTTTCGGATCGCATGTTGGTGATGAATGCCGGAAAAATAGTGGAAAGTGGTTTTCCCGAAGAAATCTATCATCACCCGCAACAAGCCTACACCCAAAAGCTTATTGACGCAATACCGGGTAAATTATTATTCAATTAAAAGAAATGGCTAAGCAAAAAAATAGCGCAATTAAAAATATATTACAGCAATTAATCTTAGACGCATTTTCAGAACAAATGCATCAAAATTTTAATTATAAACAGATTGCTTCAAAATTAAATGTAGAAGATTTAGTGACCAGACAACTCATATTAGAAATAATTGAAGAAATGGCCGAAAAAGGCACCATTAAAGAGGTTGCGAAAGGTAAATACCAATTAAAAGAATTGCAAAACCATGTGATTGGTAAAATAGATATGGCTCAAAATGGCTCTGCTTATTTGATAGTAGAAGGCATGGAAGAAGATGTGTTTATTTCTCCACGAAAATTACGCAATGCCTTGCATGGCGATCAGGTTAAAGTATTTATGTATGCCAAACGCAACGGAAAAAATTTAGAAGGCGAAGTGCTGGAAATTTTAGAAAGAGCAAAAATGGAGTTTACTGGCATCATTCAACTCACGCCAAAATTTGCATTTTTAGTACCCGATAATAAAAAAATGAACCACGATATTTTTATTCCATTGGATCAGTTAAATGGTGCAAAGGATAAAATGAAAGCGGTGGTTAAAATTACCGATTGGCCAGCTACCTCTAAGAACCCTTTTGGTACAGTGGTTTCGGTGCTTGGCGTTCAAGGCGAACACCTCACAGAAATGAATGCCGTATTGGCCGAATATGGTTTTCCATTGGCCTTTCCAAAAGAAGTAGAAACAGAATCAAATGCCATAAGTACCAAAATTACTGATGCAGATCTTGCTGGCAGAAGAGATATGCGTAAGATCTTAACTTTTACCATCGATCCATTTGATGCCAAAGATTTTGATGATGCCATTTCTTTTCAAATATTAGCTAATGGTAATTTTGAAATTGGCGTACACATTGCAGATGTATCGCATTATGTGAGACCGAATACGGCTTTAGATAAAGAAGCCAACGAGCGTGGTACTTCTGTTTATTTGGTGGGTAAGGTTATTCCCATGCTACCCGAAAAACTCTCGAATGAGCTGTGTTCCTTAAGGCCTAAGGAAGACAAACTTACTTTTTCTGCCATTTTCGAGATGGATAAAAATGCGAATGTAATTTCGGAATGGTTTGGAAGAACCATCATTCATTCGGATAGGAGGTTTACTTACGAAGAAGTTTGGGAAATTATTCAGGCACAAATCGGCGATCATGTTTCAGAAATTTTAACACTCAACGAGCTGGCTCATATTTTAAGAAATGCCCGATTTAAACATGGCGCCATTAATTTCGAAAGTGCCGAAGTAAAATTTAATTTAGATGATACCGGAAAACCCATTGGTGTGTATGTAAAAGAACGCAACGATGCGCATAAATTAATTGAAGATTTTATGTTATTGGCCAATCGTAAAGTGGCCGAATTTATCGCTAAAAAAGGAAGTAAAAAAAGCCCGCTCACTTTTGTATATCGTTCCCACGATGCCCCAAAAGAAGAGGTTTTAGAAGGTTTTGCTAAGTTTGCCGCTCGTTTTGGATATAAAATTCAAACCAAAAATCATGCAGAGATTTCTAAATCTTTGAATTTATTGATGAGCGATGTAGAAGGCAAAAAAGAACAAAATGTTTTGACTCAATTGGCTATTCGTTCGATGGCTAAAGCAATTTATACAACTAAAAAAACCAGTCATTATGGATTGGCATTTGATTATTATACCCACTTTACTTCACCTATTAGAAGATACCCCGATGTTATGGCGCATCGATTATTGCAACATTATTTAGATGGACAAAAATCGGTTGATGCAGAAGTATATGAGAAAATGTGTTTGCATGCTTCGCAAATGGAAAAGCGTGCAGCCGATGCCGAACGCTTATTTGTTAAATACAAACAAGCCGAATACCTTGCAGACCAAATAAACACAGAGTTTGCGGGTATTATATCTGGCGTAACCGAATGGGGTATTTATGTAGAAATTGTAGAAAATAAATGCGAAGGCATGATTCGACTAAGAGATATCGACGACGATTTTTATGTCTTAGACCAAGCAAATTATTGCATCATTGGGCAACGAAAAAAGAGAAAATACCAATTAGGAGATGAGGTAAAAATTAAAGTGCGTAAAGTTGATTTAGCGAAAAAACAAATCGATTTTCAATTAATCACTGATTCCTTGATTCATACAGAATATAAAAAAAATTATAAAAGAAGATAAGCAAAAATTATTGCATGAAAGCGATTGAACAATATCAAATTACCATAAACGAATTTATTACAGCTAATAAATTCAGTAAATTTCCACAAGAATTATATGAGCCATTAGATTATATTATGGCCCTAGGAGGTAAGCGTATGCGCCCTGTAATGGTAATGATGGCTTGCGATTTAATGAATGGTAAAATGGAAGATGCGGTTCATGCAGCCATGGCCATAGAAACCTTTCATAATTTTACATTAATCCATGATGATATTATGGATAATGCGCCAGTTCGAAGAGGTAAAATTACGGTGCATGAAAAATGGAATGTGAACACGGCTATTTTATCTGGCGATGTAATGTTGATTGAAGCTTATGCTTTGCTCATGAAATATGAAAATGATTTGTTGCGAAGCATTCTTAATATTTTTAATAAAAGTGCTATTGAAGTTTGCGAAGGGCAACAAATTGATATGAATTTTGAAAGTAGGATAGATGTATCGCTTTCGGAATACATACATATGATTACGCTCAAAACCGCAGTGGTATTAGGTGCTAGCTTAGAGGTAGGCGCATTAATTGCGGGTGTTTCTAAAAAGCAAGCGCAACACTTATACGAATTTGGTAAAAATATGGGTATCGCATTTCAATTACGCGATGATTTTTTAGATTTATATGCCGACCCCGAAAAATTTGGTAAGCAAGTAGGAGGTGATGTGATTGCCAATAAAAAAACATTTATGTTAATTAAGGCATTGGAATTAGCTATAGATAATGATGCCATTGAATTGAATAAATGGTTGCAAGCTACTACTTTTAATGCCAGCGAAAAGGTTACCGCCATAAAAAATATTTTTGATCGATTAGCTATTCCAGATTTGTTAAACGAAGAAGTAAAATACTATGCAAACCTTGCTTGGCAAGCCTTTGAGCAAGTTGATGCAACAGCTTCTAACAAAGAAATAATGGCCGATTTTATGAATGGTTTATTGGCAAGAGAAGTTTAATTTACCTTGCCATTTTCGTTTACCGGACTTGAAGTTCCTTTTTTACCGTTAATATTTAATTGGATGGTGTTGTCTTGGGTTTTAAGACCGTTGGGGGAAAGGCCCCATTTGGGTAGTGGGAAAAATACACTTAACCTGTAAGGATTAAAATTAGTGTTCCAAACAGTTCCATCAGTTCCAGTTAGATTTGAATTTGCTGTTGTGGAGTTAAATACGCCATTGGCTACATAACAACCTATTTTGAACATGAGGTGGAAGGGAATTTTAATAGTAATAAACGAATTCTACTATATCATTAATCTGAATTGCGAGATTACTATTTATTGTTTTATCGTATGTTACGGCATTTAGTGTAACAGAGATAGAACCCTTTTTAACTTTGACACCATTGATATACATTTTTACAACACTATTGACATTGGGTGTTGACGATAAAGTAAAACTTGATTCGTTTAAAGTAGTAGCTATAATTTGGTCTTCCACTTCTCTAACTAAACTATAATCTGTGCCGTTAGTAGCTATATTAATTCCGGAAGTTCCATTACCTTTTAGAATGCCATTTGATGTTAAAGTGATTCTTCCGGTACCGCCATTAGAAACAGATAGAGTACCCGTAACACCAGTATTTAAAGGTAAACCAGTCGCATTAGTTAAAGTTGCGGCACTAGGTGTTCCAAGATTTGGGGTAACTAATGTTGGAGAATTAGAGAGTAAAACAGTACCTGATCCACTCATTGAAATTTCTTCCACACTTCCTATACCTGCAGTAGATCTTCCAAGTAATTTATTGGTATTTATATTTTGAATTTTTTCAAAAGTTATTGCCTCATTAGCAACTTTTGCAGTGGTTACAGCATCAGTACCAATTTTTGGTTCTGTTACACTTCCACCTGCAAGTTTTTCTGTTGTTACAGCTTCTAAACCAAGCTTAGATGTATTTACTGCAAGACCATTTATTTTTGAAGTAGAAACCGCATTATCAGCAATTTTAGTATTTGTAACACTGTTTGAGGAAAGTTTTAAAGAGGAAATTGCTCCATCTGCAATTTTACCTGTTGTTATATTAAGGTCTAATATTTTATCACTTGTTATGGTATTGCTTAATATTTTACTTTCTATGATTGCTGAATCTGCAATTTTAGAAGAAGTAATGTTATTGTCTGCAATTTTTATGGAAGTAATATTTCCATTCGCGATTTTATTTGTTGTAATGGAATTACTAATAATTTTACCTGAACTTACTGCAGAATCCGCAATTTTATCTTCTGTTATTGCCGCAGATGAAATTTTAATACCTGTTACATTAGCATTTTTAATTTTTGCAGTTGTAATAGCATCTGTTGCAATTTTAGCAGCTGCAATTGTACCATCTGCAATTTTTATATTTAAAATACTACCATCTAAAATTTTTGCTGATGTAATACTACCATTCAAAATTTTTGCTTCAGTGACACTAGCATCTTGTAATTTATTTTCAGTTACACTATTATCGGCTAACTTTAATACTGTTACCGCATCATCAGCAATTTTATCGGTACTAATAGCGCTAGCTTGAATTTTTCCACTGCTCACACTTAGGTTACTAATTTTACTAGAAGTAACAGCATTGTCAGCAATCTTTGCATTGGTTACTCCAGCATTGACGATTTTAACGGCGGTAATACTATTAGCTGTAATTTTAGTTGCTGTTATGGCTGAGTCTGCAACCTTAGCGTTAGTTATTGCATTACCAGCAATTTTAATGGTGGTCACATTTGCATCTAAAATTTTATTAGTAGTCACATTTGCATCTAAAATTTTAGCCGTGGTAATAGCATCATCTATAATTTTATCTGTAGTGATATTTGCATCTGCTATTTTAGTTGTAGTGATATTTGCATCTGCTATTTTAGCCGATGTGATATTTGCATCAAGTATTTTAGCAGTGGTAATTGCACTATTATTTATTTTAGCAGTGGTAATTGCATTATTATTTATTTTAGTAGTAGTAACAGCATTACTTGAAATTTTACCTGCGATAATTGCTGAATCTGCTATTTTGTCTGAAGTAATATTGGCATTAACAATTTTATTTGAAGTTACACTACCATCCTCAAGTTTGGCAGTTGATATAGCACCATCAACAATTTTTCCATTACTTACGCTTAAGTCAATTAATTTATTTACAGAAACGGAATTGTCTTGTAATTTCCCTTCAGAAACGCTCAAATCTTGAATGTTTGTATTAGCTACAGCATTGATTGCTAGTTGTGCATTTTGAACTTTACCTGCACCAATTGTTGTTACACCTAAGTTGTTTATAGTAACATCACCAGACATAGATACTGCGGCCACTTTATTTAAATTATTTCCCACAAAGATCTTTCCCGAATTTAAGGAAGATCCAACCGGAGTAATTCCAGCAACTGGATTGGTAGTTACAGCGGTTATTCTACCTTTTGCATCTATTGTTAATCTTGGTATAGTGCTATCAGTTCCAAAAATACCGGCTGTTACACCTGTATTTGCTAATGTTGTAGTAAGTGCGCCTGTTCCACCTGGAGCAGTAACATCACCCGTTAAGGAAATAGTTTGATCTCCTGTATTTGTTCCACTTACATCTGCAGTGTTACTAAGGGTTAATGTTTTAGTACTTGTTCCACCAGATATTGTAAAACCAATTGCCTGAGAGGCGGGAATCAATCCATTGATGCTTGTAGCTAAAGCAGAACCTAATGTAGGGCTTATAAAAGTAGGGGAGTTGTTTAAAGCCACACTTCCTGATCCTACAAAATCTTTAGAGATTAAACCTTTATTACCATCAGTAAATACAGCTCTAGAAGCAGTTAAACTATTTATAATTGGTTGTGCTGTAAAAGTACTAATACCGGTTACATTCAAAGTTCCACCAATCACACCATTACCATCTATATTAAATTTACTTCCTGTTTGTGTAGTTGTTGAATTAGAAATATAATTTGAATTTAAATTTGGAATATCTGCTGCTGATAAAACTCTAAAACTAGGACTTGCATTTGCTCCACTAGTTGGACCAGCAAATACAAAATTTGCAGTAGTTGAACTTGTCCCAGTACCACCATTAGCAATGGCAACAATACCTGAAACATTTGTTGCATTTCCTGTTAGATTTGCTGTAATTGTATTTGCTGAAAAATTACCAGATGCGTCTCTTGCAACAATCGCATTATTAATGTTTAAATTGGTTGCAGTAGTAGCAGAGTTTGCGACTTTACCTGCCGATGTAATGGTTGCTAAATTAGCATCTGTAATACCTGCGCTACCCGATAAATTAGTATTTGTTAATCCAGAAATAGTATTTGTTCCAGCAGTAATTGTTTTGTTTGTAAATGTTTCTGTTCCGGCTAAAGTTGCTAATGTACCTGTTGTTGGAAGTGTTATATTAGTTGCAGCTGTACTTACTAAAGTTGTGGCAAAGGCGCCAGAAGTAGTAAGGTTTCCTCCTAAAGTTATCGTCTTGCCAGTATTTGCAATACCAGTTCCGCCATTCGCACCAAGTACAATTCCTGTTACGTTTGTTGCATTACCATTTAAGCTTGCTGTAATCGTATTTGCTGAAAAATTACCAGTTGCATCTCTTGCAACTATCGCATTACTAGTATTTAAATTAGTTGCAGTTGTTGCAGCGTTTGTAACTTTTCCTGCAGTGGATATAGTTGCTAATTTTGTATCTGCAATTGCTGCAGCTGCTGAAATTTTTGAATTATCAATTGCACCAGGTGCAACTAAAGGTAAATCTGCTGTACCAGTTAAATCTCCTGCTAATTTAATTCTTCCTTTAGTAGTAGTGGTTGCATCTGGCGTAAATGCATTTGCCATTACAAATGCTGTTGTTGCAATTTGTGTTGTATTAGTTGCCAATGCGGCAGTAGGAGCACTTGGAATACCTGTTAAGCTAGGAGAGGCTAAAGGTGCTTTTAAATCTAATGCTGCTTGTGTAGCGGTTGATATAGGTTTATTTAAATCGGTGGTATTATCTACTTGATCTAAATTAAAATTTGTTTTAGCGCCTAATGCTGTACTAGCACTTGTTCCACCATTTGCAATGGCAACTATTCCAGTAACATTTGCAGCAGTTCCACTAGCATTTCCGGTAAGATTTGCTGTTATAGTACTAGCCGAAAAGTTACCACTTGCATCTCTAGCAACAATCGCATTATTTGTATTTGAAGCTGTTGCAGTAGTTGCAGTATTTGCAACTTTTCCAGTCGAAGTAATGGTGGCTAAATTAGCATCCGTAATACCTGCACTACCCGATAAATTAGCATTGGTTAAACCAGATATTGTATTTGTTCCGGCAGAAATTGTTTTGTTTGTAAATATTTCTGTTCCGGCTAAAGTAGCTAATGTACCTGTTGTTGGAAGAGTAACATTAGTTGCAGCAGTACTTACTAAAGTTGTAGCAAAGGCACCAGAAGTGGTAAGGTTACCTCCTAAAGTAATTGTTTTACCTGTATTAGCAACACCAGTTCCGCCAATAGCTCCAGGTATTATTCCTGTAATTTTAGATTGATCAACACTTAAAATTTTGACATTTGTAACTGCATTATCTGCAATTTTACTAGTAGTAACATTTAAATCTTGAATTTTAATAGTTGTTACTGCGTTATCTGATAGTTTTGGGTTTGTAACACTTACGTCTGCGATTTTACTGGTAGTAATATTTGCATCTAAAATTTTATTAGTTGTTACTGCATTATCTGCAAGCTTCGCTGTAGTTACATTTAAGTCTGTGATTTTATTAGTAATTACTGCGTTATCAATTAGTTTATCTGTTGTCACATTAGCATCCAACATCTTAGCAGTAGTTACTGCATTGTCTGCAAGCTTCGCTGTAGTTACATTTAAATCTGTAATTTTAGATGTAGTCACATTCGCATCAGCAATCTTAATTGTCGTTACTGCATCGTCTGCGATTTTGGCAGTAGTTACATTTGCATCAAGTATTTTAGCAGTAGTTATATTTGCATCAAGAATCTTTGCAGTAGTCACATTCGCATCAGCAATCTTAATTGTCGTTACTGCATCGTCTGCGATTTTGGCAGTAGTTACATTTGCGTCAAGTATTTTCGCAGTTATTACGTTTGCATCAAGTATTTTAATTGTCGTAACTGCATCGTTAGCGATTTTAGCTGTAGTTACATTTGCGTCTAATATTTTTGTAGTTGTCACATTCGCATCTAGAATCTTTACTGTTGTGACAGCATTATCTGCAAGCTTAGCAGTAGTTACATTTGTATCAAGAATCTTTGCAGTAGTTACATTCGCATCAGCAATCTTAAGGGTCGTAACCGCATCGTTAGCGATTTTAGCAGTAGTTACATTTGCATCCAGAATCTTTGCCGTTGTCACCGCATTATCTGCAAGCTTGGAAGTGGTTACATTTAGATTCCTAATCTTATTAGTGGTAATTGCTGAGTCTGCAATTTTAATAGTGTTGATAGAATTGTCTTTGAATTTAGCATTCGTAACACTACTATCAGCAAGTTTTTCGGTAGTAATATTAGCATCTAAAATTTTCAAAGTAGTCACCGCATTATCCGCAAGCTTATCTGTTGTCACATTAAGATTTCTAAGTTTATTGCTCGTAACAGCCGAATCTGCAAGCTTTGCCGTAGTTACATTTAAATTTCTAATCTTATTTGTGGTGATAGCTGAGTCTGCAATTTTAATAGTGTTGATAGAATTATCTTTGAATTTAGCATTCGTAACACTGCTATCAGCAAGTTTATTGGTAGTAATATTCGCATCCAAAATTTTCGAAGTAGTCACTGCATCATTCGCAAGCTTTGCAGTTGTTACATTTAGATTTTTAATTTTAATCGCAGTAACACTCGAATCGGCTAAACTTTCGGTCGTTACATTTTTAGGATATATTTTAATGGTGGTAACTGCAGAGTCGGCTAATTTATTTGTTGTAATTTTTTTATCGCGAATAATTGGTAACAAGGCAGTTCCTGTTAAATCTCCATTTAACCTTATCAAACCCTTTACAGTTTCCGTTGCATCTGGCGTTGCTCTTTTAATGGCATCATTTACAAAATAGGTATTTGCAATTTGATTGGTATTGGTGCCAATCTTTGCTGTGGGTGCTTCTGGTAATCCTACAAAAACAGGATCTTCTAAATTCGCTTTAGAATTTAAAGCCGTTTGTACTTTTTTAGAAATAGGTTTGTCTACATCTCTTGTATTATCAACGTTTCCTAAACCTAAATTAACTCTTGCTAAGGTCGGTGTTTTTGCACCAGTTCCACCATTAATTACTGCAACTAATCCATTAACAGTGTATGCATTTTGCGCATATAATGAATAGGGTACACTTAATAATTCGCTGATTCCGGAAATGGTATAATTATTACTTCCAGTTGGATCAATTTCTGTTTTCAAATAAAACGGGCCATTGATCCAGTTGATACTTGAAAAAGAAAGTCCGAGTGGATTAGCTCCAATTTGAATACTGATTACGCCACTGGCATTGGTTGTGGGGCTTTGTCTTTCCACATAAACAGCTGTTCCTAAAATGCTTCCTTGAATAATAGATACCCTTAAACCAATAGTTTGATTTACGATCAAGGCATTGCTGGTATTTCTCACCACCGCTTGATAGCTTATCTTTTGAGGAACTTGCGCCATTGCGTCCACAAAAACAATAATAAAGAAAAATAGTGCGAGTAGTTTTCTCATTGATTAATTTTTGACAATTTTATAAATGACCACGTCTTTATTAAAATGTTTTACTTTCAATAAATAACTTGCTAAAATATATTGGCTGAAATCAATTTTTGTTTCTCGGTTATTGATTACGTTTTGTTCGATTGATTTACCATTGATATCAATAATCTCGTAGGTCATCTGACTGAATTTATCGTTTTCAATTTTTAACATCACAAAATCTGAAGTAGGGTTGGGGTAAACCGAACAATTTAAAGATATCTGAAAACTAGGATCAACATGCTTTTCGATGATAATTTCAAAAGGTTGTTGTATGCCCTGTAACACATTTCCATTTTTTCCAACTATATCAGAATATACCATTTGACCGACAGAATAATACCCAGAGCCACCTGTTCCAATTACAGAGCCACCCGATACAGGGACCGTTTCTTGTGCAAACAAATTAAATTGTTGTAACAGGAAGAAAATAAAAATCAACAAGATATTTTTTTTACTCATTTGTAAATCCAATAGGGGTTGTAAATTTACTAATTTATTAAGAATATCTTTGTAAATCAGGTGTTAAGTTTATAATTTTTTTGATTTTTTTGAGAAAAAAAAAGGCTCTTAGTGAACTAAGAGCCTCATTAATATTTTAAACAATTATGCTTCTGCAACAACCGCCTCGAAAGGGATAATGGAAACATAAGACTTGTTGTCTTTTTTCTTTCTGAATTCAACTGTTCCATCTACTAAAGCGAATAAAGTATGGTCTTTACCAATACCTACATTCTTAGCTGGATGATGTTTTGTACCTCTTTGACGAACAATGATATTACCAGCAATTGCTGATTGACCACCATAAATCTTGATACCTAATCTTTTACTATGGGATTCGCGACCGTTTTTCGAACTACCGGCCCCTTTTTTATGTGCCATTTCTTATATTTCTTTAATAGTTTCTACCTGTTTTAACTAAGCTACAATATTTGAAATCTGGATTTTCGTAAAGTACTGACGATGTCCATTCTTTTTCTTGTATCCTTTTCTACGTTTTTTCTTAAAAACGATTACTTTGTCACCTTTTAAATGAGACAGGATTGTAGCAGTAACTTTAGATCCAGCAACCATAGGAGCACCTACTGTTACTTTTCCTTCATTATCAACTAATAAAACCTTGTCAAATTCAATACTAGCGCCCTCATCTCCTTGTAGTCTGTGTACAAAGATTTGCTGGTCTTTTGCAACTTTAAATTGTTGCCCGGCTATATCTACTATTGCGTACATGTTGGGTTTATTTTGTTTTTAAATAATTTATTGAACCGCAAAAGTAAGCAAATTGCATTAATTTCCAAATTTTGTATCAAAAATTATTCAGGTTTTAGTTCGTTTTCCCATTTACTGACCACCACTGTAGCAATAGAATTGCCAATTACGTTGGTTGCAGATCTTCCCATATCTAGGATTGGGTCTATACCCATTAAAAGCAATAAACCGGCTTCTGGTATATGAAACATTGATAAAGTGCCCGCAATAACCACTAAAGATGCCCTTGGAACACCTGCAATTCCTTTACTGGTTAGCATTAAAACCAGTAACATAGATATTTGCTCTTGAATACTTAAAGTGATACCATAAGATTGCGCAATAAATAAAGAAGCAAAGGTCATATACATCATAGAGCCATCTAAATTAAAGGAATAGCCTAAGGGTAATACAAAACTTACAATTTTATTACCACATCCAAATTTTTCTAATTGTTGAATGGTTTTAGGTAAGGCAGCTTCGCTACTAGAAGTAGTGTAGGCAATTAATACAGGGTCTAAAATATGTTTTAATAAAGAAAAAACACGTTTTTTGATCACTGCTGCACCTGCCGAAATTAATATTATCCATAACAATAATAATCCAAAATAGAATTCTAAAATAAAAATGCCATAATTACCTAAAACGCTAATTCCTTGTTGCGCAATGACTGCTGTCATGGCTCCAAACACGGCAAATGGTGCAAAATTCATCACAAAGCCCGTAACTTTTAACATCACATCTGCTAAAGCATCCATTGCTTTAATAACCCCTTTGCCTTTTTCGCCAATAGCAGCTGTACCAATGCCAAAGAATAAAGAAAATACAATAATTTGAAGGATTTCATTTTTGGCCATGGCTTCGAAAATACTTTTTGGAAACACATGTTTAATAAATTCTTTAACAGACAAAGCAGCTTTTTCAATGCCTGTGCTGGCTGTCTCTGGTGGCAATGTTAAGGCCATCATTTTACCCGGTTGGAATAAATTCACTAAAATCATTCCTAAAAAAAGCGAAACAAAAGTGGCCGAAAGAAACCATAATAATGTTTTGCCTCCAATTCTACCTACAGCATTTAAATCTCCTAATTTGGCAACGCCAACTACTAAAGTGGCAAAAACCAAAGGTGAAATAATCATTTTGACTAAATTCAAAAATATATCACTCAAAATGGGAATAAATTCTACAAAGCCAGCCACGCCTGGCAATGTGCTATTCACATTACAATAGAAGCCGGTCGCAATACCTAAAATAAGGGCTAAAAAAATGGATAAGGTTAATTTATTTTTCATGATATATTATTGATTGCTCGAACCTTCATTCCACATTTGGTTTTTCAAAACATAAGTGCTGTCGTTTTTTTTCGACCAAACATTTAAGTAATTATAATCTCCAATAGTTACTGTGTCATTTGTATTTGTAATTATTGAAATGAATTCAGCTGTACCAGTCTCTATAATTTGATCGTCGGAACCATAAACCTTAATATCATGGTATTTTATTCCACACAAACCAAATTCGTATGCATTTTTATACCAATTTTGAATATTAGTGATACCCTTGCTTCCGGCTTCGCCAGGAGGGTAAATAGTTGCATCTGCAGCAAATACCTTGTTTAAACTATCCGCATCTTTATTAGCTACTAATATCATTAGTTGCGCATCTGCTTTGCTAACAATTGCGTTCATTTGTGCTTCGCTGATGCCTTGTTTTGTTTGATTGCAGGCTAAAAAGCTGCAAATAGAGAGTAACAATAAGGCGAATTGGCTTTTTTTCATGGTTTGAATTTTTAATATTGCCCAATTTAACGAAGCAAACGTCAATTCCAAAATTTGTTCACAATTTGAATACAAAACTTATCTTTGCAGCATGTGGTATAATAATATTTTAGAAACAATTGGAAATACACCTTTAGTGAGATTAAATAAAATCACCAAAGCAATTCCTGCAATCGTATTGGCAAAAGTGGAATCTACCAATCCAGGTAATTCTATTAAAGACCGTATGGCATTAAAAATGATTGAAGATGCAGAACGCGATGGCAGGTTAAAACCAGGTGGTACCATCATTGAAGGTACTTCTGGCAATACAGGCATGGGTTTAGCCATTGCAGCGGTTATTAAAGGGTATAAATGTATTTTCACTACCACAGACAAACAATCAAAAGAAAAAGTGGATGCTTTGCGTGCATTTGGTGCAGAAGTAATTGTTTGTCCAACCAATGTCGAACCCGAAGATCCCCGATCTTATTATAGTGTTTCTTCTAGATTAGTGAACGAAATTCCGAATGCTTGGAAACCTAATCAATACGATAACTTATCAAATTCGTTAGCTCATTATGAGCAAACTGGACCCGAAATTTGGAAACAAACCGATGGTAAAATTACTCACTTAGTTGTTGGGGTTGGAACAGGTGGTACTATTTCGGGAACCGCAAAATATTTAAAAGAACAAAATCCAGCCATTAAAATTATTGGTATAGATACTTACGGATCTGTATTTAAAAAATACAAAGAAACTGGCATCTTCGATAAAGAAGAAATTTATCCATACATCACCGAAGGTATTGGCGAAGATTTTTTACCCGAAAATGTTGATTTTTCTTTGATCGATCAATTCGAAAAAGTGACCGATAAAGATGCTGCTTTAATGACTAGAGAAATTGCTAGACAAGAAGGTATATTTGCTGGAAACTCAGCAGGTTCGGCTATTGCAGGCTTATTACAATTGAAAAACCAATTCAAAGAAGGAGATGTAGTCGTGGTTATTTTTCATGATCACGGAACGCGTTATTTAGGAAAAATGTATAACGATGATTGGTTGCGAGAGAGAGGATTTTTAGAAAGAAATAAAGCAAAATTTGCAGAAGATTTAATTGCCAATCATCGTGAATTAAATTTAATTACCGTAAACGAAAATAGTTTAGTTGCAGAAGCTTGTGAGAAAATGAATAAATATGGCATTTCTCAAATTCCAGTGGTGAATGAGGAAGGACAGTTTGTGGGTTCTTTAACAGACACGCATTTATTTTCTATTTTATTAAATGACGAATCGGTTAAAACAAAACCAACCAAAGACGTAATGCAAGCGCCATTCACGCAAGTGTCTTCAAATGCAACAATAGAAGAAGTTTCAAAGAAATTAACAAAAGATAACACCGCTGTTATTGTTCAAGACAGGGGAGGTAATGTCCACATCATAACTAAATATGATGTTATTCAATCTATTGCTGAATAAAGCAATAGATTGAATTAAACTCTTTTAATATCGGCACCAATTGCAATTAATCTTGCTTCAATATCTTGGTACCCTCTATCAATTTGTTCAATATTAGAAATTACACTTTTTCCTTCTGCCGAAAGAGCGGCAATTAATAAAGATACACCTGCTCTAATATCTGGAGAAGTCATGGCAATTCCTCTTAGTTGCGTTTTTCTGCCTAAGCCTATAATGTTAGCTCTGTGTGGATCACAAAGAATTATCTGTGCACCCATGTCAATTAATTTATCGACAAAGAATAACCTACTTTCAAACATTTTTTGATGTATTAATACACTGCCTTTTGCTTGTGTTGCTACCACTAAAACTATACTCAATAAATCTGGTGTAAAACCTGGCCAAGGAGAATCTGCAATTGTTAAAATAGAACCATCAATAAAAGTTTCTATTTCGTAAAAATCTTGAGAAGGAATAAAAATATCGTCACCTCTACGCTCTAATTTAATACCTAGTTTTTTGAAAACTTCTGGTATCATTCCTAGCTCGTCGTAGTGTACATTTTTGATGGTAATTTCTGATTGAGTCATTGCAGCAAGGCCAATAAAACTGCCTATTTCAATCATATCTGGTAACATTCTGTGCTCGCATCCACCGAGTTTTTCTACTCCTTCAATATTTAATAAATTAGAGCCTAAACCGGTAATTTTAGCGCCCATGGCATTTAACATTTTACATAATTGTTGAATGTAAGGTTCGCATGCTGCGTTATAAATGGTAGTAGTACCTTTTGCTAAAACTGCCGCCATTAAAATGTTTGCAGTTCCGGTAACCGAAGCTTCATCTAATAACATGTATGCACCTTTGAGCTCGGTCGCATCTACACTAAAGAAAGAATCTTTTTGATCGTATGAAAACTTAGCACCTAATTTTTCGAATCCAAGAAAATGCGTATCAAGTCTTCTGCGTCCAATTTTATCGCCACCTGGTCTTGGAATAAATGCACGTTTAAATCTGGCTAATAAAGGCCCTACAATCATTACAGAGCCTCTTAAAGAGGAGCCTTTTTGTTTAAAAATTGCTCCTTTAAAATATTCTTGATCAATTTGATCTGCTTGAAAAGTATAAGTGTCTTTAGATTCTCTTACCACTTTAACCCCCATGTCTTGTAATAAATCAATTAATTTATTGACATCGACAATGTCTGGAATGTTTGAAATTCTTACTACTTGATCGGTTAATAAAACCGCAGAAATGATTTGCAAAGCTTCGTTCTTTGCTCCTTGAGGAGTAATTTCTCCCTTTAGTTTTTTACCACCAATTATCTCAAAACTTTGCATATGATCGAATTAATATCTTTGTTTACCGTTTGAATTTTTCTTATTTCTGTTGTTGTTATTGTTGTTTTTTCCGTGGTTGTTCTTGTGGTTGTTTGTCCTACCAGCATTGGGTTTGGGTCTACTTACTTCCACTTTTACTAAATTGATATTTTCATCAAAAGTTAATTCATTATTTGATAAAATTTTCAAGTCTTTAATAATGGTTTCGTCTGCAACAGAATCTTTATTCCAAGTTACATAGGCCATTTTCATAAAGTTTGCAATGGAAGCAGTCATTTGTTCTTGTTCTGCTGGGTTGGTTAATGTTTTCGCCTTTTCAATTAACAATTCGTTCGTTTTTCCGTAATGCTTATATTTTATTCTATTCGTTGGATAAGGAACAACTTGTGGTTTTGTTTCAAAAGACTCTCTTGATGGAATAGGATAGGGCGAATCAACATCTAAATCAAAATCAGCAATGATGAATAAATGATCCCAAAGTTTATGTTTAAAATCGGCAACATCTCTTAAATGCGGATTTAAAAAACCCATTAAATCGATTACTGCTTGAGCATGAATATTCCTATTTTCTTTTGTTTCTAAAGTTTTAATAAAGCGAACCATATTTTGAATGTTTCTGCCATATTCGGCATAAAGCAAACTAGGTCTTTGGGTGTTATAATCGAATTCCATATGGTGTATTTTCTGTGTTGAGCAATAGTATCTTGGATTTTCCAGGCTATTTTACAATTCGCAGTTTAGCAAATTTAAGTAAAAGTTGCT
>CAIKLP010000096.1 GCA_903828245.1 uncultured bacterium | reverse complement strand
TTTCTATTACCTCTGGATTTTTATCTAACAATCTCGGAATAAGATGAACTTTCAAAAATTCTCTTAATTTGAGATTGGAGGTCAGCCACCCAGTCATGGTATTTAATTCGTCAAGGGTTAGATTGGGATTGTTTTTTAATTGTTTACCCACAGCAGCAAATGATTCCATCGTGCGAATACATTCACTTTTTTCTTCCTCAGAGAAACATGAGCAAGAAATAATTAAAAAAGTAAAACATAATATGATACGAATTTTTTTCATATCTAGTTACCAGTTTTAGTAAAAAATATTAGAAAAAAATAGTAACACAGAAACGGTAATTAAAAATGGCCCATAGGGTAATTGCGTTTTCAAATTAATTTTTTGACCCATCAGATTTAAAAAAAGAGCATAAATTATTGCTAAAACTGCTGAGGTAAATAAGATAGGGATTACAGATTTCCAACCCAACCAAATTCCAAGTGCCGCCAAAAGTTTAAAGTCCCCGGCACCAAAGCCATCGTGTTTTCGCCACGCATAATAAATTTTATTTACACTCCAAGGTAGTCCATAACCAAGCGTTAAGCCTAATAAAGCAGATTCTATAGGCGTAGAAATCCATTCAAAGCATGATGCTGTTAATCCTAAAATTGAAAGACTGATGGTTAAGACATCGGGGAGTAAAAATGTGTCGATATCAATAAAAAAAAGTGCAATGAGATAACTAAAGAAAATTGCCCACAAAAAAGTTGCTGGACTGAAGCCATACTTATTAAAACAAATATAAAAGAAAGTTGCCGTTAAAATTTCAATCAAGGGATAGCGAAAACTAATTGGCTTCTTACAATAGTGGCATCGACCTTGAAGAAGAGCCCATGATAAAACGGGAATATTTTCAAACCACGAGAGTTGTTTTTTGCAGCATGGCGCGAAAGATCTTGGTGTTGAAATGACGTTTAATAGATTTAAAAAGTGATATTGCGAAGGGTATTTATATTGTTTAATGACAGCTTTTGGCAGCCTATAAATCACCACATTAAGAAAGCTTCCAACGATTAACCCTAAAATGATAATTGCGAAAGATAACATCGCAACTTTAACTAAAAACCTGTTTTAATATTTTGATGATTGACGCTAAATATCTTGGAAGGTGAAGCTTTGTTGACTGCAAAAATTGTAAAGTCTGAAGCATTGGCAGCGGTACAAATACAAGAAGTACCTGAGCATGAAAAAGCAGTTCCAGTGATGTAAAAATAGTAATCGTTCTTGCTACCTACTTCAATCGGCCCTGATGCTGGAACTGTTGAGCCGAATAAATCCCTATTAATAAGAGTGGTGTCATCACTTGCGCTTGCAGATTTGTAGTAGCAATAGTTTTGGGAAAAAAAGTTTTTTTGCATCATGTAAATAGATTGCAAAGAATTCTGTGCTTTGGTTTCCTTGGCTTTTGTCACATAGCCTTGATAAGCTGGAACACCAATAGCACCCAAAATACCAATGATGGCAATTACAACCAGTAATTCTAGTAGGGTAAAACCTCTATTATTTTTTTGATGTATTTGCATTAAACGCTATTGGATGGAGAAATTTTATTTTCCATAATCAGTGTCTTAATTGAGTTTTCCATGGAGATCATGCCTTCAGCTCTTGCAGTTTGCATAATATTAGGAATCTGGAAAATTTTATTTTCGCGAATAAGATTTCGTATCGCTGTATTACAAATCATGAGTTCAAAAGCTGCCACTCGACCTGCTTCATCGACACGCTTAATCAGTCTTTGTGTCAG
>CAIKLP010000095.1 GCA_903828245.1 uncultured bacterium | reverse complement strand
GCCTAACCGCTCGGCCACAGATGCTGCTTTAATTTTACAGAAAAAAAATTTTCTGTAAATTAAAAAACTAATTATTATTTGTATTATTAACAACAATACATTCTGTCGTTAAAATCATCGCCGCAATTGAAGTAGCATTTTGCAATGCTGAGCGTGTTACTTTAGCTGGATCAATAATTCCAAAATTGTACATGTCGCCATAAAAGTCATCAGCTGCATTATAACCAATATTAAAACTATCACTTTCAATTTTTTCAATTATTAAAGAAGAATTTTTCCCAGCATTTTCCACAATTCGACGTAATGGGGCTGTTATTGCTTTTGCTAAAATTAAAGCCCCAATTAATTCATCTTCTCGTAAATTTAGTTTTGCCCATTGCTTTAAAGACTCAGAAAGATGAACAAAAGTAGAGCCCCCACCAGGGATAATACCCTCTTCAATAGCGGCACGAGTTGCATTAATAGCATCTTCTAATCTTAATTTTTTATCTTTCATCTCAGTTTCGGTTGACGCACCAACTTTTAAAACAGCCACCCCCCCCGATAATTTAGCAATTCGATCTTGAAGCTGTTCTTTTTCATACACTTCATCGGTAACTTTCATTTGTTTTCTTAGCTTTTCACAATGTTGATCAACCACTAATTTAGTACCTTCATTTATAATAGTAGTACTATCTTTGGTAATAACAACACGGCGAGCCTGACCAAGTTGATTTAGAGTGACATTTTCTAGAGTTAAACCTGCTTCTTCAGAAATAAATTCCCCAGCTGTTAAAATTGCAATATCTTGAAGAATTGGTTTTCTACGCTGTCCAAAACTTGGAGCTCGAACGGCTGCAACATTAACCACATTTTTTAGTTTATTTAAAATTAGAGTTGTAAGTGCTTCTTTTTCAATATCACTTACAATCAATAAAAAAGGTCGTTTAGATCTTGCAACCTGTTCTAATATAGGAATTAAATCTTGCTTAACAAGTGCTATTTTTTTATCAGTGATTAAAATATATGGATTTTCAAATATGACTTGCATACGTTCCGGATTTGTAATGAAATAAGGTGAAATAAACCCTTTATCAAATCTCATACCTTCACTAATTTCTAGCTCAATTGAAGTAGATTTTCCTTCTTCGAGTGAAATAATGCCATCTTTACCAACCTTTTCAAGAGCGCTTGCAATCATTTCACCAATTTCAAGGTCATTACCAGCTGAAATTGCAGCAACTTGAGAAATTGATTTCAAATCTTCAATTGGTAATGAGTAATCATAAATTTGCGTAATTAAAAATTGTAAAGCTTTTTCTAAACCAATTTTTAAAGAAATTGGATTTGCTCCAGCCGTTAAATTTTTAATGCCTTCTAAAACAATTGCATAAGCCAAAACTGTCGCAGTTGTAGTGCCATCTCCAGCAACATCATTGGTTTTTGATGCAGCTTGACGAATTAACGAAACACCAGTGTTTTCTGTGTTGTCTAATAATTCGATTTCTTTGGCAATTGTTACACCGTCATTAATAATTTGAGGTGAACCATATTTTTTTTCTAAAACTACATTTCGACCTTTTGGGCCTAACGTTGCCGCCACTGCTTCAACCATAATTGACATGCCATAAGTTAAAGCACTTCTAGCTTCTTCTTTGTATAAAATTTTTTTACCAACCATAAAATGACAAATCTTTAACATTTAATAAAACCATAAGTATATTTTAAATAGAGAATTTCTTTTTGCAAGTTTTTTAGTATTTTTAATTTAGCTATATTTTCCTTGCATAAAATTAAAAAAGTTGATATTCTAATTGTGGGATAGCCTGGATAGCTCAGTTGGTAGAGCAGTAGACTGAAGATCTTCGTGTCACCAGTTCGAATCTGGTTTCGGGCATTTATTAGAATAAAAATGAATAACATTTCAAAAAATTTCATATTTATGCTATAATAATTTTTGTATTTTTTTATTATTTAGTAAACCAAATTTTACTTAGGAATTAATAGTGAAACGCTTAATTTTATCTCTTTTTCTTATTTTGGGAGTAATTTTCAATAGCCCAAATATTTCCTTTGCCGATGGTGGCATATTACTTGATTGTGACAAATCCCCTGCTTTTACTAAACGTTTAAATACAAGTTTGAAAAAACTAGAAACTCGTTTAAAAAAATATGAAGCTAATACACCTCCAGCATTAGCTATTCAAGAGCAAATTGTACAAACAAAAAATCGATTTACTCGTTATGCTGACTCATCGCTTATGTGTGGTGTTGATGGTTTACCTCATATTGTTGCTGATGGGGATTGGGCTCATTCAACAGAATTTATCTTACCAGGTATCATCTTTTTATATACTACGGGTTGGATTGGTTGGTCTGGTCGTAAATATTTACAAACTGCTTCTTTAAGCAAGAACCCGACTGAAAAAGAAATTATTATTGATGTACCAGTTGCATTAAATATTATGTTATCTAGCTACTTGTGGCCACGTTCTGCTTGGGATGAATTTATTAGTGGTGAATTTGTGGTTGAAGATTAAATTATTTTTGTAGTTTAATAATTTCTAGTTTTTATAATTTTTTAATTTTATTTATAATG
>CAIKLP010000094.1 GCA_903828245.1 uncultured bacterium | reverse complement strand
ATAAAACAGTGCGGGTATTAACATACCTCCAATTGCTGCAAAAATTGGCAAACTCGCATGCTTGATGCTCGCTAATTCACCTTCCATTAATTCGCGTTTTATTTCTAAACCAACCAATAAAAAAAATACCGACATCAATACTTCATTTACTAAAAAATGAATATTTAATTGATTGGGAAAAATGCTAATACTTGTAGTTAAAAAATGATGATAAGCTTCTCCCAAAGGACTATTCGCAAGGCTGATGGAAATTGCCACACAGAAAAGTAAAATAAATCCGCCAATGCTATTCGATCGGAAGAATAAAGTAAATGGTTGAAATATTTTTTGAATTGCCCCCATATATTTTATAAATAACTTTCAAAATCGCCTTTACCTTGGCGAACAATAACTGGCTCATCGCTAGTATAATCAACTACGGTAGAAGCTTGTAATTCGCCGTAACCACCATCAATTACCATATCCACTAGGTCTTTGTATTTTTCATAAATCAATTCGGGGTCGGTAGAATATTCCACTACTTCATCGTCGTCGTGAATAGAGGTACTTACAATTGGATTGCCTAATAATTTAACAATGTTGCGCGCAATGTCGTTATCTGGTACGCGGATACCTACTGTTTTTTTATTTGAATGCAGGAGTTTCGGCACCTTATTATTAGCATTTAAAATAAAAGTGAAAGGGCCGGGGAGTGCATGTTTCAACACCCTAAAAACCGCGTTGTCTATGGGTTTCACAAAATCCGACAAATGACTTAAATCGGCACAAATAAAAGAAAGATTTGCTTTTTCTGGTTTAATATTTCTAAGCTTGCACAACTTTTCGATGGCCTTTGCTTGGTAAATGTCACAACCTAATCCATAAACGGTATCGGTTGGATAGATTATTAATCCACCGTTACGCAAACAGGCTACCACTTCTTCAAGTTGTTTCTCGTTTGGATTATTGGGATAGATTTTTATTAGCACTCCTAAATATCCATAAAAAAAGCCAATTAGAAAATATAATTGGCTTTTAATTTTTTTGCGCTAGTATTATTTTGACAATACTTGTTTTACTAAGTCTGCTGCATCTTGTAAGGCAATAGCAGAAAATACTTTTAAACCAGATTCGTCAATTAATTTTTTAGCTTCTTCTGCATTTGTTCCTTGTAAACGCACAATAATAGGCACCGGAATATTTCCAATGTTTTTATAGGCATCAATTACGCCTTGTGCAACACGGTCGCATCTTACAATACCACCAAAAATATTAATTAAAATTGCTTTCACATTTGGGTCTTTCAAGATAATTTGAAAACCAGCTTCTACGGTTGTAGCATTAGCCGTTCCACCAACATCTAAAAAGTTTGCAGGATCGCCACCAGATAATTTAATGATGTCCATCGTAGCCATTGCTAATCCAGCACCATTCACCATACAGCCAACGTTACCATCTAATTTCACATAATTCAAATTAGATTTTCCAGCTTCTACTTCGGTAGGGTCTTCTTCTAATTCATCACGCATCGCTAAGTAATCTGGATGACGGTACAAAGCGTTTTCGTCTAAATTAACTTTAGCATCTACGGCTAATATTTTATTATCAGAAGTTTTCAATACCGGATTGATTTCAAACATAGCCGAATCGGTTGCTTCGTATGCTTTGTAAAGCGCTGCCACAAATTTGGTCATTTCTTTAAATGCATCGCCCGATAAACCTAAATTGAAAGCAATTTTTCTAGTTTGAAAACCTTGTAATCCAACTTTAGGATCAATTTCTTCTTTGAAAATTAAATGAGGCGTGTGCTCTGCAACTTCTTCAATGTCCATTCCACCTTCAGTAGAGTACATGATAATGTTTCTGCCACTTGCTCTATTTAATAATACGCTCATGTAAAACTCTTTTGTTTCAGATTCGCCAGGATAATAAACATCTTCCGCGATCAACACTTTATTTACTTTTTTACCTTCTGCGCCTGTTTGAGGAGTAATTAACTGCATGCCGATAATTTGACTTGCTTTTTCTTTCACATCGTCAAGGGTTTTAGCCAATTTTACACCACCACCTTTTCCTCTACCACCTGCATGAATTTGTGCTTTCACAACCCACCATCCAGTTCCGGTTGTTTTTTGAAGTTCTTGTGCAGCAGTAACGGCTTGCTCGGCTGTTTCAGCTACAATACCCTCTTGAATACGTACGCCAAATGATTTTAAAATTGATTTTCCTTGATATTCGTGAATGTTCATTTTTTTTAGAATTTGGCGTAAAAATACATCTATTTTGTGTTTAATCAAGCATAAATTTTACAAATCTGAATAGATTTTATCCGTATTTTCGCGCCATGCG
The DNA here is from genome assembly GCA_903828245.1 of uncultured bacterium. Lineage (GTDB taxonomy): Bacteria > Bacteroidota > Bacteroidia > Sphingobacteriales > Sphingobacteriaceae > CAIKLP01. The sequence continues at coordinate 1,668 of CAIKLP010000094.1, read as the reverse complement.
ATTGATACCCTTTGCTGTTTTCTTGTTCTTATGCTTTAATGCTAGTGCTGCCGATACCCAAAGGCCGGCCTATGTATCGCAACGTATGAGCCAAAACATTAAAATTGATGGGCAAATCAATGAAATGGATTGGCACACTGCACCAGGCATTACCGAGTTCAAACAACAAGAACCCTTTCAAAACATTAGTCCTTCCGAACCTACTTTAGTAAAAATTATTTATAACGATGATGCGATATATATCAGTGCACAATTATGCGATGGCAAACCAGATAGTATTCAAAAAGAATTTTCGGTTCGAGATAAATACATGTATAACGATTGGTTCAGTGTAAGCTTCGATACCTATTACGATTTTCAAAATACCTTTACTTTTGGTGTAACAGCTGCAGGTGTTCAGTTTGATGAAAAAGCTAATACTGATAATTTTGATGCCATTTGGGAGAGCGCTGTAAAAATAACCCAAGATGGTTGGAATGTGGAAATGAAAATTCCCTATTCGGCTATTCGTTTTCCGAATAAAAACGAACAAAAATGGGGCGTTCAAATTTTAAGAAATATTAGGCGAAAAAGAGAGTTGATTTCTTGGCCCTTTATTGAGCCTACTTTAAAAAATCGAATTGCTTATTTTGGTGATATGGTAGGTATTACACAAATCAATGCACCTTTGCGTTTGTCGCTTACCCCTTATTTAGGCTTAACCGAAAACCATTACCCAGCCAACATTATGGGCCAAAGTAATTTTTCATCGGCTTATAATGCAGGCCTCGATTTAAAATATGGTATCAACGATAGCTATACCTTAGACCTTACACTCGCTCCCGATTTTGGACAAGTACAATCGGATAATAAAATTTTAAATTTAAGTGCATTCGAAGTGCAGTACCAAGAAAACCGACCCTTTTTTATTGAAGGCACCGAGTTATTTAATGTTGGGAATTTATTTTATCCAAGACGAATTGGCGGAACACCAAAGGGTTTTGCCAGCGTAGAGAATATGCGTAGCGATTCGAGCATAGAGGTGCTTACAAATCCAGGGCAAGTACAATTAATCAATGCTACTAAAGTTACTGGTCGGAGCCCAAGTGGATTAGGTATTGGTTTTTTAAATGCAATTACCTCGCAAACAGAAGCTACAATAAGGTTAGAGAGTGGCGAAGAAAAAACAATTGTGACAGAGCCTTTCAGTAATTATAATATTATTTCTTTCAATCAAACATTGAAACACAATAGTTTTATTTCTTTTATCAATACCAATGTCACGCGTCAATTAAATGTAGGCAATGCCAATGTTTCGGCCGTTGAGTTTGCTATAAATGATAAAAAGGATCGCTTTAAATTAAATGGCTTTGGAGTATATAATAGAAAAACTTTTCTTGATTCCATCAGCGATGGTTTTAGGTATGCCATTGGTTTAGAAAAGGTAAGTGGTAAATTTAAATTTTCTTTATTGACTAATATCGAAAGTGACACCTATAACCCCAATGATTTAGGCTTATTGCAGAGCCCCGATGAAATTACACATTATTTAAATTTGTCTTATCAAGAATTTAAACCTTCGCTCCGAACACAAAAGCATGGGTATAGATTTAATTCTTCTTATTCTACCACTTTTAGAACCAAACAATATCAAACATTTGATTTTAATGCCGCTTTTTGGAATGTGTT
>CAIKLP010000093.1 GCA_903828245.1 uncultured bacterium | reverse complement strand
ATGTTTTTAACGAAGGTGCCCTAAATACAAAAGATGTAGAGTATGCACCTAGCTTTTATGGTAAAGGCATTATTTTTACCTCCAATAGAGGAAAAGTAAAAGGAAAAAACTATTACGAAAGAACTGGAAAAAACTATGAAAATATATTTGCTTCCGCTACAACTGGAAAAAATCGTTGGTCTAGGGTTGATCCTTTAAACAAAGCGATCAATTCTGATTTCAATGAAGGGGTAACTAGTTTCGATAATAACAATCGTATTCTTTATTATACTCAGTGTAATGGAAATAAAGGCAAAGAAATAGGCTGTGCTATTTTACAAACTCAAAATGAAGGCAATACTTGGACAGAACCTAAGCTAGTAGAAATACCAAATCCAGATTCTGTATTAATGGCCCATCCTAGCATCAATGCAGATGGTACTAGAATTTACTTTACCTCTGTTTTAAAAGGAGGTTTAGGCGGCAAAGATATTTGGTACTCAGAAAGACAAGGCACTACTTGGGCTGCACCTGTTAATGCAGGACCAAAAATCAATACTGCTGGCGACGAAGAATTTCCATTTATTCACCCATCTGGAACTCTTTATTTTGCTTCTAATGGTCACAAAGGTATTGGCGGATTCGATGTTTTATTCTGTGACTTTGAAGAAGGCGATTGGACCGATGCAACTAATTTAAAATCTCCTATCAATTCTACCGGTGATGACTTTGGATTTATTTTAGATGAAAATAAAGAAACAGGTTATATCAGCTCTAACCGTTTTGGCGGTAAAGGCGAAGACGATATTTATTCTGTGATTGCCATTCCTTTAGTATTTAATGTTTCTGGTAAAGCCATCAATAATGCTTCTGGCAAATCTTTTGCGGGGGTTAAAATCAATATCATTGGTAGCGATGGCTCAACACAGCTAGTAATTACAGACCCTGCAGGTAAATATAAATTTGCCCTTAAAAAAGATGTAAACTATCAATTAAGTGCATCTAAATATCGCTTCTTTGGAGATGTGGCAGAAACTTCTACTTATGGTCTAAAAGAATCTAAAGATTTCGAATTAAACTTTAAATTGAATCCTATCCCACTGAAAGAAATTATCATTAAAGGAATTTTATACGATTTAGCGAGCGCAGATTTAAAACCAGAATCTATTGAAAGATTAGATTCGATTACAAAAACATTATCAGACAATCCAACATTTGTCATTGAAATCGCCTCACATACCGACTCCAGATCAGATTCAACTTATAACAATGAGTTATCTCAACGCAGAGCACAATCAGTAGTAAACTATTTAGTATCTAAAGGAATTGAATCTGAAAGATTAAAACCTAGAGGTTATGGAGAATCTAAATTATTAAATGAATGTAAAGATGGGGTTAGCTGTCCTGAAGAACTGCACGCTTTAAATCGTCGTACTTCATTCTCTATTATTTCTGAAGATTATGTTCCAAAAGAGGCAGCAAAATTACCAGACGCAGGTAAAAAAGTAGCACCAAAAGCAAACACGCCAAAAGCGATTGCGCCTAATGTTACAAGCCCAGCAAAAGCTGTTTTACCTGTTGCTGCGCCGGTTACCGCTCCTGCAGTGACAAAACCAGCGGCGGTAGTTACGCCAGCTGCTGCACCTGCTAAAGCACCTGCTACAACAGTGCCTGTAAGAAAGAAACCTTAATCCATATTTAAACACGATTATCAAAGGACAAATAATTATATTTGTCCTTTGTTATTTTATGAGCGACCAAAGATATAACCTACGCGGAGTAAGTGCTTCTAAAGAAGATGTCCATTTAGCCATTAGTAATATTGATAAAGGGATTTTTCCACAAGCATTTTGCAAAATCATTCCCGATATTTTAGGTAAAGACCCCGACTATTGTAATATTATGCATGCCGATGGTGCAGGTACCAAATCTTCTTTGGCCTATGCTTATTGGAAAGAAACTGGCGATATCAGTGTTTGGCGAGGCATTGCACAAGATGCCATCATCATGAACACCGATGATTTATTGTGTGTGGGTGCGGTCGATAATATTTTGCTTTCCTCTACCATTGGAAGAAATAAAAATTTAATCCCTGGTGAAGTGATTGCTGCCATTATCAATGGCACCGAAGAGGTATTAGCAGAATTAAGATCACATGGGATGGAAATTTACTCCACAGGCGGCGAAACAGCCGATGTAGGCGATTTAGTGCGTACCATCATAGTTGATTCTACCGTAACCTGTAGAATGCCTAGAAAACAAGTTATTTCGAATCATAAAATTAAAGCCGGAAATGTAATAGTTGGTTTGGCTTCGTTTGGACAAGCGACTTACGAAAGCGAATACAATGGTGGCATGGGAAGTAATGGCTTAACCTCGGCTCGACACGATGTTTTCAATAAAACAATTGCAGCTAAATATCCCGAAACCTTCGACCCAGCAGTACCCTACGATTTAGTTTTTTCTGGAGGATTGAATTTAACAGATGAAATTGAAATTGAAAACTATGGTAAAATTACAGCGGGCAAATTAGTGTTGTCTCCCACTCGCACCTACGCTCCTATCATCAAAAAAATACTGGATCAATTCCCTACGCAAATAGATGGCATGGTGCATTGTAGCGGAGGTGGTCAAACCAAAGTTTTACATTTTGTAAATAATGTACACATCATCAAAAATAATTTATTTCCAATTCCACCATTATTTAAATTGATTCAAGAGCAATCTGGTACAGCATTTCAAGAGATGTATCAAGTATTTAATATGGGTCATCGAATGGAGATTTATGTAGATGAAACTATCGCACAAAGCATCATTGAGATAGCTAAATCATTTAATGTAGCTGCGCAAATAATTGGTCGAGTGGAAGCTTCCGATGCAAAGCAATTAACCATAGAGTCGGAGTTCGGCACTTTTAAATATTAATTTTTTATAGGCATAAAAAAAGGGATGGTAAAATTACCATCCCTTTTTTATTTATTGAAATTGGATTATTTAACCAAGGTCATTTCATTAATTAAATTAGTTGCACCCGCATATTTATCTACGATAAATAAGATATAACGAATGTCGGCCACAATGGTACGCTTAAAGTTTTTATCAAACACTAAATCGCCAGTCATGGCTTCCCAGTTTCCATCATATGCAGCACCGATTAACTCGCCATTGCCATTGATTACAGGGCTTCCAGAGTTTCCTCCCGTAATATCATTGTCTGTTAAAAACGAAATAGGTAACTCCCCTTTTTCGTTAGCATACATGCCAAAATCTTTTTGTTTCAATTGCGAAACTAATTTTGCAGGCAACACAAATTCTTCGTCTGCAGGATTATATTTTTCTAATAAGCCCCTGTCTGTTGTATAATAATTATAAACCACCGCATCTTTTGCCGTATAGCCAGCTACTTTACCATAACTCACACGCATGGTAGAATTGGCATCTGGATAAACTAATTTAGTTGGATCCATTGCTAATAAACCAGCAATGTATGCTTTCTTCTCTTTTGCTAAGCCAGCATTGATAGCCATTACCGTACTCATATAGGTATTTCTAAAGTCCATCATTTTATTAATGTATTGAACTAAAAGATCTGCTTGGTAAGCCTTTGCGGTAGGATTTGCTAAGAATGCAGCTGCACGCTCTTTTGAAGTAAATATAGAGCGCTTGAATACTGCTTCTGCAAATTTTTCGAAAGCTGCTTCGGGTGTTTTCGCTTTGTATTTTTTGATGATTTCTGCTAAAACTGCAGGTTGTTGATCTGCTGGAATATCTTGGTAATAAATAGTTAATAAGGCAGCAAATATTTTTTGATCTGTTGCAGGAACATAATCTTTGTATTGTCCGTCGATATTAGCTTTAAGCCTTTGTACTTGCTTGTTTAATGCCGCTGTATCGATAGGTGTTTTGATTAAAATATCTCCTAAAGATTTAAATGAATTAGCCATCATTACACTTACGGTAGACATACCTGCAGTTGATAAATATAAGCCTCTTACTACATATGGTTTGTAGTCGTCATATAATTTATCGGTATTGGTCATTACATTTGCGTAAGCTACTTTTAAATCTTCTGATGAATTAGCATAAGCTGTAAATTGTTTTTCTAAAGCTTGTTTACCAGAAATTACATT
>CAIKLP010000092.1 GCA_903828245.1 uncultured bacterium | reverse complement strand
TCGCCCGTTTCGAGCTGGAAATTGCAGAGTCAACGAAAAGACATGGAAAAAGCTTCATTTCTCGCGGAGCGTTCAAATCTGTAATTGTATTCGTTCTCTTGACAGTATTCCTTACCCCTATTGTAAAAATTATTAGAAACAAGTTTTCGGTTAAAAAATAGTTAGTAAACTAAAATAAGGTATATGACAGATAACAAAAATAAAAAATTAGTTACTGCAATTGTTATTGCTGCTCTTATCGCACCATCTGCATTGGCTCTTGGGTGGAACGTGTGCGTAGACACGGTGAAACCGCCCACGCAGAATACTTCTGGGTGTTCGTCAGGTGGTGGATGCACCGAAGTAATAGAAATGGGTGGAAAGTGTCAAAAGTCTTACATTCCCTGGGGAAAAAGTTGCAAGCCTGGTATGTTAATTGGCCTCGGTCTTCGTCAATCATTCTCTGGGAAATGCACTAAGACTCACAATCAAGAGTGGGCATGTGTAAATATTTCTACGTCGCCAAGGTATTCGGACATCAGAGTTGACTGCAATCCTTAAATTTAAACGCTAATTTGCTGTTAATTTCAAACGCTAAATCAAAGGATCAGTCGATACGGCTGGTCCTTTTTGCGTGTTTTTAATTAACTTTCGAACAATTTAATAAAATCTCCCGTTTTGTTGTGTGACTAAAAAACTTAAATTTATTGGTATATTTCGGTTTTAAATATTAAGTTAATTTTTCAAGCAAATATTTGGTGGGTTGAAAACTAAACAAGTGCGCAACGTGGATCGTCTATATCAATACTTTGTTGCTTTAAAAAAATTGGAGGGTAAATGCAATTTCTACTGCTCTGTTAATAATAAAAGCGAATGTGATAAGGCTTCGTGTAGTCAAGTTAAACTTATTCGGAGTTTCTTTTTTTATGTTCTCGTGCTGAAGATGATGATTTATGTTATTTCATTTCTTGGAACTCCAGTGTTAGATAAAATAGTGCAAAAAAAACATGTTGGAATTGCGAAAAGCGCCGTTATTCAATCAGCTTTACTTCAGTTTTATCATTTTGACAATTTTGGTTATCTGGATCTAGCTTCAGATGGCTACAGCAATTCATTGCCTGCGTTCACTGCATTGTATCCAGCGTGGCCGATGCTCTTGCGGATCTTTGGATGTGGAAAATATGATGGAATTTATGAATCCGGGTTGTATTGGAGCCCGTTTGTTTCGGCATTGATCAGTATGGGGTTTTGGGCCATAGGTTTGTTATTGCTTTTTAGATGGGCGGCGCGAACCATGTCTCTGAGAGTGGCATGGAGCATAGTTTTAGCAAATATACTTTTGCCGAGTTCAATGACATTTTGGATTGGTTTTTCCGAATCATTGTTTTTCCTCTTGTTTGTATGCTTTTTAGTGTTTGGTGATAGTGCTAGACCTTGGCTCGCGTGGATTGCTGCTTTCTTTCTGTCCTTGACTAGGCCGGTAGGCATTATGATTTTGATTATTCCGGTGGTGTCTGTGTTAATTAATAGTCGTAGGAACATTGCTATTGGATCAGTTTTTGGGTTTCTCTCGGGCTGGGTAGTGTATTTTGGAAGCATGTGGTATACGATGGGCAATCCATTAGCTGGCTGGATTGCTCAAAAATATCACACGAACCAGCCATCGCTGCTCTATATTTTGGAGGTCCAAAAATTTTTCCACAGCTTCGTTCTTGTTAAATCATTTCATGATCCG
>CAIKLP010000091.1 GCA_903828245.1 uncultured bacterium | reverse complement strand
TAAGCCTTCTAAACCAATTGCATATTCGGTAAGCAAAACAGTATCTAATGGAATGGCTGGAATTAAAGCACCAGAAGTGCCTAATCTAATAATATCAAGGCTTTTAGGCTCTTTTAAATAAGTCAACTTGTTGAAATCGATAGCAGTTAAAGCATGTAATTCATTAAATACAATATCAATATTGTCGGTACCAATACCGGTTGATAATACCGTTATTGGTAAATTTCCAATACGACCCGTATGGGTAAAAAACTCTCTATTTTCTACTTTATGTTCAATTGCATCAAAATGTTTAGAAATGGCAGCCACTCTATCTTGATCTCCAACCGTAATAATAGTTGGTGCAATTTGTTCGGGATGTAAGTGTAAGTGATAAATACTTCCGTCTTCATTTAAGATTAATTCTGATGCAGCTATTTTAATATCGCTCATAGGCTATAATGTCTTTAAATATTGAATTTGAAGGCAATGCTTTTTTAATTTCAATAGTATTTCTTCTTTTAATTGTTTCCTGATAATTAGCTCGCATGTACAAATTTGATCAATGATTTGATTACTAATTTGAATTTTGGCTACTTTGAGTATTTTCATTACCGTATTTAAATTTTCATAATCAAATGTAATAGTATAAATATCTTCGGCTATACATTCTTTCTTTTCGGCATTTGCTAAAGCAGCAAAACTAGCTTCTTTGTAGGCATTAATTAATCCTGGAACGCCTAATAAAGTGCCTCCGAAATAACGAACAACTACCACAAGTACATTGGTTATTTGAGCCGATAAAAGGGTGTTTAAGATAGGTTTTCCAGCACTTCCAGCCGGTTCGCCATCATCATTAGCCCTAAATATTTCTCCATTAATACCCAATCTATAAGCATAACAAAAATGCCTTGCGGTACTGTGTTCTTTTTTAATGGTATCTAAAATTGATTTTAAGTTTTCTTCTTGCGAAAATTGCTTGGCTATGCCTATAAATTTACTGCCTTTGTCTTTGTAAATTCCCTCCGCATCTTTAGCTATACTGTAATAAATATCATCCATTAGTTTGTGTCGAATAATATAATCCCAGAATAGCTATAATGGCTAAGGAAATTCCAAGCCAATTTATTTTACTTATTTGTTCTTTAAATACAATGGCTGCTACAAATGCAGAAAATAATAAAACACCCATATTATTAATCGCAAATACCAAAGAACTCTCCAAAGTATTGCTAGATAGGGCTTTCATTAAAAAATAAGTGGCAAAATAATTAAAAGATCCTAATACAACACCCCCTATAATAGCTGCCAATTGTATTTTATTTTTTTCTTTGAATAGTAGCGCAAAACCAATTACACCTGCTGCCCCAAATATGCAAGTGAGCAATACAGAAATGGGAACTATTTGGCTAAAGTAAGATTGGGTAATTTTAATAGCAATGTCTACGCAGCCACTTCCTATAAAAATAAAAATTGGAATGAAGATGCTATTTGATTTTTTTGTAGATGGATCAACGCTGGGTTTTGCCGTAAAGTAAACCGAAACTAATGCAAGTAGTAAAAAGGCCATTTTTAGCATTCCAAAACTTTCGGAGTAGGCCCAAATACTAAATAATACAGGTAATACCAGCGACATCTTTTGGGCTACAGAAACAGCCATTATGCCATTTTTTTCAACACCTATAGCCATTAATTTAAAAACAGCAATAAATAAAAATCCAAAAAATAAGGCAGAATAAAACCAAGTAGCATGAATGTAATCGATTCCAAAATATTGATTTGGATTTAAAATAAAACCCCATGAAGCAGCAACCACATAATTAAAGGAAATGGCTTGTGTGTTATTAATATTGTTTTTGTTGAAATATTTAAAACAAAATACCAATGAGGCAGAAAGAACAATACTAATTAAAATGGCAATCATATGGTGATTATTTGTATTTGATTATTTGCAAGGCTTGTATCTGAAATAATTGTTCCTGTTAGTTTTGGAGCACTTAGGCCTTCTTTTAATTTTAAATCTGTAGCGGTGATTATTCGGGCTTCGTCCCATAATTGATAGCGAATAAATTCGTTTAAAGTGTAAGCGCCACCTTCTATAATAAGGGATTGTATTCCTAAAATATATAATTGATATAAAATCATTTGAGGTAATAATCCTAAAAATTCTATTCCTATATATTGTATATGACCAAGCGTTTCGGTTCGGTGTTCGTTAAAAATAATTGTTTTGGCATCATCTTTAAAAATTGCATGATGCTGCGGAATTTTTAAAGTTTTGTCAATAATAATTCTGATGGGATTTTTGCCTTCCACATGTCTTGTAGTTAGGCTAGGATTGTCTATTAATGCGGTATTAGTGCCAATTAAAATAGCATCTTCATGACTACGCCATTCGTGTGAAAGCGTTAAACTTTCGGTATTACTAATAGCTGTTTTCTCGTTTATTAATCCTATAAAACCATCCGAACTTTGTGCCCATTTTAAAATAATATAGGGTCTTTGTTTTTGATGATAAGTAAAAAATCGACGATTAATTAATTGGCATTCTTTTTCTTTAAAAGGAAAAACAACATTAATTCCAGCACTTTTTAATTTTGCTATGCCTTTTCCATTCACCGATTCATTTGGATCTAAGCAGCCAATCACTACATTTTTTAATTGGTGCTTAATGATTAAATCGGCACATGGAGGTGTTTTACCAAAATGGCTACAAGGCTCCAAAGTAACATATAGCGTTGCCTCGGCTAATAAATCTGAAGCATTTTGAGGGAAATTGTGCAATACTTGATTGATCGCATTCACTTCTGCATGCGCTTGACCATAGCATTCGTGATAGCCTTCGCCAATAATTTCATCTTGGTAAACAATAACAGCACCGACCAATGGGTTTGGGCTAGTTTTACCTAATCCAAGCGCTGCTAGCGCCAAGGCGCGATCCATAAATTTACTTTCTGGAAACATCCTGTAAAAATAGCTTTTTTTATTAGTTTTGAAGATGTTTTCAAAGATAAGAACGCTTAAAGAAGCCTATCAAAATTTCAAAATCCTTTTAACAAAGGTTTATGAGCCTGAAGAAGCCGAAACCATTACGGCTATGGTTTTTAGAGAGGTTTTGGGTTATGATCGCATTAAACTAATTCTGAACGAAAACGATTTATTATCTGCTTCTTTATTCGAACAATTAGATTTTATTAGTTTTCAATTATTACAACATCAACCCATACAATACATTTTAGGCTATAGTTATTTTAACGATTTAAAATTTACGGTTAATAAAAATGTATTAATTCCTCGACCCGAAACGGTTGAACTTGTGCAATTAATTTTAAAAAATCACGACCAACATACGTTAGATGTGATTGATATTGGAACTGGATCTGCTTGCATTCCAATTTCCTTAAAAAAGGAGCGGAGCCTTTGGAATGTAACAGGATTAGATATTTCGGCAGACGCATTACAAGTAGCTTCGCTTAATGTAAAACAACATGCAGTTGAGGTGTCCTTAGTAGAAGCAGATATATTTGCATTTCAACCTAAGCAAAAATTTGACCTGATTGTTAGTAATCCGCCTTATGTTTTGGAGTCCGAAAAATTACAAATGCATAAAAATGTATTAGACTATGAACCAAGCCTGGCTTTATTTGTAGCTGATCAGGAGCCATTAAAATATTACGAAAGAATTACAGAAATAGCACAACAATTTTTAAATCCAAATGGGTTTTTATATTTCGAAATTAACGAATCATTTGCTGCTCAAACACAAGCATTGCTTGCAAGTCATGCCTTTGAGTATATTCAAATTTTCCAAGATTTTAAAGGAAAAAATCGTTTTGTAAGTGCTCGAAAAATTTAATTCTGATGACGACTTCTTTTATTGCGGGGATGGTATTCGACAATGGTTTCTCTTAAATAACTACGGTCTAAATGCGTATAAATTTCGGTCGTAGTAATAGATTCGTGGCCTAACATTTCTTGCACTGCTCTTAAATCGGCGCCACCTTCTACCAAATGCGTAGCAAACGAATGCCTAAAGGTATGCGGGCTAATGGTTTTGTGAATACCTGCTTTAATAGCCAGTGCTTTAATAATGGTAAACACGCTTACCCGACTCAATTTGCTGCCTCTTCTGTTTAAAAATAAATAATCTTCTTGGCCTTTTTTAATATCCAAATGATTCCGAATTGATAAACGATAAAGTTCAATCATTTTTTGTGCTTGTGGACCAATGGGTACATATCTTTCTTTATCACCTTTACCGGTCACTTTTAAAAAATCAATGTTCAATTGTAAGTTTGAAATTTTTAAATTGATTAATTCGGAGACACGCAAACCACAAGCATATAATGTTTCTAGCATAGCCTTGTTTCTGGTGCCTTCTGGCGTACTTAAATCGATTGCATCTATCAATGTGTTGATTTCGTCAATGGAGAGCGTATCGGGGAGCTTTCGGCCAATTTTAGGTGCTTCCACTAAACTAGCAGGATCTACTAAAATAAGGTCTTCTAAGTTTAAGAATTTATAAAAAGCTTTAATTCCTGATAAAATACGCGATTGCGAACTGGCTGTCATGCCCAATTGGTTAATCCATACCAAAAAATCTTTTATATCTTTGCTGGTAACAGCAAGGGGGCTGATTTTTTGTTGATTCAATTCGAAATATTGGGTGAGTTTATCTAAATCATGAAGATAAGCGCTAATTGAATGAACAGAAAGAGATCGCTCTAATTGCAAATACGATTTAAAACTTTTTTTAGCAGAATTCCAATCCATAATTTATGAAAATTTGCATCATCAACGGACCAAATTTAAATCTTCTTGGTAAAAGAGAAACCACAATATACGGAGAAAAACCATTTGAAGAATATTATGAACAAATTAAAAAAGACTATCCAAGCATATCATTCGAATATTATCAAAGTAATGTGGAAGGTGAATTAATAAACAAAATTCAAGAAGTTGGTTTCTATGCGGATGGAATTATATTGAATGCAGGGGGTTATACGCATACTTCGGTGGCATTAGCAGATACCATTTCGGCTATCGAAAGCCCAGTAATTGAAGTGCATATTAGTAATATTTATGCTAGAGAGGCTTATCGTCACGAATCATTGACAGCCAAAAAATGCCTCGGTATTATTGCTGGATTTGGATTTAAAAGTTACAGCTTGGCCATTAATTATTTTTTATCTGAAAAAGTTTCTGACTGATAAATCAGAAAACTTTCGCTTTTTTAAAATATAATAATCGTAAACAATGCTTCTTTTGTATTGTCCTGTTTTATTACTTTTCTTAAACAATTTCAACAAGTCTTTTCTCTTATTTACACAAGTTCGCTGATTCATTAAAAAAGCATAATGAGCTCTATTAATTGCAAAAGCATGTTTAAATTTCCCTGTTAATAAAAACTTAAATAAAGCCACTAAATCGAGCACATGTCGAATAAATAACAAGCCAAATGCAGTATGTAGTGGAAGGTTCTTTCTTAAGGTATATAGGCTATTCCTGAAATTTAGATAAGTTTTTTGCGGGTTTGTTTCGCTTAAAGTACCGCCACCTAAATGGTATACGGTAGACTCATTACAAGCCATAATTTTGTAACCCATATTTTTTAATCGCCAACACAAATCAATTTCTTCCATATGGGCAAAATAATCTTTATCAAATCCGCCAGCTAATTTAAATAAGTCGGCTCTTATAAAAAACGCAGCACCCGATGCCCAAAAAATTTCTTCATTACTATTGTATTGACCCGAATCGTTTTCAAGGGTTTCAAATATTCGGCCTTTACAAAATGGATAGCCCAATAAATCCATATAACCACCTGCAGCCCCAGCATATTCGAAGCTTTCGGGCGATCGATAACTTAAAATTTTTGGTTGACAAACCGCTATTTTAGCGTCGTTTTCCATTAATTGAATAATAGGATTTATCCAGTTTTCGGTAACTGCTACATCCGAATTCAATAGCACAAAATAATCGTAGTTTAAATTGGCTAATGCTAAATTATAACCTGCTGCAAAACCCAAATTTGCTTGATTTTTTATGGTAATAACAGCTGGATAATTCGTTTCAGTCCAAGCAATAGATTCGTCTGTAGAAGCATTATCTGCTAATATTATAGCCGTTGGAGCAGGGGTATGCGCCACAACAGATGGTAAAAATTCGCTGAGTAATTTTTGACCATTCCAATTTAATATGACAACTGCAACACTGGGATTCTGCTTCATTATAACTGGAATTTTTGTTTGTTTTCTGCCGATGGTTGGTGTTTCCATCGCCTATGAGACCACAACCAATCTGCAGGTTTTGCTAATATAATAGATTCTAAATAGCGAACATGTTTTTCGGTAATTTCATATAAATCGGTTTCTTTAGGATTTTCACAAATAGGCACCATTTCCATTTCGTAATAACCTCTTTTAATTCGATTCACTTTTAAAAATAAAATAGTGGCATCAAATTGTTTTGCTAATTTTTCTGTACCTAAAAATACAGCAGTTGGCTGATTTAAAAAAGTTGTCCAATAAGCCGCATCTGTATCAACGGGTGTTTGATCCGAAATAATACCTAAGGTATATGCTTCATTCCTTTTAGCAATAAGGGTTCTAGCCACATCGTTCATGGCTACAGGTTGCATGCCAAACCTCGATCTAAAGTCGAAATAATATTGATCAAAATAAGGATTAGACAAAGGCTTATAAATACCAATAGATTTACCTGGATACAATAAACACCAGGCTAGGGCAGGCCATTCCCAATTTGCATAATGACCTTGCATGGCAAATATCTTTTTGTTGTTGGCATAAAGATCGGCTACATATGCTTCATTAATTAGGCTGACCCTATCTTTTACTTCTTGTTCGGTAATATGGGTAGACTTAACCGTTTCGATAATGGTATCACATAAATTACGGTAAAAGTCGCGCTCAATTTGTCCTAATTCTTGCGCATTTTTGTTCGGAAAAGATTGCGCTAAGTTTAACCTAACTACCTTTTTACGATAGCCCAAAACCTTATAAACCAATATATATAAGCAATCAGAAAAGAAATACAAAACGCCAAATGGCAATCTAGCAATGCCGTTTAGAAGAAAAATGGTAAGTTTTGAGAACAATTTAGTCATTGAAATCTGCATCTAATTTATCTCCGAAATTGTCATCCGAATTGGGATCAACTTCGTCTGGATTATTTTTCATAGACCTCGATAAAATTTTATATTTCCATTGTGGATCGTAACGCTCACCAAACATGTCGGAATGCAATAGAACCATTTCGTTTTTCAAATTATCTGGACTAAAAAACACAAATCTTTTATTCGTAAAGGTGCCAATTTTATAATATCTCCAAATTTCATATGGAAAAGCCCTCACATTCATTTCACTTGTTCTCACTACATTGGGAGCACCATATTTTAAATATATATATCCTCTATCGGTATCGTAGCCTTTGTTTATTTTCGAACCATAAGAATTATTCACCTTTTGTACCTCTAACTCGTAATTAGACCAAGCGTTTGCAGCTTCAGCAGGATTTCTTTTTGTCCAGAAATACACTAAAAATTGCTTCATTTGATTCAATTCTAAATTGGCCATTAAAGTTTTTTCGTAGGCCAGTTCGTTTTGTGTTGAAATAGGCTTTAAACAAGCTATATGGTCTTTCATTTGGCTTAAAGTATAATTAGCCGCAAAAGAATTATTAATAGCTAAAGAAGTAACCGCTTCTAAATCTTTACCTAAAGATTTATTGCTTCTTTGAAAATAACATTTTTTATAGGCAATAACTTCGTTCATTTTATTGCGCAATTCGATCACTAAATTATAATTACCACTTTGTAATTCTGTAATATCAAATTCACCTAAATTAATAATTACATTTTTAGCACTAATTTTTTGTTGTTGAATAAATGAATTGAGTTTGGCACCTCCATCAAATTCTAAATAATAAGTCAATAAAAATTGCTCATTGGGCGCTAAAGTTTGCGTATTATATATTTCATTATAAAATTTAAGTTGATGAATATTGGTTGGATAAAAATTATCAACCATAGGGGTTAGGGTATAGCCATTTCGGCTATAAACACTATTGTTCTGCTCTTTTGTATAAGATTCTAATAAAGCGATATCCGAAAAATGAATAAGACCAGCTGGAAAATCAATTTTAAAATTTTCTTTTAAAGAGACTTTATTTTGAACATCATTATTATCTGAAAGCGATAATTCAATGGTATAATCTCCATTACCAAGCGGATATCTTTTTTGATCTATAAATTGAAATTGTAATTGACTAGTATCAGTTACAATAGCCGATAATAAATTATAGGTTTCTTGGCTCTTTAATTCTTCTCTCTGAATATAAAAACGCACGCGCACATTAACACTTGCTTGAAATTTTCCTGGCGCTATTTTGGTGAAATTAACAGAACTAGCTAGAATAGATATATTGGTTTCTATATAAGGCTTTGCATCTGGTGTATTAAAAGTATAATAAGAAAAATTGGCTTTTAGTTTTTTTGCAAAACTGGCATTGGCAAACACCAACACAAATAATAGCACGAAGAGTCGAACAATAACTTTCATATAATTGCTTAATTAAAGCCTGAAATTAGCCAAGATTTCTATATAAATCCTAAAAAAATGCATTATTTTCGATTTTTCAATTTAAATGTTCCGTTTTTAAAATAAATCATGCAATTAAATTACTTACCCTCTATTCGGCAATATGGTCTTTTTGCTCAATTAGATACCATCAATTTAAATATTGAGGAATATTACGATAGAAGGACGGAAAGAAATAGAACGCTCATTGCTTCGGCCAATGGACCTTTACTATTAGTGATTCCAACTGGTAAAATTGCACCGGCAGATCGTTTTTATAAAGCGATTCCGATTGCTTACGAAGAACCATGGCAAAAAAAACATTGGAAAAGTTTAGAATCAAGTTATAGAAGATCGCCTTATTTTGAATTTTATGAGCATCATTTTTATCCTTTTTATGCAAATAAAAACTATGAATTTTTATGGGAATATAATTTAGCTATACTCGAAACAATTAATAAACTACTCAAATTATCGCCACAAATCAATTTAGATCCAATAGTTGAAAACTTCCAATACCCTTCTAAAATTAAGCCTTATATGCAAGTATTTGATTCGAAAAATGGATTTATTGAAAATTTAAGTATTTTTGATTTGCTGGCGAATAAAGGACCAGAAAGTACCATTTATTTAAAATCACAATTATAAAATATGAAAACATCAAAAGGATTGCTATTCATTTATTTATTAATGACAATCATACTATTTGCTTGTAAAGAAGAGGAACCACCTCAAGGCCCTAAATACTTTCCAATTAATAGATATGGCGCTATTTATTTAACAGATAGAAATACGCCAAAATCATTAGCAGGTCATCCTTTTATTAATACCATTACGGGTTTAACCTATATTTTAGATACTGCTAAAAAGAGACAAGACAGCGTAGATTTTCTTTATTATTATGGCACAGGCAATATCAGAACAGATTCTAATTCTATTGCCTCTCCAGCAGCCACTGTGTTTTCGAATCCCATTACAACAGAAAACCCTTGGCCAGAATTATTAGATTGGACCATTAAAAATGGGACAACTTTCAAAAATATCACTGATTCATTGACCCACGATTTAGTAGATGAGGTGCAAAATGATTCTATTTTACAAAAATATGCAGTTAATTTAACTGACACTAAAATCAATAAACTCAAAATTGGTTCAATTATCGCTTTTCAAACTATTAAAGGCAAAAAAGGGATCTTTGTTGTTGAAAATATAGAGAATACGAGCGCTGTAAACCGTGCTTTAACTATTGCCATGATTGTGCAACAATAAAACATACATTACATTAAAAAAAATCCTTAAGCTAAGCCCTTAAGGATTTTTTTTTGACATATAATAGGGATTTCTCAATAATCGGCAGTATTTTAGTGGCTTGAAACAAAAAGACGACATATTATTAGATTTAGAAAAGATAGAAGTTCTATTTGAAGGGCCAGAAGAAAATTTAAAGGCCTTTCTGGAAGAATTACATCCAACCGAAATCGCATTTATATTAGAACTTTTAAAAGAAAAAAAGCGTCACCGCATTATTCAATTATTACCCATTGATATCGCTTCCGAAGCAATATCTGAAATGGATCCAGAGTCGCATCCCGAAAAATTACTAGAAAGTTTACACTCCGATTTAGTCACTAACATTGTCGAAGAATTATCTTATGACGATGCAACAGATATTGTGAGTCAATTATCAGAATCTAAACGAGATGAAATTTTAGATAGAATTGATGAAGAAGATGCGGCAGAAATTCGTAAATTATTAGTTTACCCCGAAGATTCTGCGGGTGGTTTAATGACCACCGAAATTGTTAAAATTCATTGCTCTTTAACCAAAAAAGAAGCACTCGAAGAAGTGGCTTTACAATCGGAAGAGATTGAGGCTTTTTATGCAATTTATGTGGTAGACGATGCCGATCGATTGGTGGGTACGGTTTCTTTAAAAAACTTGATCAAAGCTAAAGCGCATATCAGAATTGATGCTTTATATGATGAAGAATTAATTTATGTACAAACAGATACCGATCAAGAAGAAGTGGCGCAAATGCTTTCGCAATATAACTTACCAGGTATTCCTGTTGTAGATAAAAGTCATGTTTTATTAGGTGTTGTTACTTTTGATGATGTTATCGACGTATTAGAAGAAGAAACAACCGAAGACATTTTAAAGATTGCCAACGTTTCGGACGAAGAGGAATTAAGTGGTAATTGGAAAGCAGCATTAAGAAGTAGAATGCCTTGGTTGGTAGTAAATATGGCTACTGCTTTTTTAGCGAGTTCTGTTGTATTTATGTTTCAAGATACGATTGCAAAAATTACTTTATTGGCAACCTTTATGCCCATCATTGCAGGAATGGGAGGCAATGCCGGTACCCAAGCACTTGCCGTTACCATTCGTCGTATATCTTTAAATACCTTACCCGATTCTAAAATATTTCAAACCATTTCAAAAGAATTAATCGTTGGTGTTTTCAACGGATTATTTTTTGGAATGATGGTAGCTATAGTAGCTATGTTTAATAATCATTCGGCTATGTTAGGCGTAGTTGTATTTTTAGCCATGCTAGGAAACCTAATACTAGCGGGCATTATAGGGGCTTCTGTTCCTATAATATTAGAGAAATTAGGTTTTGACCCAGCTGTAGCATCTTCGATTTTATTAACTGCATTTACCGATACCATTGGATTCTTATTGATCCTTGGATTAGGAACTTATTTCTTGCTTTAAATAATATTCTGCAATTAATCTTTTTGGATCGAATTAATTTTCTTTTGCATTTCCATCATCATACCGGTTAATTTTTCGATGCTGGTATCGTTATCTGGTTCTGGAAAATTCATACTGATATACGCTTTCGCTTTCCAAATTTCAATTACTTCGTCGACTGTAATGGTATATGGATCGTATACTTTATTATCAGACTTTAATAATAATTGTTTTTGATCTTTTAATTTATTGACTACTCTTTTATAAACAATACCATCATTTTTGGAAACCACTACATAGGTTTCGTTAGATTTAATGGTCTTCCAATCGTCTATAAACTCGCCTACCACAATACTTCCAGGAAATAGGGGTAACATAGAGTCTCCTTTAATTTCAAAGGCTCTAAAGGTTCCATTTTGCAATATGGGTAAATGAAATTTAGGTAATTCTTTTACAAATTCTGGATCGGCATAGCCATTGAGGTAACCAGCACTTGCTTTTACGGGCACTAATTCAATATTTTCGTTATTATCTGAATCAACGGTAATGCTTAATACCCTTAAATTACCTGCTTTTAATTCGGTTTCGTTTTGTACTCTTTTGGCTTTTTCTTCTAACCATTTGGCCGTAATTCTTTCACTCACCAATTCATCTACAGAAATACCAAAAAAATTAGCAATTTCTTTGATATTTTCCATTTTTGGACTGGCTCTATCTTCTTCATATGCACCCACCATAGACCTTTTTATGCCAATTTCGGTGGCAAATTGCTCTTGAGTTAAACCTTTGTTTTTCCTTAGAAACTTGATATTAGCGCTAATTTTTTTCATAATTATTTTGGATTTGCTAAAAATGTTAGTATTATTGCTTATAAAATTAGTAATAAATATTTAAAAAACAACTAAAATTTTTAGCTATGATCATTAATCAAGAAATTAAATCACCAAAAACCAGTATTACTACCGAGGTTAAATACCTTTATTTTATCACTAATGCCAATAGAACAGCTATAGAAATAGGTATTACAGAAGATATCATTCAATTTTCTAAAACCCATAAAATTAAACCAGATTTATTCGAAGGTTATACCGAATCCAATACCCGATTAGTCTATTTCGAAGCATTCAATAGTGCATTTCAAGCTAAAGACCGTTTATTAATGCTTAAACAATGGACAAGGGCACAAAAAGAGAAATTAATTAGGGCTATTAATCCAGATTGGGTTGATTTAGCCAATACCATTTTAAAAGAACCAATACTAGGTGTTTCCTTATTAAAAACACCCATCATACAACAAGCAAATTATAGATTTAACTAAGAATTGCATTTATCAATTGCTATTTTAGTATATTTAATATTGACAATATTAAAATATTAATAAAGCATGAGAAAAATTTCCTCTTTAGGTTATTTACTGGCATTCCTCATACCCTTCATGGTATTAGCTTCCATTCAACTTTCTGGATTTTATTTTTTAATACCAGCTATTTTTGTTTTTGCTATTATGCCAATCCTAGACTATATGGTAGGAACCGATAATAGTAACATCAATCCTGAATTTCAACACAAGTATTTAAATAAACATTATTTCAAGTACATCACTTTTGTTTGGGTCATTGTGCAAACTTTGGTGTTTGCTTATATCTGCTATTTCATAACCGTTAAGCAACTGAGCAGTATCGAATGGATTGGTATTACTATTTCTACTATGATTATTAATGGTGGCATAGGCATTACCGTTGCACACGAATTAGGGCATAAGAATAATCCGACGGAAAGATTTTTGGCAAAGTTTTTACTTATTCAAGTTGGCTATGGTCATTTTTACATAGAGCACAATAGAGGACATCATATAAATGTGAGTACACCGATAGATCCATCCAGTGCTAAAAAAGGACAAAGCTTATATGCATTTTTTCCACAAGCAATTTTTGGTGGTCTTAAAAGTGCTTGGGATTTAGAAAAACAACGATTAACGATTAAGAAAAAAGCGATTTTTTCTCTTCACAACGAAGCCATTCGTCTGTGGCTTTTTAGTTTTATTTTATTTGCAGGCATCACACTATTATCCTCTATATTCATCGGTCACTTTCATATGGCTATGGTACTATTTTTATTGACCAGTAGTCTATTATCTATTTTAATATTGGAAGGAGTAAACTACATAGAACATTATGGCATAGAGCGAAAATTATTAGCAGATGGTAAATACGAAAAGGTAAATCCAACACATAGTTGGAACACCAATCATATTATTAGTAATTACTTATTATTTCAATTACAAAGACATTCCGATCACCATATGACGGCTAGTAAACGCTATCAAATGTTGAATCAATACGAATATAGTCCACAATTACCAAATGGTTACCCAGGTATGATTTTAGTTGCGCTTGTACCAAAATTATGGTTTAAATTAATGGATCAAAAACTAAACGACTGGAAAAAGTCAAACGAAAATTATGCAAGAAGTTAATATCAATATAAAGTTTCAATCTTTAAATTTATCGGAATTAAATACACAAGAACAAGCATTGGTTCTAGCATGTAAAAATGCATCGGCTAATGCATATGCTCCTTATTCTCAATTTCAGGTAGGGGCCAGTCTTTTAATTTCTGATGATGAAATATTATTGGGTAACAACCAAGAAAACGCAGCTTTTCCAAGTGGTTTATGTGCAGAACGCGTGGCATTATTTCAATTTGGCGCAAGAAACGATAAAAAATATATCAAAGCCATTGCCATTTGTGCCCAAACTGGGGGCAATTTTACAGATGAATTTATTGTACCCTGTGGTGGATGTTTGCAAGTAATGAGCGAATATCAAAGCCTTCAAAAGGAAAAAATAAGGGTAATTTTATACAAAGGCGATGACGAAATTATGTTAGGAGAGGGAATTGAAAATTTTCTACCCTTACAATTTACATTAAAAAATAAGGGTAGAAAATAATCGAATTAATAGCCTATGGCAACCGCGTTGGTAATATCTGAACCAACATGTTTTCTTAAAATTTCTTTGTATTCGTCGGTACTAGGAAAGCCTAAACCACTATCAAAAAATTCGTTGAAAGCACTTTGCCAATCACTGTTTTTATTGAAAATAAAAGCAAAATTTTCTGAGTTAGCACCCGGAATTCTATGCATTTTAAGGGGTTTGCTGTCTTTTTGTAAAGATGCCCAATAAGTAATTAAATCAACATAGCCGAAATATTTTTCGCCACTGCTAATTTTTTCAATCACTATTTGAGGCGATTCAACTAATTCAATTTTTAATTCAGGAAAATAGTTTTCTTTTATTTGACTAATTAGTTTTTCGTGATTAGAATTTTTTACAATTACAGCAGTTAAACCCGCAAACTCTTTAGAAATGCTTCTTACATCGGTTAAACTTAACCTAGATACGCCAGAAATTAAAATGGGTTTGTTCTTTAAATAAGGAGATGAAAATTTGATATCTCTTGCTCTATCTGAAGATACTGTAACAGATCCGGCACCAATTGAAGTTGTTTTTTTGTTTTTTACATTTTCGTAAAACTTTGCAAAATCATCGTAAGCCTCATATTTAATAGTTAAATCAATGCCTTTCTTGTTATATAACCACTCCGAAAAAGCTTTAATTAAATCAATTTCAATACCCGTTAATTCACCTTTATCGTTCGAATAGGCGTATGGGTAATTGTTAAAATAAGCTACTGTTAAATTGCCTTTTTTGCTCGACCATGCATTGGCATAAGTTTCTACTTGGGCATTTGCTGCAATAGTTGAAAACAAGATTATTGCACATAAATAAAGGATTTTTCTCATAATTGAATATAGGGTTTAGCTTTTTAAATATAATCAACAATTTTCATATTTAAATATTATTATAAATACTTGATTTAATAATCTCTAATTTAGATTGATTATAAGTCTTATATGCCATTTTTTCAAAAAAAATAGCATTTGTAAAGTTTTTTTTACCAAAATAAATGCCGAATAAGCAATATATTAGCCCCATATATAAAAAAATTTATGTTGAAAAAACTACTTGTATTGTTAACTATTTCTGGAATAGGATTGGTTGCAAAAGCACAGGAAAAGTTACCCGATAACTTTTTCATGAAAAAATTAAATAATGGTATGGAAATTTTAGTCATCGAAGATGCTAACGTTCCATTAGCAACCATCGAAATTTGTGTTAAAAATGGTGCATACACAGAAGATGCGGAATATAATGGCTTGAGTCATTTATATGAACACATGTTTTTTAAAGCAAACAAAACGTATCCATCCCAAAAAGCTTTTTTAGATAGGGTGAACGAATTAGGTATTTCATTTAATGGTACCACTTCGGACGAACGCGTAAATTACTTTTTTACTTTAAGTAAAGATAAATTAGCCGAAGGCATTGATTTTATGAATAGCGCAATCCGTTACCCACTATTCGATACAGCCGAAATGAGAAGAGAAAACCCGGTTGTTGCTGGGGAGTTTCAACGTGCCGAATCGAATCCATTTTTTACATTAATGGATAAAAGTAATAGAGAAGTTTGGCAAGATAATTACAGTAGAAAAAATCCAATTGGAGATTATAAAATTATTTTTTCTGCTACCACAGAAAAAATGAATGTGATCAAAAATAAATATTACTGGCCTAATAATTCTTTATTAGCTGTTTGTGGAGATGTAGACCACAACAAAGTTTTCGAACAAATAGAACAAAAAATGGGCGATTGGCAACCATCTGGTTTTGATCCTTTCGAAAAATATCCCATACCCGCATTTAAGCCAATTGAATATGCAAAGCAGTTTGTGGTAGAATCGCCAAACGCGCAAGTGCCCGTATTTATGCTTACTTACCACGGTCCAGATACCAGAAACGATCTTAAATCGACTTATGCAGCCGATATTTTCTCGACTATTTTACAACAAAAGAATGCAAAGTTGTATAAAGATTTAGTAGAAACTGGTTTGGCATTTCAAGTACAAGTGGGTTATCAATCGGCTAAATTCGTAGGGCCAATTCAAATCTTTATGGTACCTA
This sequence comes from uncultured bacterium, assembly GCA_903828245.1. Classification (GTDB taxonomy): domain Bacteria; phylum Bacteroidota; class Bacteroidia; order Sphingobacteriales; family Sphingobacteriaceae; genus CAIKLP01. Next base: position 13,375 of record CAIKLP010000091.1, on the reverse strand, counting down.
ATCCTAAAAAAATAAAAGAAGCTTACCAAGTATTATGGAATAATATTAATGCGTGGGATAGCGATGATTATTTTACCGACGAACAATTACAAACAGCTAAAGATCAAATGGCGGTATCGGAAGCTTATAGTATGGAAAAACCTTCGCAATTTATACATGGCGTTACATTTTGGTGGTGCTCTGCAACTATTGGTTACTATACCAATTACCAAGATAACTTGCAAAAAATTACCCGCGAAGACATTAAAAATTATGTTAGAAAATACATCAAAGGGCAACCTTATGTAATGGGTGCTATGGTTAGAACAGGCATGCAAAAATCTTTAAAAATGGATGAGTTTTTTGCGAGCACTTTAGCTATGCCAGAATATACTTTAAACTTCAATATGAACGAAACTGTATTAACTGCGGAAGAAAACGCCAGTAAATTAAATAGTTTAATTCAATGGTTAAATATTAACCCCAACGCAAACATAGATGTTTCGGCTACTTGGCACGATGGAGAGAAAAAAACTACAGGTAATGAGCGTTACGAAGCCATCTTAAAGGCTTTAGCAGATGCAGGCATTGCGCCAGCTAGAATTATTGGAACGAACAATAAGAAATTCCAAATCAAGCAAGTAAATGTTAATACAGATGATGAAAAAACAGCTGCTAGAAATATCACCTTTAGCATCGTTAAAAAATAATTTATACATGAAAAAAATAGTCAAAATTTTATTTATTGCTATCGGATTTTTAGTGGTAAATAATGTATCGGCGCAATCAAAGTCGAATACAGAAGAAATAATTGTGAATGGGTTTAAAGTATTATATAAACCTACCAGCAATCAAATTGTGAGTGCTCGTTTATTTGTTAAAGGTGGCACGGCTAATTATGCTAAAGAGCAAGAAGGAATTGAATCTGTTGCTTTAGATTTAGCCACTACCGGTGGTTCTGCTAACTATACCAAAGAAGAATTTAATCGTCAATTAGATAAAATGGGTAGTAGCATAGAAGGTACTTCTGGCTTAGATGCTGGTAATATTATGATGACTTGTATTCAAAGAAACTTCAATGCTACTTGGGCTATATTTCAAGATGTAATCAATGCACCTTTAATGCCCGAAGATGAGTTTAAGTTAAGCACAGAATCTGCCATTTCTAATATAAAACAGTCTATCTCTAATCCTGATGCTTATTTAACCGAAATGGCCATGACCGATGCATTTGCTAATTTAAATTATGATAAAAAGCCAAATGGTTCGGAAGAAAGTATCAATAAATTAACACTGGAAGCAGTTAAAAAACATTACGAAAAAATTATTTCTAAGAAGCAATGTTTTTTAGTAGTGATTGGTAAAATTGATCGCAATGATTTGATCGAAAAGGTTAAAAAATTAACTGAGAAAATGCCTGAGGGTAATTTTGTTGCTCCTAAAACTAAATTATTAAGCATTGCGCAATCAACTATTAAAGTAGAAGACCGCAAATTGGCTACTAATTATATTAGAGGAATTATGAATGCGCCAGCCTATGGTACTACCGAAACATATGCCATGCAAATTGCATTTGGCATATTAGCCGATCATTTATTTGATGAAATTAGAACTAAAAGAAGTTTGTCTTATGCACCTTCTGCTAGTTACAGTACTAACATCAATCCTTATTCAAATATTTATGTAAGTACTACAGATCCAAAACAAGCAGTTTCGGTTATGATAGACGAATTAAAGAAATTAAAGAAAGAAGGTTTTTCTGAAAAAGAAATTAAAGATCAAAAAAGTGGTTATTTAACTGCTTATTATATGGGTTTAGAAACCAATGCTGCGCAAACATTAGGCCTTGGAATGGCCGAAGTAAAAGGGAATTGGAAGAACTACAATAACTTTATTGAGAACATCAATAAGGTAAGCCCTAAAGAAGTAAATGCCGTATTTAATAAATACATTCAAGGCATTAGGTGGTCTTACTTAGGAGATTTAAGTAAGGTTAATTCCGAAATATTCTTACAAAAATTATAACATAAAAAATCCCGATCTAACAAATCGGGATTTTTTTTATAGTTCGCTTTCTAAAATTAAGGAATCGCTGGGCATCATACTTGTTGAATCTACTCTGCTAGTATCGTTGCGTTGACGCGGCGTAGGACAATTATAATCCTTGGTAATTTTTACGGTAGGTTTTGGAAAACGACCATAAGTGATGCCCAATTTTGGATCGTGGTATAAGCGTTCCATAAACTTTCCATAAATTGGTAAAGCCGTTTTAGAACCCTCGCCATATTCAGAAGTTTTAAAATGTATGCTTCTTTCATCGGCACCCACCCAAACACCGGTTACTAAATCTTTCGTGATACCAATATACCAACCATCTGAGTGATTAGAAGTGGTTCCAGTTTTACCACCAATTTCATTTCCTTTACTCCAAATATCATACTCCCATAGCGCCTGAGAGGTGCCTCCAGGCTCTTCCATGCCACCTTTGAACATGTGTATCATTAACCAAGCTGTTTCTTCAGAAATCACCCTTTCTTGTTTAGGTTTAAATTCGGCTAATAACTTACCATCTTGGTCATTTACTTTGGTTACTAAAATAGGTTCTGTTTTAATACCCGTATTTAAAAACACACCATAGGCACGAATCATTTCATAGAGTGTTACATCATTAGAACCTAATCCAACAGAGGGAACAGATTTTAAAGGACTTTCGATGCCTAATTTTTTTGCATATGCTACCACTTTGTCCCATCCAATGGCTTGGGTTAATTGAGCCGTAACAGAATTACAAGATTTTCCCATGGCCCATCTTAAAGACATTTCTTTACCCGAAAAATTCCAATCCGAATTTTTTGGCGACCAAGATTTTTCTTCACCATCTTCTTTGTAATTAATGGTAATGGCTTTGTCGGTAAATTTATCGCAAGGGGAGTAGCCATTATCAATTGCCGCTAAATAAACAAATGGCTTAAAGGTAGAGCCAGCTTGCCTTTTAGCTTGGTTAATATGATCGTATTTAAAGTATTTATAATTAATACCACCCACCCATGTTTTAATATGACCAGTAAAAGGATCTAATGTCATTAAACCAGATTGCAAAATACTTGCATAATAAGCCAGCGAATCATAAGTAGAAAATGTCGTGTCTTTTTCGCCTTTCCAAGTGAAAATTTTCATGCGCTTTTTCTCATTTAATTTGGCTTCTATAGAATCTGTTTGTTCGCCATATTTATCTTGCAAAGTATTATAAAGCGGTAATCTTTTGGCCAGCGTATTTAAGAAATTAGGAATTTCTACACCATTCTCATCGCGCCAAGGAGCCTCATTTTGCCAAGTATTTCTAAATCTTTTTTGCAATGTTTTCATCCAATCTTGCATGGCTTCTTCGCCATGCTTTTGCATTCTTGAATCAATGGTGGTGTATATTTTTAAACCATCGGCATATAAATCAAAACCGTTGTCATCGCACCATTTTTCGAGGTAATTGGCTACTGCCGTTCTCAAATAAGAATCTTTTGTTTTATCTTTTTCATCATCTTCCGATAAAGATAATTTAATAGGATGCTTTACTATTTGGTTGAATTTTCGCTCAGAAATAACGCCATCTTTAGCCATTTGGGCTAATACGATATTCCTTCTTTCTAAAGCCTTTGCTTTTTTTGTAATGGGATTATAGGTAGAAGTAGCTTTTAACATACCCACCAACAAGGCTGCTTCTTCAGTATTTAAATCGAGGGGTAATTTGTTGAAATATTTTTTTGCTGCTACTTTTATTCCAAATGAATTATTTCCAAAACTCACCGTATTTAAATACATTTCTAAGATGTCTTTTTTATCGTAGAGGTATTCTAATTTTAAAGCCGTAATCCATTCTTTGGTTTTATATACAATGGTTTTTACACCAGGAATAAATCTGATTAAACCTTGTGAAGTTCTGCTTCGGGTTCTGAAAAGATTCTTTGCTAATTGCTGGGTAATGGTACTGGCGCCTCGTTTATCGCCATTGGCAGTAGACCAAATGCTCGATCCTATTGAATAAAAATCGATTCCATGGTGTTGGTAAAAACGCACATCTTCGGTAGCTACCAATGCTTTAAACACAATAGGAGCAATGCTATCGTAAACTACAGGAATTCTGTTTTCTTTAAAATAACGACCTATTAAAACACTATCCGACGAATAAACTTCGGATGCAATGGCATATGGAGGATTTTTTAATTCATTGATGGTTGGTGAATATCCAAATAACCATAAAAAATTAAGTTCCATGGCAATAAAATAAATTGCTATGACCCGAATGCTTTGGTAAACAATTTTAACCCAGCGCTTATCCATTAATGAATCCAAATTCTTTTAATAATTGTTCAATTTTTTGTGTTGATTCGGGACTATCACAATTGTTTTCGATTTCGGGAATGGCTAAAACCTTTTTAAATAGGGCATCTTGCTTAAATCCCATGGCCAATGCATCTTTGTAGGGTGCAGTACCAAAACTTACCAAAGCATATTTAGAAATATAATTTTCGGGATATAGTTTGCTAATTTTTTGCTCTATTTTTTTACGCAATAAAAATTTTTGATCGGCTACTTTATCGCGCATTTCAATAAAGTTTTCTAAAGCCATATCTGCAATGGCATCTGCATTTGGTTTTCTACTTATCTGAAATTCGGATAAAATGGTTTTCCAATCTCCAGGGTATTGATCCATTAATTTGCCTAATTCGAAACAGTCTTCGAAACCTGCATTCATGCCTTGTCCAAAGAATGGAACGATGGCATGAGAGGCATCGCCTAGCAAGCCTAATTTATCTTCATAAGACCATGGATAGGACCTTACAGTCACTAAGGAACCATTTGGATTAGCTATATATTCGTCCACAATTTCAGGCGAAATAGCATATACATCTGCAAAATCTTTACTTAAAAATGCTTGTACTTGATCTCTTGTTTTTAAGGAATTAAAAGAAACATCTCCTTCAAAAGGAAAAAATAAAGTACAAGTAAAAGTGCCGTCCAAATTAGGAAGTGCAATGAGCATGTAATTATTTCGAGGCCAAATATGTAAAGCTTCTTTTTCTAATAAATAAGTTCCATTGGGTCCAGCTGGAATAGTTAATTCTTTATAGCCTTGATCTAAATAGCTCTGACTATATTCAAATCTTTCTGATTTGGTCTGTAATGCAAGCCTAGCTGCAGAAAATGCACCATCTGCCGATAAAATTAAATCCGATTTTACCGAAGATTTCTCTTTTGTTTGTTGGTCTTCAAAATGACAAATACCATTTTTAATATCTACATCAATGCAATTTTTTTCAAAAGTGATATGAATATTTGGATCAGCATCTGCCAGCTCCATTAGTTTTTTATTTAATCCACCTCTGGATACAGAATAAATAGCTTCGCCTTCTTTACCATAAGGTTGATATTGTACTTCGCCATTGGCTTGGTGTAATACACGACCATACATTGGAATACCTACTTTTCTAATTTCGTCTGCTAAGCCAATAGCTGCTAAACCATTGAATCCTCTATGACTCAAGGCAAGGTTAATAGAGCGACCACCTACATATCCTGCTTTTCGCATGTCTGCTCTTTTTTCGAATATGGACACTTGATAACCTCTTTTTGCTAAATACATAGAAAGCAAAGAGCCAACTAATCCGGCTCCAATTAAGGTTATTTTTTTATCTGTTGACATAAAATATTAAATTAAATAATTTGACCAAATTGATAAACTTCTTCAAACGAATTATAGAGCGGCACAGGCGCAAAGCGTAATACTTCGGGTTCTCTCCAATCGCCTATGATTCCTTGTGCTACCAAGTTATCGAAACTTTCTCTTCCACCTTCTTTACAGATCATAGAGAGTTGTGCGCCTCTTTCGTTTGCTTGCAGCGGTGTAATGATTTGGTATTTTTCGTAACCTAAAGATTTATTTTTTTCTTCAATTACATATTGCATAAAGCTGGTAAGTACTATGCTTTTTTTTCTTAAATTTTCGATTCCTGCTTCATCAAATAAATCGAGTGCAGCACGGTGTGCGGCCATTTGTAAAACAGGCACATTACTTAATTGCCAGCCTTCGGCACCAGGCTCGGGTATAAAGCCTTTTTTCATTTGAAATCTAGTGCTTTCTTGATATCCCCACCAACCAGCAAAACGAGGGGTTTCGGGGTTATTGCCATGTTTTTCGTGAATATAAATACCAGCAATTCCACCTGGGCTCGAATTCAAATATTTATAAGAACACCATGCGGCAAAATCTACTTTCCAATCGTGTAATTGTAAAGGAATATTACCACAAGTATGCGCTAAATCAAAACCACATAAAGCACCTGCCGCATGTGCTGCTTCGGTAATTTCGGCTAATGGAAAAAATTGACCAGAATAATAATTTACACCACCCATCATCACCAAAGCCAATGAATCTGAATGCTTTGCAATGGTGGCTAAAATATCTTCTTTTCTTAAAGTGTATTCCCCTTCGCGCGGTACTAATTCTATAATGGCATCTTCGGGATTAAATCCATGGTGTATTACTTGCGATTCCATGGCATATTGATCGGATGGAAAAGCCGTGCCTTCCATTATAATTTTATATCGTTTTGCAGTGGGTCTGTAAAAACTCACCATTAATAAATGAAGATTAACGGTCAGTTGGTTCATGGCAACTACTTCGGAAGGTTTTGCACCCACAATTTTAGCTAAACTTTCTTGGGTGGTTTTTTGATAATACATCCAAGGTGTATTGGTTTTAAAGTGTCCTTCAACGCCATAATCTGCCCAATTTCGAAGTTGATCGGTTACATATTTCTCGACACTTTTTGGTTGTAAGCCTAAAGAATTACCGCAAAAATAAATCACATCTTGTCCATTGTGTTGCGGAAATAAAAACTCATTTCTAAACGATTTTAATGAATCTGCTGCGTCTAGTTTTTGTGCGTATGCTAAGGTATTCTCGTGTTGCATATTATAAAAATTGTTCTTTTTTCAAGCCTAACCAAGCTAATGCGGTCCCATTAAATAATCTTTCTTTCATTTCATCATTATATGGCATGCTATCAATTAATTTTCCAGGGCTTAATTCACCTAATGGAAAAGGATAATCGGTACCTAATGCTAATTGATTAGGGCCAACTAAATCCATCAAATAATTCATCATTAATGGATCGTGTACTAAGGTGTCAAAATATATTTTTGATAAATAATTACGAGGATTAATGGGATTATCTACCGCTACTAAATCTGGCCTAACATGAAAGCCATGTTCGATTCTACCGATGGTTGCAGGAAAAGAACCACCACCATGCGCAAATGCAACTCGGAGATTTGGGAACTTTTCAAACACCCCACCAAAAATCATAGAACAAATCGCCAATGATGATTCTGCGGGCATTCCAACCAACCAAGGCAACCAATATTTTGCCATTTTATCTTTGGCCATCATGTCCCAAGGATGAACAAAAATAGCTGCGCCTAATTTTTCTGCTTCTTCATAAAAAGGAAAAAAATGAGGGTCGTTTAAATTCATATCATTGACATGCGAACCAATTTGAACACCTGCAAAACCTTGCGTTTTTACACATCGTTGTAATTCTAAAATGGCTAAATCGATATCTTGTAAAGGAATGGTGGCAAGGCCTACAAATCGTTTTGGATATTTGTCTACTATGCCTGCAATATGATCGTTTAAAAATTCGGAAAGCACCAAAGCATCTTTTGCTTTTGCCCAATAAGAAAATAAAACAGGAATAGTTGATAAAACCTGCACATCAATATGATGGTGATTACATTCCGTTATTCTGGTTTCGGGATCCCAACAATTACTTTGAATTTCTCTGAAAAATTTATCATCAATCATCATTTTTGCACAACAAGGTTGGTGATGATCTAGACTAATGAACCCGCCGTAACCAAAGCGTTCTGCCCAATTCGGCATTTTCTCTGGAATAATATGGGTGTGAATATCTATTTTTAACATGTATTATTTTTTAACAGGCGCTTGCATCACTGTTCCGCAATGATTACATACTCTGTTGGTTTCTGAAGAATAAAATTTTTCCATCACAGGTGGCAATTGTTTTACAATGTCTGTTAATTCAAAATATTCTTCATATAATTTTTCGTTACAGTTTTCACAAAACCATAAAAATCCATCTATTTCTTTATTTTCTCTTACTTTTTCGATCACCAAACCAATCGTATTTTCTGGTCTTTGAGGCGAGTGCGGTGTTTTAGGTGGCAGTAAAAACATATCACCTTCGTTAATTGGAATGTCTACTTGTTTACCTTCGTCAATAATTCTTAAAACCATATTACCTTCTATTTGTAAATACAGTTCTTCACTTTCATTATAATGAAAATCTTTTCTAGCATTTGGGCCACCAACTACCATTACAATAAAATTTTCTGCGTCTTTGTAAACACATTGATTGCCAACAGGTGGTTTTAATAAGTGTCTATTGTTGTCAATCCAAGCTTTTAAATTGAAGGGTTTTTGTATAGCCATGATTTTTAGAATTAGGGATATAAAATGGGTTTAATGCAGTAAATATAGCTTTTTTAGTTTTATTCTAAAAACCACCACAATACATTTATATTTGTCTTTATGATCGACCTATCTTTACTAAATAAAAACGCAATTGTTTGTGGAAGTACACAAGGAATTGGAAAATCAATTGCCATAGAATTAGCCGAATTAGGGGCTAATGTAACTTTAGTGGCTAGAAATGAGGAGGCTTTAAAAATTGTTTTAGCCGAATTGGATAAAAGTAAAAATCAACAACACCAATATTTAGTAGCCGATTTTTCGGATTCTTTGCATGTAAAATTCAAAGCCAACGAATATGCGCTGCAAAATAGCATCGATATATTGGTTAATAATACCGGCGGTCCTCCTGCTGGAGCCATAGTAGATGCCGAAATTAATTCATTTATGGCCGCTTATCAAAGTCATTTATTATGCAATCATGCATTGGTTCAAGCATTTTTACCTAGTATGAAAAAAAATAATTGGGGAAGAATTATCAATATTATTTCTACTTCAGTAAAACAACCATTAAAAGGTTTAGGCGTTTCAAATGCAACCAGAGCAGCCGTTGCAGGTTGGGCAAAAACTTTAAGTTTTGAAGTAGCTAAATATGGTATTACCGTAAATAATGTTTTACCTGGTGCTACTAAAACGGTGCGTCTAGAAAATATTATCAATTCTAAAGCAGCAAAAACGAACAATCAAATCGAAGAAATAGAAGCGGAGATGTTAGCAGAAATTCCAGCGGGTAGATTTGGTAATCCAGAGGAAGTAGCTGCATTAACTGCATTTTTGGCGAGCCCTGCAGCCGCATACATTAACGGACAAAGCATTGCCGTTGATGGTGGTAGAACCATGGCATTTTAATATTTTTAAATGAAGAAAATTCTCAATTATATAAATGGTGAATTAATGGCGCCTCATGCCGGAAATTACCTCGATAATATTGAACCAGCAACCGGTTTAGCTTATTCACTTATTCCAGATTCTGATGCGCAAGATATTGATATGGCTGTTGCTGCAGCTAAAGCGGCAATTACAGATTGGGCCAATATGCATTACGAAAAAAGAGCGGCCATTATTGAAAAAATTGCTGCAGGTATAGAAAGCAGGATGGAAGAATTTGTCATGGCAGAATCATTAGATAATGGAAAACCACAGTGGCTTGCTAGACAAGTAGACATTCCAAGAGCGGTTCATAATTTTAGATTTTTTGCAACGGGCATTCAACATTTTAATTCTGAGTCTCACTATATGGAAGGCTTAGGGGTTAATTATACTACGAGAAGACCAATAGGTGTGGTGGCTTGTATTGCACCATGGAATTTACCTTTGTATTTATTTTCTTGGAAAATTGCGCCTGCATTAGTGGCGGGTAATTGTGTGGTTGCTAAACCAACAGAGGTTACACCCTATACTGCTTATTTATTATCCGAAGTGTGTATTGCCGCTGGATTACCAAAGGGCGTATTAAATATTGTACATGGTTTAGGTTCGAAAATAGGTGATGTAATTTCTTTACACCCAGATATTAAAGCCATTTCTTTTACGGGTGGTACCAGCACAGGTAAACGCATTGCAAGCCTTGCTGCGCCTATGTTTAAGAAGTTATCATTAGAGTTAGGCGGTAAAAATCCGACAATTATTTTTGCCGATTGCAATTTTGATAAAATGCTGAAAACGGTTTTAAGATCTTCTTTCGAAAATCAAGGACAGATTTGTTTATGTGGTTCGAGAATTTTGGTAGAAAGACCTATTTATGAAAAATTTAAATTGGCTTTTGTTGAAAAAGTAAAAGCATTAACAGTAGGAGATCCAAATGATGAAGTCAATTTAGGCGCTATTGTTTCTAAAAATCATTTCGAAAAAATCTTATCTTATATTGAATTAGCCAAACAAGAAGGTGGCACTATTTTAGCCGGTGGAAATGCGCTGAAACCCAATGGTAGATGCGAAAATGGCTATTTTATAGCACCTACTATTATAGAAGGATTAAGCATTCATTGCCGTACCAACATGGAAGAAATATTTGGCCCGGTAGTAACAATCATGCCATTTGATACCGATGAAGAAGTAATCGCTTATGCGAATACGAGTGAGTACGGATTAGCTTGTAGTATATGGACAGAAAATTTAACTAAAGCACACCAAATGGCAGATGCAATTCAATGTGGAATTATTTGGGTGAATTGTTGGTTGTTAAGAGATTTGCGCACACCATTTGGTGGCATGAAGAGCTCAGGTGTAGGTAGAGAAGGGGGTTGGGAGGCATTGCGCTTTTTCACAGAACCTAAAAACATTTGTATAAAATATTAAATATTATGTCGACAATTATTAATTCGTCTAAAGCACCCGAACCAGTTGGTTTATATCCACATGCGCGTAGAGTAGGAAATTTATTGTTTTTATCGGGCGTAGGCCCACGCGAAAAAGGCACTAAAAAAATACCTGGAGTAGAACTCAACGAACAAGGAGAAATTATATCTTACGACATTGAAACCCAATGTAGATCGGTGTTTAACAATGTAAAGTTAATTTTAGAAGAAGCAGGTTCTTCTTGGGAAAACTTAGTAGATGTAACCGTTTATTTAACCAATATGAAAGCGGATTTCAAAAAATACAATGAAATTTATGCCGAATATTTTGCAAGTAATTTACCCTGCAGAACTACCTGCGAAATAAATTGCTTGCCCACGCCCATTGCCATTGAATTAAAGTGTATTGCAACTATCGAATAAATGAATAGCTATGAAGTGGAAGGTATTGGAACCATTGTTTACCATGAATATGGTGAAGGTGAACAATACCTTTTTGCATTCCATGGCTATGGCATGAATGGTAAACAATTTCAAAATTTACCTTCTTATTTATTATCAAAATACAAAGTAATTGGTATTAATTTATTCTTTCACGAAGGCAGCGAAATTAAACCTTACAGCCTAGCTAAAATTAGACAAGGACTCGATAAAAAAGCTATTGTAAAGCTTATAGAACCATTTTTAGCAAAATATGCCATTCAAAATTTTGCCATTGCAGGTTATTCTATTGGAAGTAATTTTGCCCTTACTTTATTAGAATATTATGCCGATCGAATTAAGCAAATTTATTTGTTTGCACCAGATGGAATTCAACCCAATACTTTTTTAAAAAACACATCAGCCAATCCATTTTGGAATTATATTTTTTATCAAGTTGCCTACCATCAAAGTTTATTACCTTTTCTTTTAAAAATAAGTAATCAAGTCCATTTATTAAACAACGAATTGTATGGTATTGCTTATGCCGAAGTAGATACTTTGGAAAAAAGAAAAGCAGTTTATAATTGCATGACTTATCAAAAAAATATAGTTCCAGATATTGCAAAGGTGGAATGCAATATTAGAAAATATGAAATACCGGTGGTATTGGTTTATGGAAAAAGAGATGGTTTGTTTCCAATCAAAACAGGAGCCAATTTTTTAGTAGATTACCCCTTTAAAACGCTTTATAACTTTGATTTTGGTCATTTTATGATTATTCCCGCATTAGACGAAGCCTTAACCAAACAAGCATGATACTAGCCAAAAGAAGTGTATTATTTTCTAGATTTTTTGCCGTGGTTTTGAAAAAAATCTTAGCTAAAAGATTTCATCAAATAATTGTAGATGAAATTCCTATCCGCAAAGATCATTCGGTTTTATTATTGTGTAATCATTTTTCGTGGTGGGATGGATTTTTAGCAGGACATTTAATTGATAGTTATTTCCATAAAAATTTTCATATCATGATGCAAGAAGATCATATTGAAAAAAGAAAATGGCTAAGCTATTTGGGTGGATTTTCTATTAAAAAATCATCTAGAGAAAGTGTAAAAAGCTTACAATATGCAGCCGAATTATTGAATGATTCGCCAAATTCGGTGGTGTTATTCCCCCAAGGTGCACTCAATTCAATGCATTGCGAGCAAATAGATTTAGCTAAAGGCTACGAATACCTCATTAAAAATATCAAAGGAAATTGTCAAATTATTTTTGCCGCAAATGTGGTAGATTATTTCGAATCCTTTAAACCCAGTGTAAAGTTGAGTTTATTAGATTGTGGTACAAATCATACCATCGATTTCGAAAAATTACCTGCGCTTATTAACGCGCATTATACTTTAGCGAAAAAGAAACAAATTAGATTAAATTAATCTCGGTCTCTTAGAAAAGGGTATTGACGGCGCAACAATTGTAGATGCGATTTACTCAAATCTATATTTTCAATACTGGCTTCATCTGTAAAATACAATTCTTCGCCGTATGGATCATACACTGCCGAATGTCCGTTATGCTCAATTTCATTGGCATCTAAGCCCACCCGATTACAAGCAACCACATAACATTGGTTTTCTATTGCCCTGGCTTTTAATAATGCATCCCAATGCGTAATTCTTTTACTTGGCCAATTCGCCACCACTAATAATACATCGTAATCTGTGGTGTTTCTGCACCAAGTAGGAAATCTTAAATCGTAACAAACAATGGGTTTTATTTTCCAGCCTTGGAATTCGATGAGGCAATGTTGCACACCAGCCGAATAATTTTTGGGTTCGTCGGCCATGCCGAACAAATGTTTTTTATCATAATTAATGCATATGCCATCGGGCTGCATCCAAATAAATCGATTAAAATATTGGTTGTTTTCTTTGATAATTAAACTACCTGCAATAACTGCATTTTTAGCCGAAGCTAATTCGCGCATCCAGGTAATGGTTTCGCCATTCATCTCTTCTGCAAATTGGGCTGCTTGCATGGTAAAACCAGTATTAAACATTTCTGGTAAAACAAAAACATGGGTGTTTTCGGTAAATTTATTGATCTTTTCGGCAAACATTTTCCGATTTTT
>CAIKLP010000090.1 GCA_903828245.1 uncultured bacterium | reverse complement strand
TTGGTAATGTCAACCACATTGTTGATTGGCTTTAAGCCTATCATTTGTAATTTATTTTTTAACCAATCGGGAGAATCTGAAACTGTAATATTTGATAAATAAATTCCTGAATATCTTTTGCAGGCCGCCGGTGCTTGCACTTGAATGGCAAGTCCATTATTTGCACTTACCTTCAAAGAAGAAGATGCCTGCGTTTTTAAATTTGTTTTTAAGATAGCCGCTAAATCTCTTGCCACACCTAAGTGCGATGCCGCATCGGCTCTGTTGGGTGTTAAGCCAATTTCAAAAACAAAATCTGCTTCAATTTGAAAATAATCTTTGGCTGACTTTCCTACTGGCACTTCTGCCGGAAGCACTAAAATACCTTCGTGCGAATTTCCAATTCCAATTTCATCTTCTGCACAAATCATTCCTTCAGAAACTTCTCCTCGAATTTTTGATTTGCTAATTTTAAATGGTTCGCCAGTTAATGGATAAACCGTACAACCTACCATAGCCACAATTACTTTTTGATCTGCGGCAACATTTGCTGCACCACAAACAATTTGTAATAAATCTGGACCACCCACATCTACTTTGGTAATACTCAAACGGTCTGCATTAGGATGTTGTATTCTTTCGACTACCTTACCCACTACTAATCCTTCTAACCCACCTTTAATAGATTCTACTTTTTCTAAGCTTTCTACTTCTAAGCCAACATCGGTTAAAAAAACACTCAACTCTTGCGGAGAATGATTGATATCGATAAAATCTTTAAGCCACTGATAAGAAATCTTCATTTATATAATACTATTGATAAGGAAACCTATTTTTCAAACAGTACAAATGTATACAAAAGGAAGGATTTTTTATAGTACTTAAAGCTTGCCTTGGTCGGCAAAACTAAAAAACTGTTCGTTGTAAATAATTAAATGATCGATTAGCTGAATATCCATTAACGCGGCCGATTCTTTTAATTTACGGGTAAGGTTGAGGTCTTGCATGCTTGGGTCTAATTTACCTGAAGGGTGATTATGTGCGACAATAATATTAGAGGCGGAATGTAAAATTGCCCCTTTTAAAATGATGCGAATATCTGCCACGGTTCCAGAAATTCCGCCTTTGCTATGAAACTTTTTTTCGATTACTTTATTTGCCCTGTTTAAATACAATATCCAAAACTCTTCGTGTGCTAGCTCATAAAAGTGTAATCGTAATTCGTGGTAGGCATCTTCACTCGAATTGATTGCCCTAACAGGGCTAATTGGAATAGCCAATTTGCGATTGGCCAATTCAAATGCAGCAATAACAGCTATTGCTTTGGCATCGCCTATGCCATTAAAAGATTTTAATTCGTTGTAAGACAATTTAGCAAGGCTTGTTAAATTATGCCCAACCGCAATCATTAATCGATTCGCGAGCGAAAATGCCGTCTCGTTTTTACTCCCCGATACCAATAAAATTGCTATTAATTCGGCATCGCTTAAGGTGCCTTTGCCATTCTTGATCAACTTCTCCCTCGGCATGTCTTGCACAGACCATTGCTTTATCCCCATATTTCATCGGCTTTAATGAGGGCATAAGATAGCCTTAAAATAAAAAATCCCGCACCGTATAAGTGCAGGATTTTTAATGCGTATATCTTGAAAGACTACTTTAAGTTATTAACGAATTTCGTTAATTTAGACTTGTTGTTAGCCGCTTTATTCTTATGAATAACGTTTTTCTTCGCTAAACGATCAATCATAGAAGTTACTTTCTTTAATAACTCTGATGCCTCAGCTTTGCTAGAAGTACCACGCAATTTTTTTACCGCATTTCTGGTAGATTTTGCTTGGTATCTGTTTCTAAGTCTTTTAGTAGCGTTTGCTCTAATTCTTTTAATCGATGATTTATGATTTGCCATTTTTCTCTTATTCTATTCTATTTCAAAAGGACTGCAAATATACGCCAGTTATTGAAAATTCCAAACATTATCAGCAAAAATGATTGAATATTTATACCTTTACGATAGAAATTATGAAAAAATACGCCTTTTTAATACTTGTAGCAGCACTTTTGATCAGTGCAAACTTATTTTCTTGGGGCTTTTTTGCCCACAAAAGAGTAAACCGTTTAGCTGTTTTTACTTTACCTAAAGAAATGATGGGCTTTTATAAGAGCAATATCAACGCCATTACCGAAATGGCCGTTGGACCAGACAAAAGAAGGTATACCGATAAAGAAGAAGCGCCTAGACATTACCTAGATGCCGACCACTATGGCAAAAGCCCATTTGATAGCATTCCCATGCGCTGGAAAGAAGCGGTAGCAAAATACAGCGAAGATACCCTAAACGCATACGGAACGGTTCCTTGGCGCATACAAATGCGTTTAGCAGAGCTTACCAAAGCGATGAGAGAAAGAGATTCTGCTAAAATTGTTTTTTATTCGGCAGATTTAGGACATTACATTTCGGATGCATGCGTGCCATTGCATAGTACCGAAAACTACGACGGGCAATTAACTGGGCAAAAAGGGATACATGGATTTTGGGAATCTAGGTTACCAGAATTATTTGCAAACGATTATAATTTTTTTGTTGGCAGTGCAAGGTATATCGACGACCCGCTAAAAACATCTTTTGATTTAGTCAAAGGAAGTTTTGCAGCCATGGATTCTGTATTGATTTTTGAAAAGGAATTGAGTGCTACTTTTCCAGCCGACAAAAAATATAGCTACGAACAAAAAGGCAAGAAAAATGTACAAGTTTATTCTTACGAATTTGCTAAAGCCTATCACGATAAATTAGATGGTATGGTTGAACGCAGAATGCGCACCGCAATATTAATGGTGGGTAGTTATTGGTATACTGCATGGGTAAATGCAGGACAACCCAATATGAAAAAACTCCTCAATCAATCACAAACAAAAGCCGAACAAGCGCAAGTAATTGCAGAAGAAAACGCCTATCAAAATGGTAAGGCATTAGGCAGAGTAGAATAAAAAAAGGGGCTGAAATTCAGCCCCTTTTTAATGTTATCATATAATTGATTTATGCGTATGTGTTAAGCATTACAGGCATTACCAACATCAATACGTCTTCGTTATTATCTGCATTAACTGGGAATAAAATACCTGCTCTATTGGGAGTAGACATTTCTAAAGCAACCTCTTCTGTTTCTAAGTTAGCTAACATTTCTACCAAGAACCTTGCATTGAAACCTATCTCTATATCTTCGCCTTCGTATTGACAACTTAAGCGTTCAAATGCTTCGTTTGCAAAGTCTAAATCTTCTGCAGAAATTTGCAATTCAGAACCTGTTATTTTTAAACGAACTTGATGCGTTGTTTTATTTGAATAAATAGACACACGACGCAAACATGATAAAAATAACGAACGGTCAATGGTTAATTTATTTGGATTATTTACCGGAATGACTGCTTCGTAATCTGGGTATTTTTCGTCGATTAAACGACAAATTAAATTGATGTTATTGAAAGAGAAAAATGCATTGGTTGCGTTATACTCTATATTGACACTTACATCTTCGGTTGGTAATGATGACTTCAATAAATTCAATGCTTTTTTAGGAAGAATAAAAGAACTTGTTACATCTGCATGCGCATCTCTTCTTCTATAACGAACTAATTTGTGTGCATCTGTTGCCACAAAAGTGATATTCTCTGAAGACATTTGACAATACACGCCTGTCATGGCTGGTCTTAATTCGTCGGTACTTACGGCAAATAATGTTTTGCTAATGGCCTCTGCCAATGTTGATGCAGTAATAACCAATGCTGCAGCATTTTCAACTTTAGGAATTTTAGGAAAATCTTCGCCGTTTTCTCCGCTTAATTTATACTTTCCATCACCGGCACTCATTTCAATTCCGAAATTTTCGTCGTTGATGCTAAAAATTACAGGTTGATCTGCTAAAGTTTTTAAAGTATCTAATAGAATTTTAGAAGGAACTGCGATTTTACCATTTTCTTTAGCTTCAACTGCCAAAGTAGTATTCATGGTGGTTTGTAAATCTGTTGCAGAAATGGTCAAGACACCCGAATTAATTTCGAATAAAAAATTTTCTAAAATAGGCAATACGGTATTGCTACTCAATGCTCCGCTAATTGCTTGCAACTGCTTTAACAATGCTGAAGAAGAAACGATAAATTTCATTTGACGCGTTTAATTTTGTACAAAACAAATATAACACATTAATTTAATTTTTTGGGCGAAATTATGGCTCAAAAGCCATGAACAAGCTCATAATGGATTAAATAATTGATTTAAGCTAGAATACTTAGTTTTTAGATTGGATGGGTGGATTGGTAAAATCTTGGTAACGAACAATTAATTTATTGAAAGTACGGTACTGCCCATTGGCTACTACTTGACGATTGATCACCACAAATACCCTGTCTTGATCAAACTCTACATCGGTACCCTTGTTTACAAAAGCCCTTCCATTCCAATACCGCTTAAAAATCTGAATTGATTTTTGGGCTCCTTCTTTATTCACAACGGTAATGGTTGCTAATAAATTCTGAGGCACTAATACCGAATCGCGTGTGCTTGGTGCCAATTGAATGATGTTTTCGTATTGCACATCCATATAGCCCTCTAAATAGCTGCGAAGAAAGTCTGCATTAAAATTACCTTTTACCATTTCTCCTTTTCCATTTGCGATACTCACCTGGTCTTTGTTGGCTACTTTCAGCACAAAAGATTCGGCTGGACTTGTTGGATACTTTACTTCAATGGCATCGATAAAACTTGGATAATACCTAAATATTTCTCGATCTCTCCAAATTTCTGCATTGGTATTGAAACGAACAGTGAGGTAACCATCAAAGCCCGGAATATGCGTAATTAAAGGCTCGTCGGCATCGGCTAAGATCATGAATGTACCGGTTCCATCCATTGTTGGACCACCCACAAAAAAACTTTTTTGCAAATCATCGTCATTATAAACCTGCACTTTTATGGCGCCTGTCGACAATTGTTTCATGACATTTTCGCGCATGGGTTTATTCACTGGCGATTTAACTTCTATTCTTTTAAGCGTTTCTAAAAGTACTTGCACAATATCTTTACGCGCCGGAATTGTATCGTTGACAAACCATCCCGACTTTTCTTTTTTCAATACCAAAATTTTTCCTTGCTTATCGGTGATCACCACGCGAGAAATTTGTGCCGTATCTGCAACAGCAAAATCTTTTAATTGCGAAGCGATGCTAGCAGTATTACCTTTAAATTTAAATAAGTAAATAACCGCAAAGGCAAGCAAAGCAAGTATGACAAGATAGATGACGTTTTTTTTCATCGTAAAATTATTAACGAGTATATTTTCTTTTTCTACTATAGAACAACACAATTCCCAGCACAACAATTATTAAATTAGGCAATAAAATATTGAAGATTTGCCAATTTAATTTTTGTTTTTTAATTTTTCCTTTATCGAGTGTTCTTAGTTTTACTTCTTTGGTTCTGGCTTCAATAATATTATCATCATCTGCTAAATAATCTATGGCATTTAAAATAAAATTTTTATTTGCAAATGTTTGTTTAGTAAATCGATCATAACCTAAAGGATAGACTGCACTATCTTTTTTAGAGACCCAATTTTTTATAATATCGCCATCCGAAACAACAATCATTCGGGTTGCTTTACTTTGTGTTAAATATTGAGCAGAATCATTTTGACTCAACAATCTGTTTCTGTAAAGCGAATTAAATTTACCTTCTAAAGCAATAGCAGCCATCATGCTAGACTTATTGAATTGAAGTGGATTTGGTTCTATGGATAACATATTTAGCGAAACCCTTACCGGTGCGTTCAACACTTTAGTGTATTTTGAACTTTGCAACAAAGGTGTTTTTGTAATACCTGCCACTTGAATACTATCAATGGTATTGGCAAATTCCGATCTCACCCCATCTAAGTTTTTTACTACTGGATGCAAAGAGTTTGGAATAAAAATGGGATAAAATAACCAAGGCATTAAATCTGATTGCGTCTGAGAACCTACATTACCGGTAACAACGGGAATGGGTGCACATTGCACATCTTGTATTAAATCATTGTTTATTCTTGCTCCGTAAGTAAATAACTGATCTTCTAAATTTAAATTAAAAGTACTGGTCATTAAACTTGCGTCGGCACCTAAACTATCCATATCGGCCATTAAGTTTTCGATGAGCCATAACACGCGCCCACCTTCCATAATATATTGATCGATATTGAATTTTTCGCCTTCGTTAAAAGCACGCTGTGGCTTAGCAATAATCAGTGTTTTGTAATCCAGTAAATCTTTTGGAGCTGTTGCAGGTAAATAAAGAAAATCTACTTGATAGGATGCACGCAAAGATTTAATAACATCAGCTGTTTGAAGCGTGTCTAATTCTCCATGCCCATAGATAAAAGCAATTTTAGGTCTTTGTACACTACTTGCTTTTTTAATGGCGCTCACCAATTGAAACTCAAGATTCATCACCGAATTATTCAGTACTTCATCGGCAGAGCTTGCCACTGTATTGCTTTGTAATAATGGAATAGCTATTTCTTTTCCACGATAAGAAACAATAGCGCCAGGCACTACAATTTGCTGTCTCGATCCGTTTTCGTCGCTTACTTGTACATTGATTGGGGTAAGTCCTTTTTTAAGTAATTGCTGAAGAATTTCGTCTCTTACTTTTAAATCGGGATCGGCGGTAGGATTGATAAATTCATACTCCAAATTACCGCCTGCATAGGCTCTTAGGTCGTCTAAGGTTTCTTTGGTGGCATTACGCAGTCTTTTAAAACCAGCCGGAAAATCACCTTCTAAATATACTTTTACATAAACTACATCTTGTAAATTTCCGACTAAGTTTTTACTCGCATTGGATAAAGTGAACCTTTGCTCTTTGGTAAAATCAACTCGGAAAAATAAAAATCCAGCTATGATATTAATTAAAATAATACCTGCAAAGAAAATGCCTAATTCAAAAAAAGCCTGGCTTTTTAACGAACGCTTTTTAGTATTTGATTGCTTGGCTACCACTTTCTACTTGCTAATTTAGTTTTTGTTCCTAGTATAAATAGAACGATAAAACTCATAAAATAAAACACATCTCTTGAATCCATTACGCCTCTACTAATTGATAAATAATGGCTGCTAATACCTAATTTTGCTACAAAATCGTCTACTCTGCCAAATAAATCTAATTGACTAAAAGATTCAAAACCTGAATAAGCAATAAAACATAAAAATACCGCTATGATAAATGCAACAATTTGATTATCGCTCATTGCCGAACAAAATAGACCAACGGCTACAAAACAAGCGCCCAAAAATAATAAACCAATATAAGAGCCTATTACTGCGCCCGAATCTATATTTCCTTTAATACTTCCTAATTGATAAATAGAAAAATAATAAATAAGTGTGGGTAATATGGCAAAAAATACAAGCACTAATCCTGCAAAATATTTGCCTAAAATAATTTGAATATCTGTTATTGGTCTAGTGGTTAATAATTCTATAGTACCGGTTTTGATTTCTTCAGAAAACGATCGCATGGTAATAGCTGGAATTAAAAACATAAACACCCAAGGTGCAATATTAAATAAACTATCAAGGGTCGAAAAACCATAGTTTAATACACTTGTATCTGGGAACACCCACACAAATAAGCCAATAACTATCAAAAATATCACAATTGCGATATAGGCAATTAAAGAACTTAAGAAGGCTGCAATCTCTTTTTTAAATATCGTATACATCTTATGCTAACTTTAATTTGCGGTCAATTTTCTAAAAATATCTTCCAACTTTTCTTCCTCTTTTTGAATACTCAATAACACCAAATTGTTTTTAACAGCAAAGTCGAAAATATTTTTACGCACATCTACTAAAGTATTGGTTTGTAATACCCAAGACTTATCTGCTAAAGCCTGCACAGCAATTACGCCATCAATTTTTAACAAGGCTTGTTTTTGTATCACTTGATCAAATTCTACTACGTAGGTTACTTGTTGTAAAGCTGCAGCTTGTAGATTTTTTGTTTCATCATTGGCCACAATTAATCCTTTATTAATAATAACCACTTGATCGCAGACCGCTTCTACTTCTTGCATAATATGCGTAGAAAGAATCACCGTTTTTTCTTTCCCTAATTGTTTAATGAGTTTTCTAATTTCGACTAATTGATTTGGGTCTAAACCGGTTGTGGGTTCGTCTAAAATCAACACCTTTGGATCGTGCAACATGGCCTGCGCTAAGCCTACTCGTTGACGATACCCTTTTGATAATTGCGAAATTTTCTTGTATTGCTCTCTTTCTAAACCTGTTTGCTCAATCATTTCTTTGATACGAGATTCGACATTGTTGAGCTGTTGAAGACCTGCAACAAATGCCAAAAATTCTTTTACATACATGTCGAGGTATAAAGGATTATTTTCTGGCAAATAACCTAAACACTTACGCACATCCATGGAATGGGTGTTGATATCAAAGCCACAAACAGTTGCTGTGCCATCAGTTGGCGGAATAAAACCCGTGATCATTTTCATGGTGGTTGATTTTCCAGCGCCATTGGGGCCCAAGAATCCAACAATTTTACCTGGCTCCGCAGTAAACGATATATGATTCACCGCTATTTGCGTACCATATACTTTTGTTAATTGATTTACGATTACCGACACAACTATTTATTTTAAATTTCGAAACAAAGCCATTTTAGTGGAAAGCGAATTTACTAAGTAATGGCCAATATGCAAGATTATCTAAAAAAAATGATTTTTTAGCAAAATAGGGCATTAAAGCCCTTTATTCCTTTCAAAATTCGCGTATTCCCTTATCTTTGCAACATGAGTATGATGAAAGAAGATTTATTTAAAAATGTAACCTCACACGCTAAGGAATACGGCTTCGTATTTCCTTCGAGCGAAATATATGATGGCTTAAGCGCCGTTTACGATTACGGACAATTAGGGGTAGAATTAAAAAACAACATTAAAACCTATTGGTGGAAATCGATGGTTCAAATGCATGAGAATATTGTAGGCTTGGATGCGGCTATTTTTATGCATCCAAAAACTTGGAAAGCATCGGGGCATGTCGACGGATTTAACGATCCAATGATTGACAATAAAGATTCGAATAAAAGATACCGTGCCGACAATTTAATTGAAGATAAAATTACGGCATACGAAAACGAAGGAGATACTACAAAGGCAACTGCCTTGCAAAACGCAATGGATACGGCACTTGCAGCCGATGATTTAGTTACACTTCGACAATTAATTATTGACCATCAAATTAAATGCCCTATTTCAGGCACCGTCAATTGGACCGATGTAAGGCAATTCAATTTAATGTTTAGTACGCAATTTGGTTCGATTGCAGAAGATGCAGATGCTGTTTATTTAAGACCAGAAACCGCACAAGGTATTTTTGTCAATTTTTTAAATGTGCAAAAAACGGGTAGAATGAAAATTCCATTTGGTATTGCACAAATTGGCAAAGCCTTTAGAAACGAAGTAATTGCTAGACAGTTTATTATGCGCATGCGCGAATTTGAACAAATGGAAATGCAATTTTTTGTAAGACCTGGTACCGAAATGCA
>CAIKLP010000089.1 GCA_903828245.1 uncultured bacterium | reverse complement strand
TTGTTAATGCTCTACTGCATGCAGCACACCATATCTAAAAAAGGAAACAATGATGCTAAACATAGCGATTTGTACACCTCATTTAGGAGACTGCTTAATATAAATTATAAAACCATGAAAAAAGTAAAAGATTATGCGCAGCAGTTAAGTGTAACTGAAAAGTTACTCAACGAAATAATTATTCAACGCACGGGTGAAAATGTAAGCAGTTTAATATTTAAACAATTAATTTTGGAGGCAAAAAGACTTTTAAATTCGGGGTATACCGCTAAGCAAGCGGCCTATGAATTAAACTTTACCGACCCAGCTCATTTTAGTAAGTTCTTTAAAACACAAACAGGATTTTCACCTTCTGAATTTAAATGATACATGCTTAAGGCGGAATTATACATTGCTGTTTAACAGCGCAAGAAATACCTTTGTAACGTACAAAAAAAATAAAACCATGAAAACAAAAAATGTAACCTCAAAAATTAAAAGCGCTGCGCTAATGTTATACATTGCACTTGGAATCAGTGCCGCAACTTATGCCCAAAATTGGACACAAATTAACAGCGGCACAACAAAAAAAATTAATACCATTTGTTTTACCTCTTCCACCATTGGATATTTAGGTGGTAATGATAGTTTATTAATGAAAACCACTGATGGCGGTGCCACTTGGAATAATATTAACTATACAGGGATTAATTTTTCGATAGGAGGGGAGCACATTATTAACATGCAATTTTTAAATAATAATGTAGGCTTTATTACTGTTGGTCCATACAGTGGAAGCTATGGTACTACAGATGGTGGATTAAGTTGGAGTTTAATAAATTTACCGGGCAATCATTGTTATAATCAAGGGCTATTTTTCTTTGACGAAAATAATGGTTTTATTGGTGGCTCAGGCTGCTTTCAAGGTGAGTTGATCAGCTACGTTTCAGCTAGCCCATGGCTTACAGGAACCTGGGCACCAAGTGTAATACAAGGGCCTTCATTTACACCTGCCAATATGATTGTTGATATTCAATTTTACAATTCAAATTACGGTTTAGCTGCCAGTAAAAGCGGCTATATTTATAAAACATCAAATGGTGGTTTAAATTGGGATTCTATTGCAACACCCGCTCCTTTATTTGAGTTAACATCTGTATTAATTATAAACGATACATTGGCTTATGCTGGTTACAAAGCCAATGGCAATGGGTTCGGCTTTTATATCAGTACCGATGGAGGACAGAGCTGGAATTTTGATGGTAACTCGGCTACCTTCGCTTATCCTGATATATTGGGAATGCACCTATCGGGCAGCGGAAAAATGTATGCAGGTGGTTATTCAAATACGATGATTGACGGAATTATCTTCAGCAACAACAATCCACTACAAATTTGGAATTTCGATATTGTAGATCAAAAGATCAATGATATTGCTTCCTATAATGATAGTATTGTATTTGCTGTTGGCGATAGCGGATACATTGTGGTAAATTATCCACAGTTTTTAACTTCTCAAATAAATGATGAAATAGCTAAACAAGATTTAACTTTTTTTCCTAACCCAGCGAATAATATTTTAAATATAAAATCTTCATGGTTGAATCAAAATGCTGTAGGCACCATAAGCATATATTCTTTAATAGGTAACGTTGTTAAAACAGAAAAATTATCAAATAAAATTGATGTTTCGGAACTAAGTCAAGGTGTTTATTTTGTGGAAATAATTGCTGAAGAACACCATGTTAAAATTAAGTTTCTAAAAAATTAGTAAACCAATTTTAAACCCAAATTATGCAGTTGAGTATGTTTCAACTGCATAATTTGGGTTAAAGGAATCCCTGCAGAAAGAAAGCCTTTGCAGGGATTTCTTATTACAATACATTTATATGTTTCAAAAAAACTAAACCAATTTTAACGCTGTTTATACCTGCCTATTCCACCTCAATATTATTTTCAGTAATCCAATGTTGTAACACCACCAAATACCAAATTCTGCTCCAAGTAATCATAGGGTCATCTTTTAAAAATCGCTGCCATTGGTCTTCTAATTCTTTAGCATTAAAATGTGGATTTTGACCTAATAATTTTAAGTTAGTCTCGCATAAACTTTTAAAATCAGTTTTCAACCAGTTTTTCCAAGGCAGTGTAAAGCCCATCTTGGGTCTGTTTACAATTTCAGGCGGCAGCAAATCGCCCATAGCATCTACCAATAGTTTTTTTGGCGATGTAGGAATCTTGTATATATCGGGCAAACCCACCACATATTCTACCAATTCATAATCTAAAAAAGGTACTCTTATTTCAAGGGCATGCGCCATGCTCATTTGATCTGTATCGCGCAATAAAACGTTTTG
>CAIKLP010000088.1 GCA_903828245.1 uncultured bacterium | reverse complement strand
TGCTTGAACAAAATCTAATTGTTCTTCGATGATGGCAGATTTATTATTTTGAATAAAATTAACTTTGCTGAGTTCATTGAAAAATAAACTGGGATTGTTGTTTTTTAAACGCTGATTCGCGATGAGTTTTTTTATAAAATCTAATTCATTTATTTCAAATAAATTAGCAATAATGAGCGTCGCATTGGCCATATTATCATCGACTGCTGTAATTGATTTTTCAAATTCTTTAGCTGCTTTATTGTTTTCGCCTTTTTTTAACAATAAATTTCCTAAATCGAAATGATAAATAGCTTGCGGATAAAATTTCCTAGGTCTTTTTTTGATGACTTTTTCGGCTTTTTCAAATTGCTTTATTTGTAACAATGAGTTTACATAGGAGCGATAATTTTGCTCATTCGAAAGGTCTTTTAAGTATATTTGTTCTAAAAGAATTACAGCTTTATCTGTTTCGCCATTAGACAGGTATTGTGCTGCAAGCTTTTCGTTGGTTTGTCCTTGGCAATAGGCATTGCTAGAAAGCAAAATTAGTATGGAAACAAATAGCAAGTGCCAATTTTTCATGATGGCTAATTTATGAAAAATGTAATAGATTTATCAATATCTAATGATAGTTTTATGTTTTATTTACCCTTAAGCTTTAAATAAAAGATGCCCCAAAGTAATATAGCCTATAAAAGAAACTTTGCATTGATTCCAGTTTTTATGGTAGTGCTTACTATTACTTTTTTGATAGCACTTTTTTTTGGTTATAATTTTACCAAAAAAGTAGTAGAGTCGCAGTTTGCAACCAATAAGGTAGAAGTTTTAGAAGAAACGCTTAAGCCTTATAATCATTTAGTTTTTAATCAAATTCCCAAAATTTCTATTCACCATGGATTTTTGAATGAATCGTCTATTTTAAAACTATCTGCAAATTTTTTCAAGACCGATTCTTTTATTAAATCGATCACATTTTATGATATTAATGTCGGGAACATACCTATTGAAGATGGCTTTAAGCAAGAGAAATTAGCGATAGGCGTAAATGCAGTATATCGAATAGACCATGCCAATCCCACATTTGCTAAATGCTTATTTAGTAAAAATAAATTTGGCACATTTAGCGGAAAAGATGCAAATAATTTTACTAAATGTGTTTTAAAGTATGCTGATTTTATTAGCAATTATGATTCTACGATACCGATTAGCACTGATCAAATATTTAAATCATTTTATACTTTTAATGACAAACAAATTTCTTTTATCAATGTGCCTTCTGCCGCAGATATTAAGATTTATCAAACCATTAGCAAGCTAGATGTGCCAATCGCTGTTTCTTTCGATCAAGATATGTTGAGTTTTGATTTAGATCCAGAGCGATTGCCCATTATTAATAATAGCCCAAATTTATATGAGCATATTTATGTAAAGCCCGTTACTTACGATTCGCTCCTAAATGACAAACATTATTTAACTACGAGTATCGCTTTGTCAGGTGCCTTTTCTGGTTATCAGCTATATTTTATTTCTTCTAAATCCTTTTTTACGAATCGGGTGAGCATGTTGTTTGCTCCAATAGCAATAGGTATTTCGGCTTTTTATATCATCATGCTAGTGATTGCTATTTTAATTTATCGAAACTTAAGTATCAATTCTAAATTATTTAAGTTGCAATATGATTTTTTAAATAATTTAACACATGAATTTAAAACGCCGGTAAGTGTGATTAAAATTGCGGCAAACAATATGCAATCTAAATCCGAATTAACCACAAAGGAAAAAGATTTATATGTTAGAATTTTAGATGAAGAAGCAGACAAGTTGAATGATTTGATGAACAAGCTGCTCTCGCTAACTCAATTAGAGAACCGTTCTTTAAAAGTGAATATTCAAGCAATTGATTTAGGGCAATTACTCCAGGAGTTCAAAGAGTCGTATCAGCTCAAATATCCAGATTTTCAGGTTTTGTTTGAGTTGAATAATTTAAATGTGATCTACTCAGATAAAGTTTTACTCATTAGTTTATTTCAGAATTTATTTGACAATGCATATAAATATTCGCATCCACAAAAGCGCTATTTAAATATCATTGTAGAAAAAAGAAAGCAACAGATTGCTTTTAGGTTTATAGATAAGGGGATTGGTATTGAAAAAAGTGAACAAAGAAATGTTTTCAAAAAATTCTATCGTATCGAAAATCAGTTTAACCAAAACGGTAGTGTTGGGATAGGTTTGGCATTTTGTAAAGAAGTAGCTAACTTTTTGGATGGAGATATTGAAGTGAAGAGCGAATCTGGTTTGGGTTCGGAGTTTATTGTAACCTTACCTTTCAATTATAATGAGCTTGTTACAAAAAGCTAATTATTTATATTTTACTTTTGTATTATAATTATGGAAATAAATCAAGTTAAAATAGCGGTCATCGAAGATGATGAAAATATGCGTCTATTAATAGCGCAAAGATTAATTCAAGAAGGCTTCCAAGTGATCGAAGCAGCTGAAGGAAATGCTGCGCAAGCACTAATACTGCAGGAGCAACCTCATGTTGTATTATTAGATTGGATGCTTCCAGGTAAATCCGGTATGGAAATTTGTGCTGCCTTAAGGCAACACGATTATTCCGGTATTGTCATTATGGTAACGGCTAAGGCGCAAGATGTCGATAAAATAGATGCGTATCATTTTGGCGTTTCGGATTATATCACCAAACCATTTAACGTGGAAGTTTTAATTGCCTTGTTAAATAATAAGGTTAAATATATTGTTAATGCCGAAAAAACAGACTCCATTAAATTTGCTAATATGGAGCATCATCCGAATACGCATTTATTAATGAGAGAGGGTAAAAAAGTAGAATTAACTATTCTAGAAAATAGAATATTACTTTATTTTTTAAAGAATAGAAACAAAGTAATTAACAGAGAAGAATTGATGCTAGTTGTTTGGGGTTATAATTCTGATGTGAACACAAGAACCCTTGATATGCACATTGTGCGCTTGCGTAAAAAAATTGAGGTTAACCCTGAAATGCCATTGTTTGTTCAGACGGTTAGGGGTATTGGCTATAAATTTGCGGTAGTATAAATTAGAAAATATTCTTTTTCTTTTTGATTTTGGAATAGGTAAACTCTTCTTTAGAATTTGCACCATCTACATCACCAGCTATTTTTGCATATAAAGAATCTTTTCCTTTTTTCTGGTAAACAATCATTTTTGGATAATCATTTTCTTCGTTTTCAAACACGCTAGTACTATCATTTTGTGTCATAATAAACGCAGCAGTATCAATTTCGTTGATGGCCACTTCGAAGGTGATGGTACCCGCTCTTTCTTTTATATTTGCTATTTCTGAAAAAGTGGTATCTCCTTCATTTGAAATATTGGTAGTATGTCCTATGTAAGTAGAGTCGTCAGATTTTATCCACTCTTCGATTAGCACCCCATCTGCAGATTGGCTTTCCCATTTACCTAGCATCCATTTTAAACTTTTAATAGAATCTTTTCTTGCTGGTTTGCAGGCATTCAACATACTTATACTGTATAGTATGCAGGCGCTGTAAATAATCGATTTTGTTTTCATATTTGCTTGTACAATATTAAAGATTTTTAGCAATCCAAACAACTAAAGCTTGACTAATTAATAAGCCATCAATTAAAACAGTATAATAGAAATTTTGATGCCTACTTTTAAATTTAAAAATCACAAAATAGCTAAAGAGCATGTGCAATAATAAAGCCGCGGTAGTTGCCTTTCCAAAATTAGCATATAGCAAGCAAGTGCTCATGAACAGGAATGCGAATACGAATCGGATCATTTGATAGGCTCTCCTTTCTCCAATTAAAATAGGAATGGAGTGTAAGGAATTTGCTTTATCCTTTTGAAGATCTTTTATATCAAATAATAAACTCAATACAGCAATAAATAAAAAGTGATTGATTAAGACTATGGCTAAGCTAATTTTATTTACGAAATAAAAATTAATTGGAATATATACGGTAACAAATGTCCAACAAAAGGCAATTAAAAAAACCTTTAAACCTTTTATTTGCCTAAGCCTGAATGTACTGTTTTTATTGGTTTTAAGAGGAAAATTATATCCAACAGCAATCATAGCTGCAATGGCAAATAGACCGATTTCATTTTTACTAAAATGAGATGCAAGGTATATTAAGAATATAAATATGAAAGCAAAGAATAATTTTTCAAATGTAAAAGAATAATTTTTTTGTCTATTTAAATCAAACGAAAAGCTTTCCGTCAAGTTATAGCTCAATGGGGTTGCAATGGTTACAAACAATAATAGGTAGGGATTAATTGGAATATGGAAAAGCAGATAGCTTAAGTAAGTTTGTGCTAGTGCTGCAATGGCAATAATTATTTTATACTTTTTTAAATGATTTAATAGGCTTTCGCTTGTCATTGCTAGGCTCTTTTTAACTCAAAAATGGTAATCTCTGGTAAAATGCCTATTCTGCCTGGATAACCCAAAAATCCATATCCAACATTTACATATAATTTTTGATGCGCTTGTTGGTACAATCCAGACCATTCGGGATAAATATATTGTGAAGGGCTCCATTGATAATCACCAAATTCAAAGCCCAGTTGCATTCCATGTGTATGTCCTGCAAACATCATATCAATATTTGGATAATCTTTAATTACCTGCGCGCGCCAATGGCTAGGGTCGTGAGATAGTAACAATTGAATTTCGTTTGCTTGGAGTCCTTTGCTAGCAAGGTCTAACCTGCCTTTTTTGGGAAATCTAGAAGAGGAGCTCCAGTTTTCTATACCAATGAGTGCAATAGATTCTGATCCAATGTTAAGGTGTCTATGTTCGTTTCTTAATAAATGCCAACCCAAGCGTTCATGAACTTTTACTAAATCTTTTAAGTTTTGTTTTTTCGCTAATTCACTTGGCCATTTTTTATAATCTCCATAATCATGGTTCCCAAATATAGAGTAAACACCCATTGGTGCTTTTACTTTATCGAATACATTCATATAGTCCGACATCTCTTTTGTTTGATCGTTGACTAAATCTCCAGTAAAGAAAATGACATCACATTTTTCGGCATTTAACAGATCAACGCCACCCTGTACGGCTATTTTATTATCAAAACTTCCGGCATGTATATCTGAAATTTGGCCAATGGTAATGCCATCAAATGCAAGAGGTAAATTGTCAATGAATATTTTTTTTCTTTTGATTTTATAATCATATACATTATTAGATAAAATCCCGAAGTTCAATCCCACAAAGGGTAAGCCGGCCATTAAAATACCTGCTTTACTTAAAAATTCCGACCTCGGTATAGTATTACTTCCTGTGGTTTGCGCGTTGTTTGGCGCGATGATTATTTCTTTATTTCTTTTATTAAAAATCCAAGTACTAAGTCTTTTAATATCATCTATTAATAAAAAGGGAACAACAAATAACTTGCTAAAATAATGAATGAAAAACCAAACAAATAAAAATGTTCTTAATCCTCTATTGATCGAAAAATAGATTCCTATAAAAACACCAGCTAATGTAAGCGCAACTAGTAGCCAATAGATTATTTGAATATTGTTAATGCGTTTTGTGCGCAATTTAGGTAAGGTCGTTTTGATTGCTTGTAAAACGTAAAAGTCTACACCTATTAAAAAAACAGAGACAATCAGTAAGCTAAAAATTCTATTCTCCATTTATTTTAACGAAATAATACTTTTGTTTTGCTTTAAGTATTTGGAATGCTAAATTTACAATATATCAATTGTATTGCCATGCGTAAATTTAAATCTTTTACTTTTTTCTTGTGCTTTGTTTTGATGCAGAGTTTTAATTCGCTTCAGGCCCAAGATAATCGCCAATCTATCTTGAAGGTCTTAGCAGATCAAAGAATTGCTTGGAATCAAGGCGATTTAAAAACTTATATGGAGGGTTATTGGCATTCCGATTCTTTGGTTTTTATCGGAAAGAATGGTCCAAAATATGGTTGGGATTATACCTTAGCAAATTATAAGAAATCATATCCCGATGTAAATGCAATGGGCTATTTAGATTTTGCCAATTTAAAAATAACATTATTGCATAAAAACTTTGCGTATGTTAGTGGTTCATGGAAACTTACTCGAGCAAAAGACGAATTAAAAGGGTATTTTACATTGCTATTTAAAAAAGTAAAAGGCAAATGGGTTATTGTTTCAGATCATTCTAGTTAAGATGAAATTACATAAAGAAAATGTTTTTTATGTTTTAGCAATCGGCTACGTTTTGCTAACCTATTTTTGTCGTTCCAATATATTTTTTGGAGATATGGTTCAATTTGCATCACGACACCCACATTTTTTTTTAGTAAACCATTTCCAAACCATATACCTTCCTAATTATTTAGATAGCGGGCATCCACCGCTATTTGGTATATACATTGCTTTTGCTTGGTTGTTGTTCGGAAAATCATTATTGGTTTCGCATGTTGCCATGTTGCCATTTTTACTCCTCATTGCCTACCAAGTACCGCAATTATTGAGTCGTTGGTTAAGTGGTTATGTGTTATTGTTTAGTTCTTTGTTGGTATTCCTAGAGCCAACTTTATTAGCACAAGCCACGTTGGTTTCGCCAGACATTGTTTTAATGGCCATTTTTATTACGGGTATTAATTTATATTTAAATAAAAAATATA
Organism: uncultured bacterium; assembly: GCA_903828245.1. Classification (GTDB taxonomy): domain Bacteria; phylum Bacteroidota; class Bacteroidia; order Sphingobacteriales; family Sphingobacteriaceae; genus CAIKLP01. Next base: position 36,940 of record CAIKLP010000088.1, on the reverse strand, counting down.
AAATACTTGCGCTTGTTTTAATTCCTTTAGGATTGATTTCTTTAAGGGGAATGATGGTTTTATTTGCAAGTTTTTGCGCCATCATTTTGAATAATACTTTAACTCAAAAGAAATTTAATCTCCATTACTTCTTTACCATTACGCTGGTATTTTTGCCTTCGGTAGTCATAGCGGCTACTTGGTTATGGCTTCATTATGAACATACCAGTTGGATTGGTTTTCATTCAGATTCTCCCTGGGCAAGTTCATTTCAACAGGTGTCCTTTGCTCAAATGCTAAAAAATGCACTACTTTTTATTTGGAGACTCCTTGATTTTGGTCGCATCACCGTTTGGTTAATAGCTTTATACATACTATCTAAATTAAAATTTGCCGAGCAATCGAATTTAAAATTTATAACCAGTATTGTAGCGTTTGTATTTGTGTTTGCCGCCAATACATTATTTGCAGATGGCTTAGTAGGGCATCGCTATTTTTTACCAATTTATTTTCTAACATTGGTTTTTGTATTAAAAAACATACCAATTGTTTTTCCTAAAAAAAACATGTCTGCTTATATATTAATATTTATTTCGTTTTTAATAGGAGGCACTTTTGTGTATCCAAGTAAAATAGCGATGGGTTGGGATGCAACACCGGCGCATCTTCCCTATTATTCCTTACGAAAAGATGCCATTAATTTTTTAAACAATAACAATATTTCCTTGCAAACAGTTGCCTGTGGTTTTCCAAATTTAGATACGAGAGAAATTTTAGAATTAAACGGAGATAGCAGTCATTTTAATTCCTACTCAGATACCACATTAAAATATATTTTATATTCAAATGTGTTTAATTACCCCGATAGTTTGATTGATAAAATAGCAAACACACCAGCAATTTATTATCAAGAAAAAGGCTTTGTATTTGTTGGGGTCTATGCTATGACTAAATAGAAATTATAAATTATTGATAAGCGCAATTAATATTTGATTTCTGTTATTGCTGCTTAATGCTTGATTCATTAGAGAAACCTCCACTTTTAAGTTCTTATCTTTTTGGTAGCCTACTCCAATAGCAAATCTATTTCTATCAAATAGCTCGCCCGTATTTTTCAAAAACAACTCGTTGCTTGAACAAAAATACCATGTTTTAGCATCCATTTTATCTTTAGTAATGGGGTAGTTTACAGACAATAAAGTTCTAAGACGCAGTTGTTGTCCTGCAGCAAGATATCTATGTTCTAAACGCCATCTATTAAGCAATACCGTTTTTTTGTATTTAAATTTATAAAGGTATTGTTCAAATATTCTATTTTCTTGGCTTGATTTTTTAATGTCGGTATTAGCTATATAATCTTCGTTATAGATATAGGCATATCCGATACTCACGATATGATTATTATTTGCTAAAGGATATCCTATATGTCCGCGCAATAATATTTGTTGTATATCTCCAATGGTATTGTAATTTCTTAAATGAATTTCTCCTGTTGATTGCAATTTGTAAGGTAGATTTACTGTGCCATTGTATACCATCCAATTACCAAATTTTGCTGGTTGGGCATAGCTTATTTGGCAAGTAAATACAAACGCAATGAATAGGTATTTAAAAACAGAATTATTCATTTTTATTGATTCGACAAAGCTATTTTAACACTTACAACATAATTTAATACCGCATTTTTTTCTTCAATACTTATATTGGCTTTGATTGCCATATCGTCTATTATTTTTCCCCATTGTAAATTATTGAAATCATTGATATCTCTCGCTTCATGACAATGAATACATGCGCCAGCGGTATATAGTTTATATCCATGGTTTAATAATTCCATACTTGCATTGGAATTATTTTTTTGAATAATTGTCAATGCCGCTTCGTTTGGAGGATATAGTTTAACTGCTGGCTTAGGCACAGGGAAACCTAGGTTCCCAGAAAAATTATTATTTGAATTTATCTGTTCGATTACTTCTTTTTTGGCTGGCGTTTGTGCAATTTCTTGCACTGGTTTTTTTACAGTACAAGCGAATAGTAAGAACATAAAACTAAAAAGCGAGATGGTTAATATTTTTTTCATGAATGATTAATTGATTTTGTATAAAATAATTTTACTTGGACTGGCATCGCTTTCGAAAGAGGCAATTTGAATATTTACTAAATAGTGATCATCTACTATTTCCTCTTTTACATACACCATTTCTGTTATGGTACAATCATATCTAGGATTAGTTGGGTAATCCCAATAAGCATGATGGGCAGCGAGTGCGCCTCCATCTTCTTCTCGATCTACCGAAGGCAAATCGATGATTAAATGTTTAATCCCTTTTAATCTTATGGCTGCAGTTAGTTTTGGGTCAAAATAACAAGGGTTATTACCCGAATAATTTGCAATTAGTTTTTCGTTTGAATTTGGTAAAGTGCGAATAATTAAGGCTTCTGTTCCTTCTGCAATTCCAGTTAAATCAATAATTTCTTCATCAATGAGGTAATCTCCATTAGCCATTTTTTTAGGACTCAGGGAAAGGAGCCTACCTAAAAAATGAAACTTTTTTAAACATTGATTAATGGTGATGCGCTCTTTACTTATATGACCTAGGCATTCGGTATGTGTACCATTGCCATGTGCATTCAGTATTAAGTTTTCACAATTCGCCGATCCGCCTAAGGCTACCGAACCAATAAAGTTGCCCACTTGAATGGGTTCAAACCTTGGTGCGGGTATATGAAATGCCAATGGTCCTTCTTTTGGGTTTAAAGGAATAGAAATATCTATTGGCTCGTTGAGGTTAACAAATTTTTCTTCAGAGATATAAACCTTATTTAGTTCCATTTTTAATTTTTAAAAAAACAATTCAGAAGCAATTTTATCTGCCATTAATTTTCCGTTATGGGTAATATTTAATTTATGGTTGGCATGGCTTAACCATTTATTTTTTATTTTATCTTCTGCTTTTTGTAAAAGGATGCTTTTGTTTGCAGAGCCAAAAGCATCTTCGAAATAATTTAAGTCGGCGCCCCATATCGTTCTTAAAGAAAGCATCAAATATTCATTCATTCTATTTTCTAAAGATAGTATTTCTATGGTAGATGGAATAATGTCTCTTCTTATTTGATCAATATACTGATGGTTATTTGCTATATTCCATTCTCTTGTACTTTGGTTAAAAGAATGAGCCGAAGGCCCTATACCTAAGTAGGAATGGCCTTTCCAATAGGCCGTATTATGTTTTGCATAATGCCCCTCTTTACAAAAATTAGAAATTTCGTAATGTATAAATTTGTTATCTGCCATTACAGATTGTAATATTTCAAACTGATAGGCAGTTTTTTCTTCCACTAAAGGTTTTTGTTTTCCATTATTAATAAAGCTGGCCAATGCTGTTTTTTCTTCTACCGTTAAAGCGTAAGAAGAAATATGTGGAATATCATGCGACAGGGCTATGGCAATATTTTCTTGCCATTCTTTATCACTTAATTCTGGAAGACCATATATTAAATCGACACTTAAATTTTCGATACCAATGTCTTGCGCTCTTTTAATACAAGACTTTGCTTCTGCCGAATTATGCGCTCGATTCATCCAAATTAAATCGCGGTCTATAAAAGACTGAATGCCTATGCTGAGTCTGTTAATCCCCATCTGCACATAAGCTTTTAATTTCTCCTTATTTAAATCATCTGGATTGGCTTCGAGGGTTATTTCTGCATCATTATTAACTTCAAAATGGTTTAAAATATATTGAAGTATTTGTGCAATGTCTTTTGCTGGTAAAATAGAAGGGCTTCCTCCTCCAAAATAAATACTATCAACAGGTGCATCTCCCAAATAATTTCTACGAATTTGCAACTCTAATAATAAAGCCGCTACTAATTCGTCTTTATGCTTCAATTGCGTACTAAAGTGAAAGTCGCAATAATGACATGCTTGTTTGCAAAAAGGAATATGAATATAGATACCAGCCATGCCACTAATTTCCGTAAATTTAATTAATTTTAACTAATGTATTTTCGGAAGTATTCTTTATTAATTTTGTTTTTTATCATGCCATTCTTTGTTTTAGCACAAAATGGCTATACGCTAAGATTACATACCCTTCAATCGAATGGGCAGTCTATCACAGAAATAAATCAATTTACAGATACTATCCAAAGGGCTGCTTTTATCAATCAAAAGTTGCAATACTATTTTACACAAGGATACGTATATGCGGCTATCATTCATGTAAATGATAGTACAACGATTAAAACAGCGAGCATTCAACTGCAAGAAAAATATTATTGGAACAGTTTACAACTAAGTCCGCAAGCAGCACAAATCTTATCAAGCTTTGAACCACAAATTCAAACTTTAGTAACACAAGTAATAGACCCTTTGAAAATCGAAATGTTATTCGATAAAATTTTAACTTATACCGAAAACAATGGTTATCCATTGGCTAGTTTACAATTTGATGATATTAAAATTAATAATCAACGCGTGGATGCCACCATCAATTTAACAACGGGAAAATTAATTAAAATCGATAGTGTAACTGTTTCTGACCCAACGGTCATTAGTCCTGTATATTTAGGGGCGTATATTGGGCTTAAAAATGGTTCTTTTTATAATCAAAGAAAAATTAATTTAATCAGTGAGCGAGTCAATCAATTAGATTTTTTAACTTTAAAATACAATCCAATAATTGTGCAAGGGGATGGTAAAATGAAGTTAGTGGTATCGCCCGAACGAAAAAATCAAAACCAAGCAGATGGCCTAGTAGGATTGATTCCTAGCGCCAATGGTAAGGCTAATTTTGTCGGACAATTTCACTTAAATTTGAAAAATGTTTTCAAAAGAGGGGAGTTAATCGACTTTAATTTTAAAGGACAGCCCAATAATACCAGAGACTTAAATTTGAAATTTAGTTATGATTATTTGTTAGGCTCATTTATCAGTACAGAACTACTTTTTGATATCAGAAGACAAGATACCAGTTTTGTAACGGTAACGCAAAACTATGCTTTTCCCTATTATTTTTCTGCAAAAAATTATTTAAAGTTTTTTTATAGCCATCAACAAACAAGTCTAATTTCTACAAAGAGTTTTGCCAATCTTAACACCTTGCCAATTTATGCAGATGTTGTTAACCAACAATACGGAATAGGGTTTAAGTACCTTCATTTTATAAATGAATTCTTTCCTAAGAAAGGTTATCACATCACAGCTAGTGTTGCATTTGGCAATAGAACGATTATTCGTAATAGTCAAGTACAACAAAATCTTTATGATAGTATTAATTTACAATCCGTTCAATTTAACGCAAATTTAACTACTGCCTTGTATCTTCCATTAGCAAAGCGGTCTGTCCTTTATTGGGGAACTCAATTGCAACATATTGCGGCTACCAATTTATTTCAAAATGAGTTGATTCGATATGGCGGACTCCAAAGTTTAAGAGGATTCAACGAAGAATCACTTTATGCAGCAACATTTAGTTTGTTCAGTTTTGAGTATCGATTTTTGTTAGATTCCAAAACTTTTATGCATTTATTTTTTGACCAAGCTTTTGCAAAGAATCCTATGGCTAGCAATACTAAAATTACACAGCCATTTGGCTTTGGACTTGGTTTAAATATAGCCAGTAAAACAGGTGTTTTTTCTATTACTTATGCATTAGGAAAAACGAATAACGCTCCTATTAATTACTCGAATGGAAAAATTCATTTTGGTGTTATTAATTATTTTTAAGCATTCAAAATCATTGTTGTATATTTGAAGCATACAATCTCCTAAATAAAATCGATGCACCAAAGGCTAATTGTTTTCTTGTGTTTAATGCTATTCGCGTTTAATTCGCTACATGCCCAAGATTCAATCAGTATGGCTAACTTAGCGCAACAGCCCTTAGTGAATGCTCCTTTTAAAAAAATCGATTCTCTTCAAATTCAGCTAGTTTATTTTCAAACAAAACCCGGCTTAACAGATTTTAATTACCAGTCCTTAGCTTTAAAGCAAATCCATTTTTCTGATACCAATAATTACATTGCTAGAAAAGGGTCTAAAGATTGGTTGAGTTTTTTGTTAATTGGAATTATTATTCTTTTTGCTTTTGTTAACACAGGACATGGTAAAATTATCGTTTCAATTTTTCAGGCTTATTGGAGTAATAGATTGATTTCTCAGTTTAACCGTGATGATAATTTTTTCAAACTGAGAACTTCTGCTTTCTTCTTATTGATTTTTTTATTTGTGCTTTCTTTGTTAATTTTTAATGCAAGTCCTTTTTATGCAACTGCTATAAAATTCAAAGGGATTGCATTATATGCCAGAATCCTACTTTTAGTAACCAGCTATTATTTGCTTAAATACCTATTGCTAAAAATGGCGGCAAGCTTGTTTGCAATCAAAAAAATAATAGCTGCCCATTTATCAATTATGGCTATTTCTAATTTTGTATATGTGATGGCGATCTTACCAATATTGCTTTTTTATCAATTTTTACCTAAAGCTGCCCATCAAAATTTAATTTATTTGATGATATTTTTATGGGTTTTAAATGCCATATACAAGTATTTACGAAGTGGGGCCTACGTTTCAAGTAATTTTAGGTTTCCTAAATTTTATTTATTTATCTATCTTTGCACCTTGGAATTAATGCCGCTGCTACTTCTTTATAAAATAATAATGGGGTTTAGGTATTAAGCAATACAGTTTGTTTTAGATAAATGGAAAAGAAAATTAAAGTTAAAAGCATTCTTGTTACACAGCCTAAACCTGAAACAGATAAATCTCCATTTTACGATTTGGCTAAAAATTTAAATCTTAAAATTGATTTCAGATCTTTTATTCATGTAGAAGGAATTCCTGCAAAAGATTTTCGTAAAGAAAAAATTAGTCCGCTAGATTTTACCGCTGTTATTTTTACCAGTAGAAATGCTATAGATCATTACTTCAGAATATGTGAAGAAATGAAAATTGAAGTACCAGCCGAGATGAAATATTTTTGTATTACAGAGGCTGTAGCCCTTTATATGCAGAAGTATGTGCAGTATCGTAAAAGAAAAATTTCGATTGGCAAACAAACAACAGCAGATTTAATCGAGCTACTTAAAAAACACAAAACTGAAAAGTTTTTTTACCCTTGTACAGATGTTTATACCGATAGCATTCCTGTTTTTTTAAAAGACAATGGCTATGATTTTTCTGCAGCGGTAATTTATAAAACCGTTTGTAGCGATTTATCCGATTTAGCAGAAGTGAACTACGATATGATTGTATTCTTCAGCCCATCAGGTATCAAATCATTGTTTAAAAACTTCCCAGATTTCAAACAAAATAATACCCGATTAGCAACATTCGGACCTACTACAGCTAAAGCAGTAATAGACGCGGGTCTGACTATCAATATACAGGCACCAACTCCTGCATTTCCTTCCATGACCATGGCTATCGAAGATTATGTTAAGCGAATGAATAAATAATAGCTTTTTTATCCATTCAAAACACTCATATTTAGCTTTTTAATACATTTATTCCCCTATTTTAGGATCAACCCTACAATTTTAGCAGGTTAAAAATTTGCATATTTTGATTATTATACTAATTTTGAACTCCTTGACCATTGTCGAGGGAGCTAAAGAGACCGAATGAAAAACAGAATTCTTACTATATTTTTACTTGCCAGTACTTTGCTATTTACAGCAAAAGATACGAGTGCACAGCAAGATCCTCAATATTCACATTACATGTTTAACAGTTTTGTTTTTAATCCATCTTTGGCTGGAAACAAACCGTCATTAAGCATGGTTGGATTATTTCGTGCTCAATATGTTGGTTTTGATGGTGGACCACAAACACAAACTATTTCAGCACATATGCCAGCGCCAAGTTTAAAAGGTGGAATTGGTTTACATATCATCAACGACCAAATTGGTTTTGAAAGAAATTTACATTTTGCAGCATCTTATGCCTATAAATATGAATTACCTACTGGAAATCTATCAGCAGGTGTTTCTTTAGGATTTATACAAAGAACCTTAGATGGCGCTAAGTTAAAAGCGCTCACACCTGGAGACCCATTGATTCCTGCAGGTTCTGTTAATGCGGTAAAACCAGATATTAATTTTGGTTTAACTTACAATACCGAAGCATATTATGTTGGATTTTCTACCACACATTTAACCAGACCCAATATGAGCTTTGATGTTCCCGGAACTTCAGAATATAAAAGTGTGGTGCATTATTATTTAACCGGTGGATATAATTTTGTATTGAGTCCAAGTATCGAAATTAAGCCTTCCGTAATGATTAAAATGGCGAGAACTTCTTCTTTCGATATTAATGCACTGGCATATTATAATCAAAAATACTGGGGTGGTTTATCTTACCGTTTAAATGATGCGATTGTTGCAATTGCCGGAATGAACTTAACGGATAGAATAAAAATGAGTTATTCTTACGATTATACAATATCAAATTTGAGCTTAACTTCTAATGGAAGTGCCGGCTCACATGAAATAATATTAGGATATGATGTAGTATTTGTCAAAAAAATAAAGACAGATGTGATCATAAAGACGCCTAGATTTCTATAAAAAGCAGCTATTTATCGCAATAAATCAAGGTAAAAGGCGTTTAAAATCGCTTTGAAGCCTGTTTTTTTATAGTTTATTAACAAAAAGGGCACTTTATTAACATTCTTTCTTTTGAAAATAGGTTTAAAATGCTATTTTTGTTTTTACGGCTCAATACAATTAAATAAATTAAAGCAAAAATTAATGCTTAAAATGATGAAAAAAATCGCTTTGTTCTGTTTAGCTGGACTCACAGTAGTCCTAAGTAGCTGCGGATTAAATTCAGGAAATGGAGAATTAGTTGGGTCAATTAATCGTCCAATTTTCAGACCATTTATTCCATTTGGAATGGTTTACATTCCATCGGGAACATATCATACTGGTCAATCAGATCAAGATATCAACTATTCGCAAATTGCGCACAATCGTCAAATTAGTATTTCTGCGTTCTATATGGACGAAACAGAAATTACGAATAACGAGTACCGTCAGTTTACGGAATATGTTCGTGATTCTATTGTTAAGAAAACATTAGGTGGTGAGCATATTATGCAAGATGCCGATGGTAAAGAGTTCTTAAATTGGAAAACCAGAATCAATATCAAAGATCCTGCAGTAATGGAGGCTATCTCTGAATTGTATTATCCAGAAGAAGAAAGAATTTTTGGTCGTAAAGAAATTGATGTTCGTAAATTAATTTACCATTCTGAGTGGATTGACTTTGTTGCTGCGGCTAACAAATCTAACCGTGATAAATCAAGAGCCACTTTTATCATTAAAGAAGATGTGCCTATTTATCCAGATACATTAACTTTCTTATCGGATTTCTCTTATTCTATGAATGATCCAATGGTTGAAAAATACTTTTGGCATCCAGCATACGATGAATATCCAGTAGTGGGTGTTAGTTGGAAACAAGCAAGGGCATTTACTGTTTGGAGAACTAAAATGTTAGATAATTTCAAACACGAAGAAGGCGAAGCAAATACCAATCAATTCCGTTTACCTACAGAATCAGAGTATGAATATGCATCACGTGGTGGTAGAGTGGGCGCCGATTACGGTTGGGGTGGTCCTTATGTTAGAAATAGCAAAGGTTGTTTAGTAGCCAACTTTAAACCAGGTCGCGGAAGTTATGGCGAAGATGGTGGTATGCAAACCGTAAAAGTAACGTCTTATTTCCCGAACGATTTCGGATTGTATAATATGTCTGGTAACGTAGCAGAGTGGACAAGCACTGCATATGACGAATCAGCAAATGTATTTTTTCACGATTTAAACCCGAATTATTCTTACGAAGCAAAATCAGAAGATCCTGAAGTATTGAAACGTAAAGTAATCAAAGGGGGTTCTTGGAAAGACATCGGATATTTCTTGCAAAATGGTACACGTTCTTATGAGTATCAAGATACTGCAAAATCATATGTTGGCTTCCGTTGTGTAATGTCATACATGGGAAGATCAATCGGTGACGAATAATTCCTACAGCAAAAGATTAAAACAAAAAAACATAAATTAATACAATTTAAAACTTAAAACTGAAGAACAAATGAACAATTACAAGAATTTGATGGCCAAAATTTATGGTATTGGTGCAGCAATCGTTATCGTTGGTGCACTTTTCAAAATCATTCACTTAAAATTTGCAAATGAATTATTAATTGTAGGATTACTTACGGAGGCAGGAATTTTCTTTTTATCAGCATTTGAAAAACCACATGTTGATTATGATTGGTCATTAGTTTATCCAGAACTTGCGCAAGCAGAAGAAGTGAAATCTAAAAAAGCGGCTGCACCTAAAATGGAAGGAACTGTTACACAACAATTAGATCAAATGATGGCTGAAGCAAAAGTAGGTCCAGAATTAATTGCTAGTTTAGGCGATGGTTTAAGAAACTTTGGTGATAGAGTTGCCGCTATTTCTAACGCAGCAGACATCACCTCTTCTTCTAACGAATTTGCTGCTAAATTACAAGCTGCTTCTAAATCAGTAGAGGGATTGAGTGCTTCATATGCAAACGTATCTGAAACTATGCAAGCGTTCAGTGATTCATTAGCTGATGCGCGTAATTTTAAAGATGAAGTGGGTAAATTATCTCACAATTTAGCATCGTTAAATGCCGTTTATGGTAATATGTTGTCTGCAATGACAATCAATAAGTAATTCTATCAGTTTAATAATTTAGAAATAAAATAAGAAATGGCTGGTAAAGAAACACCAAGGCAGAGAATGATTGGTATGATGTATTTAGTATTAACAGCAATGTTAGCACTGAATGTATCGGAAGAATTCATGAATGCATTTAAATTAGTAAACGACGGTTTAGTAATAACTGCAGGCAATTTTAGCGCTGCAAATAAAATCACTTATGATGCATTTGAGGCATCATTAAGAAATGACCCTGTTAAAACTAAACCTTTTTATGATAAAGCACAATTAGCAAAAAAATACACAAGCGAATTAGATGCTTACATTGAAACAATCAAAAACGAATTAACAGAATTAGCAGGTGGTATTGATGAAGAGACTGGTGATATTGCAAAAAGAAGCGATATGGAAATTGGTACGCAATTAATGCTAACAGCTAAAAGAGGTACAGAATTAAAAGCAAAAATTTTAGAAACAAGGGCAAAGTTTATGAATCTAGTAGATTCAAAAGACCGCGCAGAATTCAACTTTAGTTTAAATGCTGTTGAACCAGCAAAAGACAAAGAAGGCGTGACTAAGACTTGGGAAGAAAAAAACTTTCAAGGTGTACCCGTTACTGCAATCGTAACATTGCTTTCTAAAAATCAAAATGACAATAAAAATGCGGAAGCAGAAGTAGTAAAATACTTATTGAGTAAAATCAATGCAACCGACTTTAAATTTGATCAATTAGAAGCTACAGTAGTAGCGCCTACTAGTTATGTATTAGTTGGCCAAACATACGAAGCGGATGTTTTTATTTCTGCATCAAGTAAATCTCAAGCACCAAACATTGTAGTAGGTGGTCGTTCTTTACCTGTAGAAAATGGAAAAGGAAAATATAAAATTACACCAACCCAAGAAGGATTTATTAAATGGGGTGGGGTGATCAATATTAAAGGACCAGATGGTTCGATTAAACCTTATAAGTTTGAATCTGAATACCAAGCGGCAAAACCTACTGCAGTAATTTCTGCAGATAAAATGAATGTACTTTACATTGGAGTAGATAATCCTATTTCGGTTTCAGTACCCGGTTTACCTAAAGAAAAATTACGTGCTTCTATTGTAGGTAAAGGCGCATTAACTGGTGGAAATGGTAAATACATTGCTAGAGTTACAGAAGCAGGAAAAGTAATGATTTCTGTAAGCGGCGAAGTTTCTAAAGGAAATATAAAAGTATTAGGTGGAATGGAATACCGTGTAAAGCGTGTACCAGATCCAGTGGCTAAAGTAGGTGGTATTACAAGTGGACCAATGAATGCGTCTCAATTGAGAGCACAAAGAGGTGTATTTGCAGTATTAGAAAACTTTGACTTCGATTTAAAATTCAATGTAAAATCATATACTGTAACTATTATTAGAGCAAGACAAGACCCCTTAAGAATTTCTGTATCGGGTGCTGGTATTACTTCTGAAGTAACAAGCGCAATGAATGCATTGGGTCCAAAAGATAAAGTATTATTCGATGACATTATCGCGTCTGGTCCTGATGGATCTAACAGAAGATTAAATAGTGTTATTATTAGCGTGCAATAAATCTATAATCTTATAGAAATGAAAAATAAACTAATCATCACCTTAATGGCCTTACTGTTTACAGTAAGTGTAAGCTTTGCCCAAACGGAACCACCTTTAGATGGTGTGTACCAAAAGAGCAATGTAAAAACTGCAAGTGTTACTTCTTATGCTCCTTTAAGAGAAGCAGATGTAATGTGGGCTAAACGCGTTTGGCGTGTAATTGATTTGAGAGAAAAACAAAATCTCCCAATGACTTACCCTCGTGCAAAGCTAATCGACGTAGTTATGGATGCAGTATTAGCAGGAGAATTAACTGCTTACAATCCTAATCCATCTGGTCCAAAAGATTTTGGCGATGAGTTTAAAGTGCCTATGACACCTGAAGAAGTGGCTGCTATTGGAGCAGGAAGCGATACTTTAGATGTAGAGCAATTAGACGGTACATTCACCAAAGAAATTTCTACGCGTACTTTAAATAGAGATGATATTGTAGCTTACCGTTTAAAAGAAGAATGGTTCTTTGATAAACAACGTTCTATTTACGAGCCAAGAATTATTGGTGTAGCACCAGTTTATATCATGCGTAATTCTTCAGGAGAAGAAGTTGGTAAAGCTGCTTTGTTCTGGATTTACTTTAATGATGCAAGAAAAATTTTAGCGCAAGCAGAAGTTTTCAATCGTCAGAATGATGCAGGTCGTTTAAGCTATGATGATTTCTTTGTACAAAGATTATTCAGTAGTTATATTACTAAATGGTCTAACGAAAAAGATTACCGTATCGAAGATTATGCAACTGGAATGGATGCATTGATCGAAGCCAATAGAATTAAATTGGAATTGTTCAATAAAGAACATGACCTTTGGGAATACTAGAATTTTTAAAATTCAAAAAAAAGTTGATCTAATTAGGTCAACTTTTTTTTTGATTGATTGTTATTAAAATAAATATGGCCGCATTCGATTATAAAAATAGTTTAGCTGAAATTCCTCATAAACCAGGGGTGTATCAGTATTACGATGAAGCGGGAACCATCATTTATATTGGTAAAGCAAAAGATTTACGCAATAGGGTAAATTCTTATTTTAATAATGACCGGGTAAATGCAAAAACGAAAACACTCGTTAGTAAAATCCGCGATATTAAGTTTACGATTGTTGATACCGAGATTGATGCCTGGTTATTAGAAAACGCATTGATTAAAAAACACCAGCCGCGTTATAATATTATGCTAAAGGATGATAAAACATTTTCCTCTATTTGCATAAAAAAAGAAAACTTCCCTCGTATTTTTCCTACGCGCAGAATTATTAAAGATGGCTCTACTTATTTAGGCCCCTATGCTTCCGCAAAAATGATGCATACGGTTTTAGACTTTATCAAAACATTGTATCCGCTTCGTAATTGTAATCTTGCTTTGTCGCCTGCTAATATTGCGAGTGGTAAATTTAAAGTATGTTTAGAATATCAAATCGGAAATTGTAAAGGGCCTTGTCAGGCATTGCAAACCGAAGAAGATTACAATAAAGACATTCAAGACATCAAAGATTTATTAAAGGGAAATATCAATCCAATTTTAAATGATTTAAAACAAAACATGAAAGCCGCTGCAGTTGCACTAAACTTTGAATTAGCCGCTGCATATAAAGAGAAGATAGACACCTTAGAAAACTACCAAAGTAAATCAACGGTGGTAAGCACCACCATAGACGATGTCGATGTATTCTCTATTTCTTCTGATGATAAAATGGCTTTTGTAAATTATTTAAAAGTGAACAAAGGCGTGATTACGCAAACACAAACTATCGAACTGCGTAAAAAACTAGACGAAAGCGACGAGGAACTTTTATTATTTGCCATCAGTGATTTTCGTGCAAAATTTGAAAGCACTGCCAAAGAAATTATTGTTCCATTTGAAATAGCACTTTCGAGTAATGAGCGCATCAAATTTATCGTACCTAAATTAGGGGATAAAAAAAACCTATTAGACCTTTCTTTAAAAAATACGCTCTTCTATAAAAAGTCGAGATTAGATCAATACGAAAAATTAAATCCCGAAGTAAGAACAGAACGCTTGTTATTACAAATGCAAAAAGATTTGCGACTCAATCAATTGCCTGTTCATATCGAATGTTTTGATAATTCTAATTTTCAAGGAGATTATCCAGTGTCGGCCATTGTGGTATTTAAAAATGCCAGGCCATCTAAAAAAGATTATCGACACTTTAATGTAAAAACGGTGCAAGGGCCTAACGATTTTGCCACCATGGAAGAGGCTGTTTTTAGGCGTTATAAGCGATTGATAGAAGAAAATGAGCCTTTGCCTCAATTGGTAGTGATTGATGGCGGCAAGGGGCAATTATCGGCTGCTATGAACAGTTTAAAGAAGTTGGGTATTGAAAGAAAGCTAACCGTTATTGGCATTGCCAAAAGATTAGAGGAAATCTATTACCCAGGCGACTCCGTTCCATTGTATATCGATAAAAAGTCGGAGAGTTTAAGAATTATCCAACAACTCCGAGATGAAGCGCATCGATTTGGTATTACCTTTCATCGACTAAAAAGAGATAAAGGCACCCTTGTTTCAGAATTAGAAAATATAGAAGGCATTGGAAAAGTGAGTATCGAAAAATTATTAAGCAAATTTAAATCTGTCAAAAAAATAAAAGTGGCCAGTTCGGACGAACTAGCCACTGTCATCAATCAAAAGCAAATACTTGCCTTGCAAAATTATTTTGCAACAAGTCTTTAGAAATCTAAACTGGGATTAGTTGCACCACTCGATTGCTTTTTAAATTTATCACAATCTATTTCTACGTCTAAACCACCCGCCGGCGCTATAAAATCTCCTTTACTAATTTTTAATGTAGCATCTGCATAAACTTTTTTCATATACAGCGCCCATATAGGTAATGCGGTGTTTGCGCCTTCGCCTAAATTAGTAGATCTAAAATGTACCGATCGATCTTCGGCACCGGTCCAAACTCCGGAAACTAAATCGGGTGTAATGCCAATGAACCAACCATCGGAGTTTTCTTGGGTGGTACCTGTTTTTCCCGCAATTGGATTCGTAAAACGATAGCGTGGGCCGCGTAATCTTAAACCTGTTCCTTTATCAATAACGCCTCGTAACATGAAGAGCATTAAGTAAGCAGTTTGCTCACTTAGCGCATCCACTTTACGCGGAATTTTTTCATATAACACATTGCCATTTTTATCTTCAATTCTAGAGATGTAAACAGGTTCGGTCCAAACACCTTTATTGGCATACGTTGAATAAGCACCAACCATTTCATATAAAGAAACATCTGCCGTTCCTAAACAAATAGAAGGATAGGCTGGTATGTCGGAAGTGATGCCCATTTTTTTAGCCACATTAACGACCGCTTGTGGTCCAACTTGTTTCATCATATAAGCGGTAATTAAATTAACCGAATTAGCCAAGCCATTTCTTAAGGTCATCATACCACCTTGTTTGCCATCCGAATTTTTTGGCGACCAATTATCAAAATCTTCAAACACAATGGGCAAGTTTGGTGCTTCGTAACACGGCGACCAACCATTATCCATCGCTACGGTATATACAAAAGGTTTAAAGGTAGAACCCACTTGTCGTTTACCCATTTTTACTTGATCGTATTTAAAATACTCATAGTTTGGACCACCTACCCATGCTTTAATCGCACCATTGTGTGGATCCATAGACATAAAACTAGAACGCAAATACCATTTATAATATTTAATCGAATCGATGGGAGATAGCGTGGTATCTATATCTCCGGCCCAAGAAAACAAAGTCATTTTTATCGGTGTGTCGAATATTTTTTTAATCTCGCTTTCTGCAATTCCTTCTTCTTTTAATTGTTGATAGCGATCGCTTCGACGCATCGAAGTGGAAATGATGTCGGTATTTTCTCCCCAAGGAGTTTTGCCTTTCCAATGTTTGTAAAATTCTGCTTGCAAATAAGTTAGGTGTTCTTTCACCGCTGCTTCGGCGTAGGCTTGCATCCTAGAGTCGATAGTGGTATAAATTTTTAAACCATCTCTATAAATATCGTAAGTTTCGCCATCTGCTTTTTTATTCTCTTTACACCATGCGGTTACTTCTTGTCGAACATATTCTCTAAAATAAGTGGCGGAGCCTTGGTTATGATCGGGGCTTTGAAATTGTAGATTTAATTCTTTACTATTATTTTCTATTAATTCTGCTTCAGAAATGAAACCATATTTTTCCATTTGTTCCAAAACCACATTTCTTCTTTTGATTGCTCTTTCTGGATTTTTTATCGGAGAAAAAACAGTGGTTCCTTTTAAGATACCTACCAATAAAGCGGATTCGTCTATGCTTAATTTATTGGGAGTTTTACTGAAATAAGTTTTTGATGCTGCTTTAATTCCATAAGAATTACTACCAAAATCTACCGTATTAAAATACATGGTGATAATTTCTTCTTTAGTATAATTACGCTCAATCTTAATAGCGGTAAGCCATTCCTTTAATTTAATAATGCCAATATTAAAAATATTTTGTTTTTTACGAGGGAATAGATTTTTAGCTAATTGTTGGGTAATGGTACTCGATCCTCTTTTTTTACCAATAGCACTATAAAATATAATGGCAAAAGTTCCTTTCAAGTCTACTCCAGAATGTTTGTAAAATCTTACATCTTCGGTAGCAATTAAGGCATTCACTAAATTTGGCGAAAGGTCTTTATATTTCGCATTGGATCTGTTTTGAATAAAGTAAGTGCCCAGTATATTTCCATCTGAAGAAATTACTTCGGTAGCTAAATTACTTTTAGGATTTTCTAAATCTCTAAAGGAAGGTAATTCGCCAAACAAGCCAAAGCCAACGCTCGCAATTAATAGCACAAATGTTAAAATGCCATAAATAATCACTTTCCAAAAAAGTTTGGTGTAGTGGCTAATGTCTTCTTGGCTTAGGTTTGAAGGGTTACTCATTGTTTTCTATATTACTTTCGTAAAATTGCAAGTATTGTTTAATGTCTTTTTTAGCTTGTAATATTTTATAATTCTTTTCAGAAATAATACTCAATTGATAATTGCCTTTAGACAATTTAATCACATCAGACGATTGTTTGTTTAGGCTTATGAGGTATTCTTTTGCTTTATTAATTTCTGCAAAACTGCTGATGGTAACTAATTGGATATTATCTCCAATTAATTCTGAGCTCACGCTAAGGTTTAAAAGAGAGAATTGAAAACCATTGAATTTGCTGGTCTGAATTTTAGTTTCTTTTAATATAGCTTTATCATCTGTAGAAATTATGGCTAAAAATGGTCCTTTGCTTTCTAAGTTATAGGGAGAAGGCTCGTTACTTTTTACCACAGCCAATTTTGGATTTTTAATTTGATTTATTTTTTGTAAAGTTTCTCTAGCAATGTTTGCGGTTTCTGCCGAAGGATAGTTTTTAATTAAATCGTTTAATGCAAATTCAAAGGCATCTAAATTATCTGTCTTTGCCTTGCAAAGCGCATATAAATAAGCGTATTTGGGCCCAATACTGGTATTAAAATAATTAGTATCCACAAAGGCTTTCTGCTCCATTACCTGCGTGTAATTTGCTGCTAAGTAATAGGTATAAACACTATCATAAAAACGCATGGCCTTTTTATTTTTTTCCTCTGTATCCGATACAAATTTTGGATCTACAATTACTTTGGCAAATAAAGAAAGTGGAAACTCGATTAGTATTTTCTGCTTATAATTTTCGGCTGCTGTTTTATTTGGAATGGCATTAAACATTCTATATAAATGAAAATAGCTTTCTACTTTATATTTATTTTCTGGAAAACGCTTTAATAAATTTTCATAGTATTTAATGGCAGACTTATGGTCTACAATATCTTCTCTAAAACATTGCGCAACATTGTATATTCCCATAGCAATTTTTGCATCCGAATTTTGCAGTTGCAAGGGGCTTAGAGGAATATTGGCTAAATACTTTTTTCTTAATTGGGTACTTTCGTCTTTCGCGTCTTTGCCTTCGGCGGCGTCCCCCTCTGCTGTAGAGGTTTCTTCTGCACTACCCATGTTTAAGCTTGTATAGCTTTCCTTATTAGACCTTCTCCAATTATCTTCGAGTGTTCTACGACCATAGCGTTTCATGAATTCCGAATAGCCTAAACTAAGGGAGGAGGTATTATAAAAATACCAAGTGGTGCTCGGTTTATTGGCTGCAAAGCCTTCGTTTTCTACTATTGGTTTATTATTAAATGATTCTTTTAGTTTAGCAAGTGCAGCTTCCTCTTTTTCTTTTTGTTCGAGTGCTTTTTTAACCGTTCGGTCCAATAATTTATTTCGATCTATTTCCGAAAGCTTCGCTACTTTTTGTAAGCTATCTTCTAGTTCTATGATGTTTAAATTTTCGACTAATTTGTTTAAGCTGGTTTTTCTATTTTGAACTAAATCGTAATCTGGATGCAGCTTTGCTAAAAATGTTCCTGCACTGTCGTAAAAAATTTGTGCTAATTGATATTTTTTATCTTCAAAATAAATACTGGCAATTTTATAAAACGAAAGTCCTTTTTGTGCGGTATTATTTACACTCGAAGCGGAAGATAATTTGTAATATATAATTGCTTTGGGAATGTTATTTTGATTCTCGTAAATATTAGCTAGCGAGAAATATATTTGATCTTTGAACTCTTTGTTTTTCTCATCTTTCAGCATCTTATTCAAACTGCGTTCAATTTCTTTTTTTGAAGCATTGCTTTTGGCTTCAAAAAGTCGAGCAGAATTGATTCGGGCATTAAAGGCCATGTCGTAGTTGGGGTTATACTTCAACACCTTTTGATAGGCAATGGCTGCTTTACCTGTCTCGTTAATTTTTTCGTATAACTGTGCTGTTAAATAAGTATATCTTGCTTGATTACTTTTTTTCTTTTCTATTGGAATCGTTTTTTCTAAATACTCGATTGTTTTTTCATAATTCTTTTTTATAAAATGATAATTGGCAATACTGGTAAATAGATCGGGTAATATTTTTTTAGGAAAAGTTTCGCTCCCTAAAGCAATATTAATAACCGATTCGGCTTGTTGAAATTTATTTAACTCGACATAACAATTGATGAGCCAGATGTATGATTTATTTCCGGTAAAGGTATTTTTATATTTTCCGGCAACATATTGAAAAGATTCAATCGCCCCGAAATAATCTTTTTTATAATAGTTTGCTCTACCAATTTCGAAATAGCAATCGTCGGTCCAATTACTTTTTTCGTGTCTTTGAATAACAAACGATGCTTTCTTAATGGCTTCGTCTAATGGTTGATTGCCCGCTTTAGATCCTTTCGCATTTTCACCAGTACTTGTTGCTACAGCTTTTTTATAAATCGGCAATAATTGGTCGTATTGATCTTTAATACTGACTTCGTTTTGCATCGCTACTTGATCAATTTTTAGCTTAGCATTAAAATAGCCATTATAATGGGCAGTAATATTGTGGTAGGCTTTTTGAATTAGCGATTGTTTCTTGCTGGTTTTGCAAGCAGTAAAACTCCCTAAAAAGAGTGTAATAAGAAGGATTCGATATAGCGGATTATTTTTTTTCAATCTTTTGTTAGGTTAGCTATACTAACGGATTACAAATTTATTTTATTTCCTCAATTATTATTGTTTTTTAATCGATAATGAAAAAGAGGTCCTTTTCAAGAAAATTGGTTTAATTTGCAATAATAATGGTACAAAAGAAGAAATCCTTATTAGCACGATTAAAAGTTAATTACAAGATTGTTTTCTTGAATGACGATACATTCGAAGAAAAAGCAGCCTTTACCCTTAATCGTTTAAATGTGTTCATCGTATCGAGTTTACTTTTGGTGATGCTCATTACTTTGGTTACTTCTATTTTAATTTTTACACCCTTAAAAGAATATATTCCAGGCTATGCAGATGTTTCGCTACGCAGAGATATTGCTCAAATGTCTTTAAAAGTAGACTCTCTAGAAGATTTGCTTGCTTCGAACGATCAATATATCGACAATATCAAGCAAGTCATTAATGGCAAGGCTGGCAGTAACGATACCCTAAATATTCATAGCAAACCGCAATTAATAGACACTAATTTTAGAATTGGCGCAAAACCTGCCGAAGATTCTATGTTAAGGATGATGATTGAAGATCAGAATCAATATGGTATTGCCGCTGCAGATGCTCCTAAAAAGGTATCAGGCATTGCAGGTTACGCTTTCTTTACGCCTGTAAAGGGAAGCGTCAAAGAAAAATTCAACACCCGTAATAACCATTTTGGAATCGATATTGCCACGGCTAAAGGCGAAACCATTAAAGCTGCTTTAGAAGGAACGGTTGTATTTGGCGCTTGGACCACAGAAAATGGCTATGTAATTGCCATCCAACATAGTAACGATTTGGTTTCTATCTACAAGCACAACGCGGTGCTTTTGAAAAAAGTTGGTAACTTTGTAAGAGTTGGAGAGCCGGTAGCCATTGTAGGCGCTACTGGCGAACTATCAAATGGTCCGCATTTACATTTTGAGTTATGGTATAGAGGGAATGCGGTTAACCCTATCAATTACATTCATTTTTAAGCAGATGTTTACAAAAAAAGAACATATCACCACCACAGAAAACGTTCAAAGTGGCTCCATCAATTTAATTGGGGTGGGTACTTGTATAACAGGCGATATCACTTGTAAAGGCGATATTCGTATAGATGGTGAAATCACCGGTCATGTTGATGCTAAAGCAAAAGTGGTGATGGGTGGCACGGGTATTGTCATTGGCAATATCAATGGCACTAGCGCCGACGTCAGTGGTATTGTAAAAGGGAATATTACCGTTAACGATACTTTATTTTTGAAATCTACCGCCAAAGTAGAAGGCAATTTAATCACCAATAAATTGATTGTAGAAGCGGGCGCTGTATTTACTGGCCATTGTCATATGGGCGTATTGCCAATTTTGCCGCGAGAGGAAGATGGACAATAATCCTTATGCCCAATATTCCAGTATCGCCTTTCAACTGTTAGCCAGTATAGGGCTTTGCGCCTACCTAGGCCAAAAAATAGATCATTATTATGCTACCCAAACACCTGTTTTTACGGCATTAATGGTTATTGTAGGCATTGCTGCTGGTTTATACTTGGTCGTAAAACAAGTTAGAAGAAATAACCATGACAAAAAATAAACTTTTCCCATTTTCGCCGGTATTTACCATTATCAGCGCAATTATCTTCAGTTCCATTTACGTAATGCGCGATAATCCGAACACCAGCGGCTTAATTTCTGCCGATATTTACCTCTTTTTTGCTTTTTTTGCTAGCATAACCTATGCTGCTTTCCAAATATCCATGGCAGGCATCAAAAAAGGTGGCGAAAATGCCATCATTTTTATCATGGGTGGAATAGCTACCAAGTTATTATTAACCATGGTTTTCGCCTTAATATATGTTTATTCGCATAAGGTGGGGAAGCTTCAATTTTTAAGCAATTTCTTTATTTTATATTTTATCTATTCTGCCTTTGAAGTTTATTCCTTATTGTATAACTTGCGCGCTCAAAAAATACAATAAAAACTCAATCTAAATGCGCATAATAGGCCTTTTTAAACCGAATCTAAATAAATTCATCCTTGTATTTGCTATTTTAAGCTTCAGCTCGGCAATTTTATTTGCCAATGAGCCTGTAAAAAATGCAGATTCGGAACATGCCGACGCCAATGTAGGAGTTCAAGATAGTACTGCTGTCGAAGCTGAAAATTCAGCAACATCGCACGAAAAAGCCAAAGAAGAAAAATTCAACCCTTCCGAATTAATATTAGAACATATTGCAGATTCGCACGATTGGCATTTATGGGGTCATACTTCGTTGCCATTGCCAATCATTTTATATACACCCAAAGGGTTAGAAGTATTTTCTTCGAGTCATTTCCATCATGGAGAGCAAGCCTACACTACGGCAAATTATACTTACAAAATTGAAGAAAATAAAATTGTTGTGTTAAATGCCGAAAACGAAATAGACGAAGCAGCAACCAAAACAATCATCGATATTTCTATTACTAAAAACGTTTGCTCTTTATTAATATCTGTTACTTTATTGTTGTTCATCTTCTTAAGCGTAGCAAAAGCGTATAAAAATACGGTTGGTAAGGCACCTAAAGGTTTTCAGTCTATGATAGAACCAATCATCTTATTTGTGAGAGATGATGTAGCTAAGCCCAACTTAGGTAAGAAATACGCGAAGTTCATGCCCTTTCTGTTAACTATTTTCTTCTTTATCTGGATCAATAATATGATGGGTTTAATTCCTTTCTTTCCAGGAGGAGCGAATGTTTCGGGTAATATTGCATTTACCATGGTATTGGCATTAGTTACTTTTATCGTTATTACAGTAAATGGTGGTAAGGTATACTGGAGTCATATTTTTGCACCTCACGTGCCTTGGTGGTTATATCCATTATTAGTACCGGTAGAAATTTTCGGAATGTTTACCAAGCCAATTGCTTTAATGATTCGTTTGTTTGCAAACATTACTGCAGGACACATTTTAGTATTGAGTTTAATCTCTTTGATATTTATTTTTAAATCTGCAGTTATAGCAACAGTTGCAGTTCCATTTACGGTGTTTATCAGTGTAATTGAATTATTAGTTGCATTTTTACAAGCATATATTTTTACCATGTTGGCGGCGCTATTTATCGGAATGGCAGTAGAAGAACCACATGCAGAAGATCACCATTAATTAGAATTATTGTTTAACCAAATATAAAATCAAATCATCATGACAGGAAGTATCGCTGCAATTGGTGCCGGATTAGCTGCTATTGGAGCAGGAATCGGTATCGGAAGAATTGGCGGATCTGCATTAGAAGGTATCGCAAGACAACCAGAAGCTGCATCAAAGATCCAAGCAACAATGTTAATCGCTGCGGCATTCGTAGAAGCGGTTTCATTATTCGCCGTAGTAGTTGCATTATTAGGAAACGGTTGATCCGTTGTAAAGAAGTCTGTAACGATTGGTTACAGACTCTCTTTATTTTAAACATTAACGATTTTAAATCAGCATAAAAAAATGGAATTAGTAACCCCAAGTATTGGATTAGTTTTTTGGACAACGATAGCATTCTTAATATTGATTTTTGTTTTAGGCAAATTTGCTTGGAAACCAATCATGCAAGCACTTGCAGAGCGTGAGCAATCTATCGAAGACGCTTTGTCTTCTGCAGAAAAAGCAAAAGAAGAATTAACAAGATTAAACAACGAGAGTGAGCAATTATTAAAAGTTGCAAGATCAGAGCGCGATACTATTTTAAAAGAAGCAAAGCAATTAAGAGATAATATGGTGGCAGATGCTAAAGGCATTGCGCAAACAGAAGCTAACAAAATGATTGCCAAAGCAAAAGTAGAAATCGATAATCAAAAAGTTGCAGCGCTTGCCGAAGTAAAATCGCAAGTAGCCAATTTGTCTATCGAAATTGCAGAAAAAGTATTGCGTAATCAGTTAGCCGACAAAGCTAAACAAGAAGCATTGGTTGCAGATTTATTAAAAGAAGTAAAATTAAGTTAAATCAATTTTATGGTGTGCTTTAATAGCATTCCAAAAATAGTCTAAATAAAATGTCAGAAATAAGAGTAGCTTCTAGGTACGCGAAAGCATTAATTGATTTAGCCATTGAACGCAATGAGTTGGAGGCAATCAAAGCAGATATGAATTTATTTACGGATACTTTAAAAGGTAGTTCGGAATTACAAGCTGTTTTGAAAAATCCAATTGTACCACAAGATAAAAAAGCAGGAATTTTGAAAGATATTTTTGCTTCCAAAGTAAACGCAGCCACACAAACTTTTTTTAACATCATGGTTTCTAAAAGCAGAGCGGGAGTATTATACGAAACAGGAAAAGAATTTATCAGACAATACAACGAAAATAAAGGCATCATTACCGCAACAGTAGTTTCGGCAACGGCTTTAACGGCAGATGCAGAAACAAAAATGATTGAAGCAGTTGTTGCGGCAACCGGTAAGCAAGTGATATTAGTTAAAAAAGTGGACGCAGATTTAATCGGTGGTTTTGTATTAACCGTTGGCGATAAACAATTTGATACCAGTATTGCCAAGAGCTTAGTGTTATTGAAAAAAGAATTTAATTCATAATAATTATAAAAAATTTTTAATCGAAAAATAAATAAAACAAGATATGGTAGATGTAAGACCAGATGAAGTATCGGCAATTTTAAGACAACAATTGGCGGGCTTTAAATCAGCAGCGGAATTAGAAGAAGTAGGTACAGTACTCCAAGTGGGAGACGGTATTGCGCGTGTTTACGGATTAACTAAAGTTCAATCAGGAGAGTTAGTAGAATTCGACAAAGGTTTGCAAGGTATCGTGTTAAACTTAGAAGAAGACAACGTGGGTGTGGTATTGTTGGGAAGTTCTGATTCTATCAAAGAAGGTGATACGATTAAAAGAACTACTAAAATTGCCTCTATTAAAGTAGGTGATGGTATGTTGGGTCGTGTAGTAAATACTTTAGGTTTACCAATTGATGGTAAAGGTCCAATTGCTGGCGATGTATACGACATGCCAATTGAACGTAAAGCGCCAGGTGTAATTTATCGTCAGCCAGTAAACGAACCATTACAAACTGGTTTGAAAGCAATCGATGCGATGATTCCAATTGGTCGTGGTCAACGTGAATTAATTATTGGTGACCGTCAAACAGGTAAAACAACTGTTGCGATTGACACCATCATTAATCAAAAAGAATTTTACGATAGAGGCGAAGCCGTTATCTGTATATATGTTGCTATCGGTCAGAAAAACTCTACCGTTGCAAACATCGTTCGTACTTTAGAAGAAAAAGGCGCAATGGCTTATACCATTATTGTTGCCGCATCTGCTGCAGATCCTGCACCAATGCAATTCTTCGCACCATTTGCAGGCGCTGCCATCGGAGAATTTTTCCGTGATACAGGTCGCCCAGCATTAATTGTTTATGATGATTTATCTAAACAAGCGGTAGCATACCGTGAGGTGTCATTGTTATTGCGTCGTCCACCAGGACGTGAGGCATATCCAGGTGACGTATTTTATCTTCACTCTCGTTTACTAGAGCGTGCGGCTAAAATTAACGCAACCGATTCGGTAGCACAATCAATGAATGATTTACCAGAATCAATTCGTCATTTAGTAAAAGGTGGTGGTTCATTAACGGCATTGCCAATTATTGAAACACAAGCAGGAGACGTTTCTGCTTATATTCCAACCAACGTAATTTCTATTACAGATGGTCAAATTTTCTTAGAGTCGAATTTATTTAACGCAGGTATTCGTCCAGCAATTAACGTAGGTATTTCGGTATCTCGTGTGGGTGGTTCGGCGCAAATTAAATCGATGAAGAAAGTAGCAGGTACTTTAAAAGGTGACCAAGCGCAATACCGCGAATTAGAGGCCTTCTCTAAATTCGGTTCTGACTTAGATGCCGTTACTAAATTTATTTTAGAGAAAGGTGCAAGAAACGTAGAGATCTTGAAACAAGGACAATACTCGCCAGTTGCTGTTGAGAAACAAGTGGCCATTATTTATTGTGGTACAAAAGGTTTAATGAGAAATGTTCCAGTTGATAAAGTGAGAGCTTTTGAAGCAGAATTTTTAAATCAATTAGAAATTCGTCACCGCGATACATTAGATGCAATTAAAGCGGGTAAAATTGATGATTCAATTACTTCCGTTTTAGAAAAAGTAGCATCAGAATTATCAAGTAAATACTAATTTAAATAAAGCTTGTTCAAATAGCATATGGCAAATTTAAAAGAGGTACGTATTAGAATAGCTTCGGTAAACTCTACACAACAGATTACCAAAGCAATGAAAATGGTTTCTGCTGCAAAATTAAAAAGAGCAACAGATGCCATCGTTCAAATGCGACCTTATGCAAATAAATTAAAAGATATTCTTGCAAATTTAACGGCAAGTTTAGAAGGGAACGAAAGTCCATACACTCAACAACGCGAAATTAAAAATGTATTGTTAGTGGTAGTGACTTCCAACCGTGGATTGGCTGGCGCTTTCAATGCGAATGTAATTAAGGCGGCTAACTTATTGGTTGCAAATAAATACGACGCACAAAAACGCGATGGTAATTTACAGATCATTGCCATTGGTAAAAAAGCACAAGATTATTTCACCAGAAACAAATTCAATGTAATTGGAAATAACAACGAAGTATTCAATCATTTAAATTTCGATGAAGCAAATAAAATTGCAGAAGAAGTAATGAGCGGTTTTGTGGCTGGGAAATGGGATAAGGTAGAAGTGGTGTATAACCAATTTAAAAATGCAGCCATGCAAATTTTAACTACGGAGCAATTATTGCCAGTGGTGCCTTCGGTTAATCAAAGTGCTAATCAAAACAACGCAGATTATTTATTAGAGCCTTCGCAAGAAGAAATCGTATTAGGTTTAATTCCAAGTTCGGTTAAAATTCAGTTGTATAAAGCCTTGTTAGATTCACATGCATCAGAACATGGCGCGCGTATGACCGCAATGGATAAAGCAACAGAAAACGCTGGAGAATTATTAAAAGCATTGCGTTTGTCTTATAACCAAGCAAGACAAGCCTCTATTACCAACGAAATTTTAGAAATTGTGAGTGGTGCAAATGCATTAGCTGCTCAGTAATTTTTATTCAACGCATAAAAAAAGGCTATCAAATTTTGATAGCCTTTTTTGTTTAATAAGAATTTGGTTTTATGGATGTATGCCTAAATGATGGAATACGAACGACCAAATATCTGCCGCTTCTTCAATCACCTTTGCCGTTGGTTTGCCAGCACCGTGCCCCGCTTTCGAATCTATGCGAATTAAAATGGGGTTTTCTCCTTGTTGATTTTCTTGCAAGGTTGCTGCAAATTTAAAAGAGTGTGCAGGTACTACCCGATCATCGTGATCGGCTGTGGTAATTAATGTGGCTGGATATGCAGTTTGCTTTACATTATGCAATGGAGAATATTTAATTAGGTAATCAAATTGCGATTTTGATTCACTCGATCCATATTCTACTGCCCAACCCCAACCAATCGTAAATTTATGGTAACGCAACATATCTAACACGCCTACACCAGGCAGTGCAACCTTAAATAGGTCTGGTCTTTGCGTCATACATGCACCAACTAATAAGCCACCATTTGATCGTCCGTTGATGGCTAATTTTTCGCTGCTAGTATATTTTTCTTTTATTAAAAATTCTGCAGCGCCAATAAAGTCGTCAAAAACATTTTGTTTTTTATCTAACATGCCTGCTTTGTGCCATTCTTCGCCAAACTCTCCGCCGCCTCGTAAGCTAACCTGGGCGTATATTCCACCGTTTTCCAAAAAGTATAAATTAGAAACACTAAAGCTAGGCGTTAAGCTAATATTAAAACCACCATAGCCATAAAGTAATAATGGATTTTGACCATCTAATTTAATTCCTTTTTTGTGTACAATAAACATGGGGATTTTAGTGCCGTCTTTTGAATCAAACCAAACTTGATTTGTTTCGTAATTATCGGTGTTAATTTTAAACTCCGATTTTTTGTATAATTCAATTTTTCCCGACTGGGTATTTAAATTATAAATGGTACCTGCTGTGGTAAAGTTGCTAAAACTAAAGTAAAAATTAGTTTCATTGTTACT
The DNA here is from genome assembly GCA_903828245.1 of uncultured bacterium. Taxonomy (GTDB): domain Bacteria; phylum Bacteroidota; class Bacteroidia; order Sphingobacteriales; family Sphingobacteriaceae; genus CAIKLP01. Next base: position 9,037 of record CAIKLP010000088.1, on the reverse strand, counting down.
GGCTTCTGCTAAAGCAATGGTACCGATACCAGGCAATTCAATGTCTTTTATTTTTTTTCCATCTACCGAATATTCGCATAATTGATTGCTTGCATTTTTTAAATAGGTGGCGTATAACCTACCGCCAGCAGTACTTACCGCCTGCAATAAATCTTTTTGCTCTGGAATAATCGTTTTCCAATTTTGTTTTTCACTCGCTTCCGGATTAATAGCTACTACTTTATAATTCGGTGCGTCTTGGTCCATCAATACCAATAATTCATCGTCGATATTGTCTATTACTTCGTAATTATTTTTAAATCCTTTTAATAAGGTATGCAGCTTATCATTTTTAGCTCTTAAGTTTTGTACTAAAATTTCGTTACCCGAAGTACCTTCCGAAGCAGAAATAATTAAGTAGTTTTCGTTTTCTGTTACACTTGCACCAAAGTATCTGAGTGGATGCGATTTGTCTTCGTAAATTAATTGATCGTTTGCTTGCGCTTGACCTAATTGATGATAATAAACTTTTTGGAATTGATTTTGATTAGAAAATTCGCTCACACCTTTGGGTTCATCATAACGGCTATAGTAGAAGCCATCGCCTTTCCAGGCTGCACCCGAAAATTTTACCCATTGTATTTTATCTTTTGTTAATTGTTGACTTGCAATATCAATCACATAAATTTCGTTCCAATCGGAGCCAGATCTAGCAATGGCATAAGCGGCATATTTAAAGTCGTTAGAGAAACTAAGGCCAACTAAGGCAACTGTTCCATCGCTTGATAGTTTATTTGGATCTAAGAATACTTTTTCGGCAGCATCTATGCCCTTTTTAAAATAAATAACAGATTGGTTTTGTAAGCCATCATTTTTAGAAAAGAAATAGTAATCGCCTTTTTTATAAGGAGCCGACTCTTTCGCATAATTCCAAATTTCGGTTAATTGCTCTTTTACTTTTCCTCTGCAGGAAATTTGAGAAAGATAATCTTGTGTTACTGCATTTTGTGCGCTAACCCAGTCTGCGGTTTCTTTAGTGGTATCGTTTTCGAGCCAACGGTAAGGGTCTGTTATATTTTGTCCGAAATAATTATCGCTGACAGTTCCTTTTTTAGTTTCAGGGTAGGGCATTAAGGTAATTTTTGTGTCGTTCATTTTGCAGCCATTCAATAAAATAATAGCAGAAAAAGTGAGTAAGGCATTTTTCATAAGCTGTATTTAGATATTTTTTGGTTTATATGTTGCTAGTTTTAAAATTTTCTGTGCGTCTTTTTCTTTCCATAATTCATCAAAATTAACGGAAGGATTATTATTCATATAATTTTTAACAATTTGCCATCCGCACCAAATGCCAATTCTTGGTGCCGAATTATTTGCTAGTCCAGCTGTAAATGGAGCCTCTTCTAAATATTTAGCATATTTTTTTTGTTCAGCAGAAAAGAGCAAATTATCTTCTATAAATAATTTATAAATATTGCCTTCGTTAGCCTTACACCAATCAAGTTGTTCGGCTGTATAGCCTATTTTTAAAGAGTCTTCAGCATCTGGTAATAAAAGATCAACTCCATAAAGTATTTTTCCTTCTTGAATCATTTCGGATAGCAAGGTGCTCGTTTGAGCCGCTTCCGGTAGTTTGGCATTCAATAGTGCTTTAGCAATGGCGGGTGTAATATATTCTTTGCTTAGTCTTTTGGTAATGTATGCCGGAAAATCTACCGAAGCATAAAATCGATAATTTTTCCCCATAAACATATCGAGCCCAATGCCTATATAATTTGGGGTAGTTACAATTGCATTATTGAAACCCGAAATAAAAGTGACTACTTTTAAGATACTATCATTCGGATATAGTGTTTGATAGTTTGCAAATAAAGGAGCCAAGTCTACACTTATTTTTTGGGTATCAGGATATTCTTTTTTTACATCTTGATATAAATTTTTTAGATCTGGGTGGTTAATGAAATCTTTTAAGATGATATCAAAATTTGGATTTTTGGGATCTCCAAAATTCATGATTCTGCCAAAATAGATATCATAGAATGAGCCATATTTTTCAGCCAAGTTGCTTTTTGCTTGGCTCAGGTTTTTTTGATCAATTTCAAAAATTGCCTGCTCAAAGCGGTCTATTGTTATAGACTCAAGCTTTACTTGATCGGACAATACTTTAGCCTGCTTATTTTCTTTGCAAGAACTGCCTAAAATCAGCATCGAGCATAGCAATAAAATCAGAATATTTTGTTTCCTTTGTGTTAGCATTATTGATATCAATTGATAGAAATAGTAAAGTTAAAAACTTTAGTCATTTTTTAAGATGATTGATAGATTTATTCAATAAAAAATGAAAATAATACTCGCACAAATTAATGTAACTGTTGGCAATTTTGAAGAAAATTTCCAGAAAATTAAGCAGGAGATTCAGCAGGCAAAATTACAGGCAGCAGATTTGATTATTTTCCCAGAACTCGCTATATGTGGTTATCCACCTCGCGACTTTTTAAATTACGACTATTTTATTCAACAAATTGATTTTTATATCAATCAAATTGCAGCCTGTTGTAAAGGCATCTCTTGTATTATTGGTGCGCCAAGTCGCAATCCTAATCCTGCAGGAAAGCCATTATATAATTCGGCATATGTTTTAGCAGATGCAACTATTCAATCTGTTGTTCATAAATCACTTTTGCCAACTTACGATGTGTTTGATGAATACCGATATTTTGAACCTGCAAAAAGTGTACAATGTGTTACTATTGCTGGACATAAAATTGCGTTAACTATTTGCGAAGATTTATGGAATGTGAGCGAATCTCCATTATACGATCATGCGCCTATGGACTTGCTCCTGCAAGAAAAACCAACAATGATGATTAATATTGCCGCATCACCATTTGATTATGAACAGCAGCAAAAGCGTATGCAAATGTTGCAAGCAAATTGCATCAAATACCAGCTACCTTTAATTTATGTTAATCATGTAGGTGCGCAAACAGAAATTATTTTTGATGGTGGTTCGATGGTTTTAAACGCAAAGGGAGAACTATTAACAGAAACGAAATATTTTCAAGAGGCAATATTAATAATGCAAGATATGGATCAATTGCTTTCAGAAAATAAAGTAATTATTCCACCTACTCCTACTGACATAGAAAAAATAGAGCAGGCACTTATACTTGGTATTCGAGATTATTTTCAAAAGTCTAATTTTTCAAAAGCAGTTTTAGGGTTGTCAGGAGGTATTGATTCTGCAATTGTTTGTGCTTTAGCGGCAAAAGCGTTAGGCCCTCCAAATGTTTTGGCGGTATTGTTGCCATCGGCTTATTCATCCGATCATTCTATTACAGATGCCATGGCATTGGTAGAAAATTTAGGCATTGAGCATTCAGCAATAAATATTGAATCAACGGTTAAAGAAGCCGAATCTGCATTAGCTAATTTATTTCAAGGCATGCCTGCAGATTTAACAGAAGAGAATTTACAAGCACGCGTTCGTGGACTTTTATTAATGGCGGTATCCAATAAATTCGGACATATTTTATTAAACACCTCTAATAAAAGTGAAGCTGCTGTTGGCTATGGAACACTTTATGGTGATATGAGTGGTGGCATTTCGGTTATAGGCGATGTATATAAAACGCAAGTTTTTGAATTAGCTAAATGGCTAAACAGAAACACGGAAATCATACCTTGGAATACCATCAATAAAGCGCCAAGTGCAGAGTTAAGACACGATCAAAAAGATTCCGATTCTTTACCAGCTTACGATTTACTCGATCAAGTATTATTTTTATATATAGAAAAGCAATTGGGTGCAGCCGAAATTATAGCCAAGGGTTTTGATGAAAAGCTGGTGTCGCGTGTACTGATGATGGTGAATCGAAGTGAATATAAACGCTATCAAACACCACCAATTTTAAGGGTTTCTCCTAAAGCATTTGGAATGGGCAGAAGAATGCCTGTTGTCGCAAAGTATTAAGATTTAAATTTTTTAAAAAAATCGGTTTCGTAGCTTGTCCCAATTGGAATCTCGTGTTCCTTAATATAAATCGTTTTGTTGCGCACATTTTCAATTTTACTAAATGGAACAATAAAAGAACGGTGCACCCTTAAGAATTCATTAGGAGGTAGTTTAGCTGAAATATTTTTCATGGTCATTCGAGCAACAACTAATTTATCAGCGCCATAATAAACTTTCAAATAATCACCAAGACCTTCAATATAGAGGATTTCAGCCAGCGGAATTTTAACGAGTTTATAGTCTGCGCGTATAAATAAAAAGTTATCAGCGGGGTTTTCGTTTTGATTTTTTAAACGAAAATAGGCTACCGCTTTGTCAACTGCTTTTATAAATCTACTTTCTTCAAATGGTTTTAGTAAATAGTCAATAGCGTTTAATTCATATGCATCTACGGCGTACTCGCTATAGGCTGTTGTAAAAATAACTCTTACATTTTCTGGTAAATTTTTACTTAGCTCCAATCCAGTTATAGAGGGCATTTGTATGTCTAAAAAAACCAAATCAACAGGAAATTTTTGCAAGTAAGCTAATGCTGCACTTGGTTTTGTAAAGGTTTTTTCTAGTTGTATATCAGCATGATTACTACAAAAACGACTGATGAGTTCTAGCGCTAATGGTTCATCGTCTATTGCAATTGCTTTGATCATTTTATGGTAATTATTAGTGTTATGGTATAGTCTGTATCGGTATGCGAAATTTGTAAATGGTATTTACCACTATATAATAAATCGAGCCTTCTTATCACATTTGCAATACCTGTGCCAGTTTTCGTATTATCTACTATACTAACAGGCACAATTTTATTAGATACTTTAAGTTCAATGGTATTGTTTGTAATACCTATCGCAATTTGAATAATTGATTCGATCTCGGGGTTCACCCCATATTTAAACGCATTTTCTATAAATGAAATTAATAACAATGGTGCAATTTGATGCTTATGCTCCATTCCATCTATACTAAAATTTACTTTTGCTGTTTCTCCAATTCTAATTTTTTGTAATTCAATATAACTACTGATATAAGCTATTTCTTTTTCAATTTCAATAAATTCGGATTGTGCATCTATAATATTATAGCGCATCATGCCAGATAATTTCACAATTGCATTTGCAGTATCATCCGATTTCTTGAGTGCTAATGCATAAATATTATTCAAGGTATTGAATAAAAAATGAGGATTAATTTGCGATTTTAAATAGGCAAGTTCGGCGGCTAATTTTTCTTTTTCGCTTTGCTTAATCCTAGCTTGTAAATTTAAGGCTATAGAGATAATAAAAACAGCAAGGAATAAAAATAAATCGTCTTCCAAATGTTTGACACCATGTTTTTTTGGCCCACCTGATCTTACTTCTCTTTCATGGTCTTCAAAATTATTTTTAGGATTATGTGCATGTGTATGTGTTTTCGGAGAGACATTGCGTGATTCAACCAACAACGGGGGTGCAAGCGATAAGAATCCGCTAATTAAAAAGTATAAAATAAATCGCGGGTATTTTTTTGCGTAGAAGAGCGGGATTAAAATATAATAATTGAAATAAAAAAATACAACTAATAAGGTATTAGCAACTAAGTTTTTCAAGAGCATCAAATTAATACCTGCAATGCTGGGCCCGGCGGAATGATGTTCAGGTATTAACAAGAATGGCGCAATGATAAAAATACAAATACATATTATTTGTATCCACAGCGACTTTTTCGAATTATTAATCATCTTTAAATTTAATGTAAAAGACTGTCTTTTGTATGCTGAAAAATATTTTTTGAGGCAAACCCCTCAAATTTGTAGGTCATTTAGCCTAATGGTGTTCTTATCCTCCCGATAATTTACTCATTAATTAATTTAGATTATTTATTAATTATTATATTTGAGTACATTAAATACGGAATGAGTAATAACGATATCTTTAAAAAATTAAGAGTGGCGCTGCAGCTTAGAAACGATCAAATTATCGAAATTCTGGGTTTGGTGAATTTCAGAATTACTCCAACGGAATTATCTGCTTTTTTTAGAGCCGATGATCATCCAAATTTCAAGCCCTGTGGAGATCAAATTTTAAGGAATTTTTTAAATGGCTTGATCATTCATAAAAGAGGTCCGATGGAAAATCCAGCGGAATCAACAGAAACTAAAAAACTATAATTATGGTATTTATTATTTTAGGCGCTATTGTATTATTATTAGGCCGTTCATTTTTAGCAAAGAATCCACAATACGGAAAATCACAATCAGTGGTTTATTTTTCGGCAGGAATATTATTTTTATTAGGCTTAAGTACCTCTGTATTTAAAATGATTGATGCGGGTCAGGTTGGCGTGCAATCGATGTTTGGAAAAGTGAGTCAAACAACTTTACCTAGTGGATTGAATGTAATTAATCCATTAATGGATGTTACTTTGTTTGATATTAAAACGCAAAACTATACCATGTCTGGTGTGCACGACGAAGGCGATAAGAGTGGGGATGATGCGATTAGGGTTTTAACATCCGATGGTTTAGAGGTGATTGTAGATTTAACGGTTTTATTTAAAATTTTACCTTCAGAAGCACCCCGAATTTTACAAGAAATTGGTCCTAACTATTTAGATAAAATTGTTAGACCTATTACCAGAACTAAAATTAGAGATAATGCTGTTTATTACGATGCAATTTCTTTGTATTCAACTAAGAGAGATGAATTTCAATCACGCATTTATAATAGTATTGCTTCCGATTTTAAAAAGAGAGGCTTGGTATTAGAGCAATTATTGGTAAGAAACATTACCCTGCCGGTATCGGTTAAAGTTACCATTGAATCTAAAATAAATGCGGAACAAGATGCACAAAAAATGCAATTTGTATTACAAAAAGAAAAACAAGAAGCGGAGCGTAAACGAGTAGAAGCGCAAGGTATAGCCGATTACCAAAGAATATTAAGTACTGGTTTAAGCGACAAACAATTGCAGTATGAAATGATTAAAGCACAAAAAGAAATCGCTACCTCGCCCAATACGAAAGTGATTATTATTGGCAATAGTAAAGGAATGCCTATTATGCTTGGAGACAAGTAATGAAAAATGAACATAAAAAAATAGCCTTGCAATTTTGCAAGGCTATTTTTTTTAGCTTTCAAAATTTTTTAACCTGCAATAGATACGCCTATCAATTTACCAATCCCAAAAGTAATAGCCGCTGCCGCTAATCCAAATAGCACTTGTCTAAATCCAGAATACCAAATATTTTTACCTGTGAATAAAGTAATAGCCGCACCAATTAAAAATAATCCAAATGCACTGGCTATTACACAAACAATTATAGCGGTATAACCAGTCAAGAATAAAAATGGAAGTAAAGGAATAATAGCGCCAATGGCAAAAAGAATAAAGGAATAAACCGCTGCTTCCATGGCAGAACCGTGTAATTCTTCGGGGTTAATTCCCAATTCTTCTTTAATTAATATTTGGTGTGCAAGCGTTTTATCTTGCATAATTTCGTTGGCCATTTCTTTGGCTTGTGCTTCAGGAATTCCTTTAGCCATATAGATTAAAGCCAATTCTCTTTTTTCACCTTCCGGATTATTTTCTAATTCATCCATCTCTAATTCCATTTGGTTTTCGTAAAGTTCTTGCGAACTTTTAACCGAAATCCATTCGCCTAAAGACATTGATAATGCGCCGGCTAATAATCCTGCAATACCTGCTAATGCTACTCCTGCTTGGCTTGCGCTTGCGCCAGCCACACCCATTACTAAACTAAAATTAGACACTAAGCCATCGTTGCCACCTAAAACGGCTGCTCTCAATGCATTACCACCAACCGATCGATGGCGACTTTCGAATTTTGCAACAGAACTTCCGGTAACTTCTTTTTCTTGCTCTAATAAAGTACGTAATATTTTTACATGGTTTGTTTCCGTTCCAGTTAATGGAATTTGCATACTTCTTTTCGCATTGACTACTGCATTGGCTAATACTTTTTCGGTATCCATTAATATACCCAATACATAATCGTAGCTAAATGTTTTACCTATAAAATTTAAAGCCTTGGCTCTAAACGAAGGGCCAGGAAGTGTTACAGGCCTTTGACTATCTAATTGCTCTAAAAAAGCAATGGCATGTCCTGCCTCAATTTCACTCATTTGTTTGAAGACATTTGCAACGGCTACATCAGATTCGTTGGCAGCAAGTTTTGCATATAAATAACTTGCATCGACTTCGGTTTGTATACTAGAATTCTTTATCATCTTTTTTAAATTACAATCTCCTGCTTGTTAGGTCAAAGCTATCATTTTAAAAGCGCTTTTGCTAAGTGCTTACTTATTATTGATTAAAAACACTTTGTGCGGGTAATGCGGTTTGGTTAAAGTCAAAGAGGGCAGCGTTTTCCCAAGGCGAACCAGTAGTAGACTGCGGGCCTTTAAATGCAACTAGTTCGGCTCCCCAATAGCAAAAGCCAATACCTTTTGGAATACTCGAAATTACTTCTTTCATTTTAAATAAAAAATCTTTTTGACCTAATGCAGTGGCTGGATATGCCGGTAAAATAAGATCGCTGTCGGAACCAAAAATATTATTGGTCCAATCGTTATAACCTAGCGTAAATGGATAGGCTACCTCTGCAAGGAGTATATCTTTTTGAAAATTAGCCGCAAGATTATTCAAGCTAGCATTTAACAAAGCAATATTTTTTCCATGCCATTTTGGATAATAGGAGATGCCAATAATATCGTAACTAATTGACCTCACTTTTTGAAAAAAATCATTTGCATTTTCGTATCCAGCATAATGGATAATAATCTTACAATTTGGGTCATTGTTTCTAATCACCTTACTTGCGGTATCTAATATCCCCAAAAATTGTTGTTGATTATTTGTATGTGCCAATGGCCAAAGCAAACCCGAATTTATTTCGTTCCCAATTTGAATATAATCAGGATGAATGGCATTCATTATTTCTTGCGTGTATTGCGCTACGGAATCTTTTAAAGTAAAATAATTTAAATTCTGCCAAGCAGCTGGAATTTGCTGTTGCCCTGGATCGGCCCACCAATCGGAATAGTGGAC
>CAIKLP010000087.1 GCA_903828245.1 uncultured bacterium | reverse complement strand
GCACTAAATCTTCTAATTTACGAACCGATAAATCATTCTTTAAAACTTCTTCGAAGGCATACAACTGTTTATCTATAGAGTCCATAGAGATCATTGCCCTGGCATGACCCATCGATATTTTTGAATCTCTTAAGGCTGCCTGAATTACTGGTGGCAACTTTAATAATCTTAAATAATTGGTAACGGTAGATCTATTTTTACCTACCCGTTCGCCTAATTCTTCTTGCTTTATACTGCATTCATCCAACATACGCTGAAAAGAAATAGCCACTTCGATGGCATTTAAATTTTCTCTTTGTATGTTTTCAATCAATGCCATTTCTAACATTTCTTGATCATTCGCAGCCCTAATATAAACAGGCACTTCGGTTAAACCAGCTAATTTACTAGCGCGCAACCTGCGTTCGCCAGAAATTAATTGATAGGCATTATTCGATAATTTTCTAACAGTTAATGGTTGAATAATTCCTTGCACTTTAATGGAAGCCGCTAATTCTTTCAAAGATTCTGTCTCGAAAGTATCGCGGGGCTGATAAGGATTGGTTTCAATTAAATTGATATCAATGCTATCGATGCTGTTATTATTGGAAACAATTGGAGGTAATCCCGTACTTTTAGGATTCACAATATCGTTATCACTTAATAATGCTCCAAGACCTCTTCCTAAAGCGTTTCGTTTAGTTGCGCTACTCATTAATTATTTTTTAAATCAGTGTTTTCTACTTCTTTGGTTAAACCGTTTTTTTGCAAAATTTCTTTGGCAAGATTGAGGTAGTTAATCGCTCCCTTGCTCGATGCATCGTGCATAATAACAGACACGCCAAAACTTGGCGCTTCACTTAAACGCGTATTTCTTTGAATGATGGTATCAAATACTAAGCCTTGGAAATGTGTTCTTACTTCTTCGACTACTTGATTTGACAAACGCAATCTGACATCGTACATGGTTAGTAAAATACCTTCGATTTGTAAATTTGGATTTAACCTCGATTGTACAATTTTGATGGTATTTAATAATTTACCTAAACCTTCTAATGCAAAGTATTCACATTGCACAGGCACAATGACCGAATCGGCAGCAGTTAAGGAATTAATGGTAATTAATCCTAAAGATGGTGAACAATCGATGATGATAAAATCGTATTGGTCTTTGATTTTTGCAAAAACCTCTTTCATTTTATGTTCTCGATCGGGTAAATTGATCATTTCTATTTCGGCACCCACTAAATCGATATGGGCAGGTAATAAATCAAGATTGGGTGTATGAGTGGATAAGATTGCATCTCTAGGTTCTACACTATTGATAATGCACTCGTAAATACTCGCTTTGATTTCTCTAGGATCGAAGCCAATTCCTGAAGTCGCATTGGCTTGAGGATCGGCATCTACTAAAAGTGTGCGATATTCTAAAACAGCTAAACTTGCTGCTAAATTGATAGACGAAGTTGTTTTTCCAACGCCCCCCTTTTGGTTTGCTAACGCAATGATCTTACCCATTTATTTATTAAATTTTGAATTAGCCTGTTAAAAACAGGGTTTAACAGCTATTTAAAGCATTTTTGATTGATTCCTGCTAATGGCTAAAATACGAAAATATTTAGACTTTTAGATGGCTAATTGGCTCCATTCCCATGCACTTCCTTCTAAACCAAAATAAAACTGGTTTACTTGCATGATTTCGGCTATAATTTCGGCTGAATCGATGATTCGAGGCCCTGGTCTATTGAAATAGGCATTACCATCGGCAATAAAAACACGATTTTCTTTCACTGCTTTTAATGTTGCCCAATTGGGGTTTGCTTGTAATAAATGAACTTCTTGTTTGATTCGATCTAAATTTAATCCGCATGGGGCAATAACGATAAAATCTGGATCAGCTTGCTGTAAGTCGGACCAAGTAATTTTTTGAGAATGATGCCCTGGATTAGACAGCAAACAATCCGCGCCTGCTAGTGAAATTAAGGAAGGCGTCCAATGCCCAGCCGTCATTAATGGATCGAGCCATTCAATAAAAACCAAGCTAGGCCTTTGTTTCACATGTTTTACTTTATGTGCAATAAGGTCTAAGCGATCTTGGTATTCTTCAAGCAGCGTTTCGGCTAATGCTATTTTCGACAATGCAGTAGCTATTTCTTTGATGTTTAAAAATATATCGTCGATGGTGCTTGGATTGATAGAAATGATCGCGACTGGATAACCCAAAGCTAATTGAATTTGCGCTTTTAAGTCGTCGAGGTGTATGGCGCAAACCTTACATTGATCTTGTGTGATAATTAAATCGGGTTGTAAAGATTTGATAAGCTCCCAATCAAGTTGATAAAGCGATAAGCCTGCTAAGGCTTGCTGAGCAACCATTTGATCTATTTCGAGGCTCGATAGCTTGCTATCAATTACCGTACTAGTACATTTTGGCAAATGCGAAATGTGTGCGGGAAAATCGCATTCGTGCGAAATGCCAACCAAACAATTTTCCGAATCCAAAGCACAGATAATTTCTGTAGCAGCCGGCAATAAAGAAATTACCCTTTTATAACTCATTTTTATATTTTACTTTGCGAAAGTATTAAAAAACATGCGAGCAATTTTCAAAAAAATAAAAATAAGCTTTTTCGCCCTTGCTTTATTGGCTATAGGATGCAAACAACAGGCTAGCAATCCCAAAAAAGTATTCAAAATGAATATTGATGTGGGAGTAACTTCGCTCGATCCTGCTTTTGCTAGAAACCAAATGAATATTTGGTGCGTAAACCAATTATTTAATGGATTAACGCAATTAGATAGTAATTCGCAAACGCAGCCAGCCATTGCTAAATCTTGGGATATCAACGAAAGCGGCTTAGCTTATACCTTTCATTTGAGATCGGATGTTTACTTCCACGACCACGAAAAATTTTTAAATGGTAAAGGTAGAAAAGTAATCGCCGCAGATTTTGTATATAGTTTTAGGCGTTTGATTGATGCCAAAGTGGCTTCTTCTGGTGCTTGGATTTTTAACGATAAAGTGTCCGATAGCAGTGCCTTTCAGGCCATCAACGACAGTACATTTCAAATTACCTTAAGCAAAAGTTTTCCAGCATTTTTAAGTCTATTAACGGTACAATACTGCTCGGTTGTTCCACAAGAAATTGTCGATTTTTATGGAAAAGATTTTAGGAATCACCCGATTGGCACCGGTCCCTTTCGCTTCTCTTATTGGAAAGAAGGCGAGGTGATGACTTTCTTGAAAAACGAAAACTATTTTGAACAAGAAAATAAGCAGCAACTCCCTTATTTAGATGCGGTAAAAATTTCATTTATTAATGATAAACAAACGGCATTTTTAGAATTTGTAAAAAAGAATTTAGATTGTTTTTTTGGCATTGATGGTAGCTATCGAAATGATGTCTTGACAAAAGAAGGTGCGCTCAGAGAAAAATATGTAGGTCGATTTAAATTAACAAAAGCACCTTATTTAAACACCGAATATTTAGGTATGTTATTAGACACTACCTTGCCAATTGTGCAACAATCTGCCACTAAAGATAAACGCATTAGACAAGCCATTAATTACGCGATTGATAAAGAAAAAATGGTTGCCTATTTACAAAACAACATAGGCACTGCTGGCCATGCAGGTTTTATTCCTAAAGGCATGCCCGGCTTTGATGCGCAAAAAATAAATGGCTATTCTTATAACCCCGCAAAAGCAAAAGCATTATTAGCCGCAGCCGGTTTTCCCAATGGAAAAGGTTTACCCATTATTACTTTAAATACCACCAATACTTACCGAGATTTAATTGAGTTTGTACAAAATGAATTAAGCGCGGTGGGTATCAATACTAAAATTGAAATTCACCAAGGATCTAGCTTAAGAGAATTAATTGCAAAGAAAAACGTGAGCTTTTTTAGGGGTTCTTGGATTGCAGATTATCCAGATGCGGAAAATTATTTAGCTGTTTTTTATTCCAAAAACTTTGTGCCCAACGGTCCAAATTATACCCATTTTAGCAATGCCAAATACGATGCACTTTTCGAACAATCATTTAAAGAAAAGAACGACTCTGCACGCTATCACATCTACCAACAAATGGATAATATTATTATGGAAGAAGCGCCGGTCGTTATTTTATATTACGATCAATCTGTTAAATTAATTCAAAATAATATTAGCGGATTACCTAGCAATGGCTTGAATATACTAGACTTGAAGCGCGTTCAAAAAAAATAATTTACGCGAATCTTTGCTTTAAAATTCTAAAGAAATGTTTTTTGTCGGCCTCTTTGTTTTCCCATTGATAAGGAATAGTGCAGGTTTCATTTAAATAATTTTCTACCTCGTCCCATGCATCTAGTGTGGCAATATGGGTCATGATTCTATTGAAATCATTTTGATTGTCGTCGAATAAATTAGAAACAATAAACATTTTATCGTTAACACTAAAAGACAAATCTTTGATGCTCGATTGTCTTTTTAAGGTATCGGCTAAAGAAGTAGTACTGGTTTGCTCGCTTAAGCGTTCGTGTAAAGAAATTTCGGGATGCTGATTGGTGTTTGCTTGAAAAGTTGCAGCTGGAGCCGCATTGGCTATTGCGGCAGATAAAGTTTCTATGTTACTTGCTGTATTGTTGATCGGCATTGCCGCAACAGGAACACCTGGCAATCCTTCTACGGTTTTTAAATAATGATTTAAATAATTAGCCTGTTCTGCTAAATAATTAATATTAGAAAGAAATACCCCCACTTCGAGTGGCGTTATTTGATAGCCTCTTTTGAGCCAATCCATTGATTGCACTTGTAATTCTTCCGAAATAAAAGCAATCTTATCTATTAATATTTCTTTATTCATCATCTTTTTATTTATTCAGCTAAGCAAATTTAATTCAAAAATCTCATTTTCATGCGATTTCAATTATTATATTTGTAAGATGAGCCCCATTCAAGAAAATCAAGCACGCATATTTCAACACAAAGGCAGCATCGAAGTAATTTGCGGCTCCATGTTTTCGGGCAAAACAGAAGAACTCATTCGCCGTTTAAAAAGAGCGCAATACGCAAAATTAACTATTGAAACTTTTAAACCAAGCTTAGACATTCGATACAACGAAACAGCCATTGTTTCTCATGATGCAAATACAATTAACGCGACTCCTGTAAATAACGCAGAAGCCATTTTATTATTATTAAATAATGCCGAAGTAGTTGGAATAGACGAAGCACAATTTTTTGACGAGGCTTTGCCTGCTGTATGTGAACAATTGGCAAGTAAAGGCATTCGCGTAATTGTTGCTGGATTAGATATGGATTATTTAGGCATGCCATTTGGCCCAATGCCAGCATTGATGGCTATTGCAGAACAAGTGACTAAAGTGCAGGCGGTATGCGTTCAATGCGGACAACCAGCAAGTCATTCTTTTAGAACTGTAAAAATTGACACACAAGTTTTATTGGGCGAAAAAGAAAACTACGAGCCTCGATGCAGAACTTGTTTTTTGAAACCCTAATTTTTTCTTTTAAAAAAAGAGCGGCCAATAATTGTTGACCGCTCTTTTTTTTAATGTGAACTTGTTGCAGGGGTATCGTATTCGATTCCTTGTTTGGTTAGTATTCGTTTAACTGCAATGGCAAAAAATGCGATATAAGCAAAGCAGATTACCGTTACCCAATAAGACTGATGAATGCCAATCATATCGGCTAGCTTGCCTTGTAAAGGCGGAATAATACCTCCGCCTAAAATCATCATGACTAAAAATGCTGATCCTTGCGTAGTGTATTTTCCTAAACCGGCCAATGATAAACTGAATATACTTGGCCACATAATACTACACCATAATCCACCACTCAATAAAGCGTAAATTGCAATTTGTCCTTGCGTAAACAAACCAATTAACATCGAAACCATGCCCAAAGCACTAAAGATTAATAAAGTTTTAACGGGTTTATCGTTGGAGATAAAAAATGCGGCAATTAAAATGGCTACGCAAATTACATAGGCGTATAAAGGCGACATATCTTTTTGCGCCAACACATTCACGCCAATAATAATACCGAAGGCAAGCAATGGCACAACCAATAATAATAAACGCTTTGTTTGATTAGACAAATTGAAAACATTGATACTTCCAGCCCATCTGCCGATCATTAAACTTCCCCAATACATACTGATATAAGGGGATATTTGAGAGGATGCAAAACCTCCCATATAATCTTGTTTTAATAATTCACCTAAATTACTTTGAATAGCCACTTCCACCCCTACGTAAGTAAAGATGGCTAACATGCCTAATACCAATTGAGGGTATTGCATGGCGCCCCAACCATGTGCGTTTTTTTTGGCAGATTGAAAAGAAAATAACATACCAAAAATAATCACAAACAATGCGCCTAACAACCATTTGAATCGATACAATTCTAAATCGTATTGTTGTGATGCGGATAAATCTGTTGCTAATCCAATATAACTTTTAAACACTGGAATAAACATAAAGATTAATAAACCTGTGATAACTAAAAGCACATTTAATGCTTTGTTTGCAGGTTCTTGCTTTTCGATATTTAACCCTGCTGGTACTTTTTTACTAAAATTAAATAACGCGGCAGCGGCAATAAACAAGGCCCCTACACCAGCATACATAAAGCTTACATTATTTAATCCTAGACTTTTTGTTTGTTCTTCTGATGCTGCAGCTGTACCAAATAAAAGCAAAGAAACAATGATTGGACCAATCATGGTTCCAAAACTATTGATACCACCTCCTAAATTAATTCTTCCGGTTGCAGTTGATTCATCGCCTAATGAAATGGCAAATGGATTGGCTGCAGTTTGCTGTAAACTAAAACCAAGCGCCACAATAAATAAGCCCACTAACATGCCTGTAAATGTATTTGCATTTACTGCAATAATCATGGCAATGGCCCCAATTGCACTAAACAATAAACCATAAACGATACTTTTTTTATAACCCCAAGAACCCACCAAATCCTTTCCAGTAGCACTACTGATCATAAAAATAACTAATGCGCCAATGTAATATGCTACATAAAATGCATAATCGACTAATTGACTTTGAAATTGATCGAGGTGAAAATAATCTTTACAAAAAGGAATAAAAACACCATTTCCCGCGGCAATAAAGCCCCAGAAAAAAAACACGGTAATAAGGGTACTTAATGCACCGTAATTTGTTGCTTGCAATTTTGCAGCACTTGCATTATTGTTTTGTTGCATCGTTTTTTTTAATTGATTGAATTGTAAATATATTTTTTTTGTTCATTAAATAAGAATAAAAAAAACAAGATGCCCCTTTAACTTGTTATAGCTATGTTATTAGAGTCTTAAAATAAGCTATATAAATTCGAAGGATTTTAAAATATTGATCGTCTAAGATGATTTTTATATGAAAAAAAATCTTAAATAACTGATTTACAATATTTTAATTATATAAGCTTGGGCTTAGTGTATTTTATACATTTTTACATATTTTAATGTTATATTTGATTTAGCATGAATAAAAAATTAATCGTTTTAAGCCTTTTATTGTTCATAGGTAATCTACTTTTTGCACAAACCAAAGTTGTGAAAACAAATAGCGGTTTTGAATTGCAAAGAGATGGAAAGCCCTATTATATAAAAGGAGTGGGTGGCGAAGTGAACATGGAAAAAATTGTGGCCATAGGCGCAAACTCTATTAGAACATGGGGTGTGGAGCGTGCACAAGAAGTATTAGACGAAGCGCAACGCAATGGATTAACAGTCATGCTTGGTCTTTGGGTGCAACACGAAAGACATGGTTTTGATTATAATAATCAAGAAAAAGTGGCTAAACAATTGGCTTATTTTAAAACAGTTGTTGACCGATTTAAAAATCATCCAGCATTATTGATTTGGGGCGTGGGAAATGAAGTGGATTTAAACTATACCAACCCAAATGTTTGGAACGCCATTCAAGACATTGCCAAATATATTCACGAAAGCGATCCTTATCATCCAACCACAACGGTTACCGCTGGATTAGACTCTTTAGAAGTTGCTTTTATTAGCGCTCGTTGTCCAGATATCGATATTTATTCCATTAATACCTATGGCGATATTGGCAATGTGCCCAATCATATTGCAAAGTTTGGATGGAATGGCCCTTATATGATTACAGAATGGGGTCCTAATGGTCATTGGGAATCGCCACAAACACAATGGGGTGTTTCGATAGAACAAAACAGCACAGAAAAAAAAGAAGTCTATTACCATAGATATAAAAATTACATCGAAAAAAATACCAACACCTGTTTGGGCTCTTATGCATTTTTATGGGGAGCCAAACAAGAATACACCGAAACTTGGTATGGCTTGTTTTCAAAAAACAATATTCCAACCGAACCCATCGATGCACTCGAAGAAGTTTTTACCGGCAAAGCCCTAACAAACCCTGCTCCTACAATTATCGACTTCCATGTTAATCAATTAAAAGCAGTCGATAATATTGAGCTTAAATCGTCGGGTATTTTTAATGCCGATATCAATATTCAACTTGCAGAAAATGCAAATATGGAAAAAGCAAGTTACCACTGGCGCATTATGGAAGAAAGTACCGATAAAAAATCGGGCGGTGATGTGGAAGATGCGGCATCAGAAATAACTGGATTAATTAAAAAGACTTCACAAAAAAATCTAATAAAATTTAGAGCGCCACAAAATGCAGGCGCATATAGGCTTTTTGTTTCGGTTACATATCAAAATAAAATGGCTTATGCCAATATTCCATTCAAAGTAATTGCCAGAGGCGCAAATGAACCGCAAGGTAAATTCATTGAATTCAAATACACCGACATGAATAACTTCAACGATTAATATGAAACAATTGAAGAAAATTGTTTTAATAACTTACTTGCTGAGTGCTGGATTTTCGGCGCATGCAATTGCTTTTGAAATTAAAGCAAAGCAAAAAGCAGATTCGGTAGTTTCTATTATTTCGGTTGAAAATAATGCACAAGGCGTATTTCCAAAATCTGCACAAGCCGTACTAGAAGGATTAGAAGTAAATGGATTTTACCGATTCATCACCAACTATAGAGATATGTCGGTTACTTATCCGCATTTGGAAAATAACAAAAGAAATATTTTTGTAGGCGACGATAGTCAGATTCCACAGTTAATGCTTAACATAAAAGGTTTTGCATCGAGTAAAACTTCTTTTGGAACCGACTTATTTATGTGGGCTCCGATGACTGGTTCAGGCCAAACAGAAAATGTGAAAGGACTCAATTTAGGTGTGAATTTATTTGGTAATTTTAATACTTCTTTTGGAACCTTTAATGTGAGAACGGGTGGTATTAATTGGCACTTGCTTTCTCCATTTACTTTTCAAGCCAACAAAGGATATAATCGTTATAGTTTATTCGAAAGAAATCCATGGGATCCTAACACTTCCTCGATGGATGCTAGGTATGTAGATTTTTTTAACTCGGGTGCTATTAATCAAGACCAACGCTGGGGAAATCAAGCTTTTCAAGGCTTAATTATTGACGGCGCTCAACTACCAAATGATTTTGCTTTTAGTTTAATGACGGGTAAAACACAATTCGATGGCGGCGTGCTGGCTTTACCCAATAATTCTTTTGGCGGAAAACTAACTAAGTTTTATAAGCAACATCAAAATGCCATTTCTGTCAATTCTTTCAATAACAATACTTACCTAGATTCTCTTGCTAAAAATACGACTGGATTTTCGGTGCACACTTTAGAAATTACACATTATATAGAAAGACTAAAGATTTGGGCAGAAATTGGCATGGGTAACACCCATTCGAATCAAAACTATACCAAATATGGCGAAGCAATTTCGGTTAAATTGGCCTACCCTATTGCGGATCAATTTCCAACAGAAATTCATTTTTACAGGGTAAGCCCTCGCGTTTTTAATAACAATGCAGTGTTTATTAATTCATCGATACAGCAAAGCGTGCAATCCAATACCAATTTAACGCAAGCCGTTTTAATTCCGGTGTCGAGTGCCATTTTACCCATAGGGCAATTAGCCAATAACAGACAAGGAATAGAAATTAATTCGCAATTGAATTTTGGAAGATTAAAAAATTCTATTGGCTACAGTTCTTCTGTGGAATTAGAAAATCTTTCGCCAGGTATTACTTATTCGCATGCCTTTAATAGTTTAGCCTT
>CAIKLP010000086.1 GCA_903828245.1 uncultured bacterium | reverse complement strand
TTATTACCATTTGAATTATTGTCTTTGCTGCTTTTGGCTGCGTTTATATTTACTGCAATGGTGACTAGAAAAAATAAAATTTAATAAAATGGATATCAATATCAGTCACTTTTTATTTATATCGGCTGCCTTATTTGCCATCGGTTTTTATGCGGCCATTCGCCGTCGTAATATTATTTTGGTTTTAATTGGAATAGAATTAATGGTCAATGCAGCGGTCATTAATTTAGTAGCATTCGCTAATGTGAATACCAAAGCAAATGCAGCAGACGGAAAACTAATGGCTTTATTTGCCATTGTATTATCGGCTGCAGCCATAGCGCTTGCGCTGGCTATTGTAGTTAAAGTGTATCAATATTTTAATACCATTAACCCAGATCAAATAGAAGAATTTAAAAATTAATGAATCAAGCCATAACATATCAAATGGATTCGCTGCTGCAGGTGCTAGATTTTTCTGCCATCGGATTCCTTTTGCCTTTGTTATTTTTTATACTTTTTTCTTTTGTCCGATTTTCAGAAAAAATAATTTATTGGACTGCTATTGCTTCCTTATTGGCCTCGTTTGGTTCTTTGTTTTATTTTTTAAAACCACTGGTCCATTCGCATCAATATTATATACTCGATTGGTTTACCATTGCGCAAAGTAAGTTTCAAATCACTTTATTAATAGACGAAACTTGTTTTTGGGTCTTAGCCATGATTCATTTGGTTACCCTGATGGTGATTATATTTTCGGGGTATTACATGAAAGCAGAATTGCGTTTCGAAAAATATTTCGCTTATATATTATTTTTCTTTACTGCCATGTTTGGCTTGGTGCTGTCAAATAATTTATTTTTGACTTATATTTTTTGGGAATTAGTGGGCTTTGCTTCTTATGCTTTAATTGGTTTTTGGCGTAGCAAAGAATCGGCCATCTTGGCAAATAAAAAAGCTTTTATTATTAATAGAATTGGTGATTTAGGTTTTTTAGCAGCGATTTATATTTTATTTAATCAGTTTCATACCCTTAACTTAAATAGCATAGAGGTGATGCTGCAAACTGCCCCAAAAGATTTGCCTGCTTTGTATTTTGCAAGCTTTGCTATTCTGATTGCGGTGATAGCTAAATCAGCACAGTTTCCATTACATGTTTGGCTGCCAGATGCAATGGAAGGTCCTACACCCGTATCTGCACTCATACATGCTGCTACCATGGTTATTGCGGGAGTTTACCTCTTGTTAAGAATTACTTTCTTTTTTCCGCCAGAAGCTTTGTTGTTTTTAAAATACATTTCCATTATCAGTATGGTTGCGGCTTCCCTATTTGCGATTGCACAACAGGATATCAAAAAAATATTGGCTTACTCTACTATTTCGCAAATAGGTTTAATGCTTTTTGCAATTAGTATAGGCAATCAACCACTCGCATTATTTCATTTATTAACACATGCTTTTTTAAAAGCAGCTTTATTTTTAACAGCGGGTGTTTTTATTCACGAAAAAAAATCACAAGACATTCGAAACTTAACAGGTGTTGCGCAGCAATTGCCTATTGCATTTATTGCTTTTAGTATTGCCGCTGCAGCCTTAATAGGCTTACCATTTACGGCTGCATATTTATCTAAAGAAGCCATTTTGTTTTCGGCTATTCATCAGCATGGCTTCGATTTTTTCAATGTAATGCTGCTTTTATCGGTGTTATTAACCAGCATTTATATTGCAAGAATTTGGTTTTATTTGATGGCAAAAAGCGATTTAAGTATTACACCACAAACAAAATCTATGTCAATGAATTTGCCAATAATCGTATTGGCCATGGCCTCTTTATTTGTAGCCTTTTCAAGTAATCCATTTCATTTGCAAGCATTTTGGTTTACAATGGGCATCGAAACAATAGCGCCAATCTTCAGTATAGGTATTATATTATTGAGTATCGCAGGTATTTTAGCTGTCAAATTTATTCCAGCAATTTTATTGATGGACGAAAAAAACACTATCATACATTTCCTTAAAAACGGTGCTTTTATAGATCGTTTTTATGAATTTATATTTGTAAAACCAATACAGCAAATAGCCGCTTTATTAAAATGGTTAGACAAGCATATTGTAGATGGACTAGTGAATGGCATTGCAAATTTTACTATTGTGATTGCCAAATGCTCCGACTGGTTTGATCGAAATATAATTGATGGATTGGTTAACCTGATTGCACTCATAGCCAAACGATTTGGAGATATTATTCGCATAGCTCAAACAGGTAGAGTGCAAACTTATTTTTTATTGGCATTGATGTTGATGTCAATAGTAGCATGGTTTATTTATTAACTAAATAGAGATATAAAATGAATAATTGGTTGTCTGTTTTAATTTTTTTACCGATTGCAGCTGCATTAATTTTGTTGCTATTACCTAAGCGTGCATCAAATGTGTTTAGGCCGGTAACCATTGTTATCAGTGTTTTACAGACACTCATTGCAGCCTATTTATATGCCCAATATTTAAAAAATCCACATGGATATCATTTTGTAGAACGTGCCGATTGGATTAATTTAAATTTGGGAACTTTTGGGCGTTTAAATATTGATTATTTTTTAGCTGTAGATGGTTTAAGCATTGGTTTGTTATTGTTGTCGGCATTTGTAATGCTTATTGCAGCCATTGCTTCTAACGAAATTAAGAAAGATCCAAAAGCATATTACACCTTGTTTTTGTTATTGAGTGCTGCCATTATGGGCGTATTTTGTGCACTCGATTTTTTCTTATTTTATGTGTTTTACGAATTGATGTTATTGCCAATGTATTTCTTAATTGGTATGTGGGGTGGTCCAAACAGAGAATATGCCTCTATCAAATTTTTCTTATACACTTTATTTGGATCTATATTTATGTTACTGGTAATGATCGGACTTTACTTTTCGGTTATCGATCCAGTTACAGGCGAGCATACTTTTAATATGCTGTATATGATGGATGCAGCAAACTATACCAAAGACAGTTATTTCTCTATTTTCTCTACAGATGCATTGCTATTTCATTATCCGGTAAGGTTCTTAGGCTTTATTGTTTTGTTTATTGCTTTTGCCATTAAAATTCCTACCATACCCTTACATACTTGGTTACCCGATGCCCATGTGGAGGCGCCAACACCGGTTTCTATTATACTTGCAGGGGTGCTCTTAAAAATTGGAGGCTATGGAATTATTAGAATTTGTTATGGAATATTTCCAGAAGCAGCTATTTATTTTTCTTATTGGATAGGATTAATTGGCGTTGTCTCTATTTTATATGGCGCATTTATAGCTTTAGCATCAACCGATTTAAAACGCATGATTGCCTATTCTTCTATTTCACATATGGGATTTGTTATTTTAGGAATTGCTTCGCTTACCTCGGAAGGAGTGAACGGCGCTATTTTTCAAATGATTAGTCATGGGGTACTTTCTACGATGCTATTTTATTTAGTAGGCGTTATTTATCTAAGGGTTCAAGATCGCGAAATTGCTGCCTTCAGAGGATTGGCACAACCAATGCCTCGTTATACTTTATTTGTAGTAATTGCATTTTTTGCTTCTTTAGGATTGCCTGGCTTATCTGGTTTTATTGGCGAAGCATTTACGCTTATCGGTGCATTTAAATCGGCATCTGTCAATGCATTATTGCCAAGAGGTTTTGCCATTTTAGCTTCGGTTGGCATTTTAATTGGAGCGGCCTATTTCTTATGGACTTTGCAACGCATGTTTTTTGGAGCACCTCGTTTCAAAGGAGCTCAAGAGTGGCATTTAAAACTAAAAGATTTAACGGCAACAGAATATTTAGTATTAATCCCCTTAGCCTTGATCACCATTTTATTAGGTATTTTTCCTTCTATATTATTTGATGCCAGTAATAACACCATCAATGCATGGGTGCACGAAACTTGGATACATGGAATTGCAAATTTAAAAAGCATGCAATCTTTATTAAAATTTTAAGCAGATGGAATTGTATCAAACTTTACAATCTTTAGTGACGAGCAATAATGCAAGTTGGAAATTTTTAATTCCAGAATATAACTTATTGTTTTTCTTTTTATTGGGATTGCTTATTGATTTATTTTTCAAAAATAAAAAATGGCTGGCTGGCTTAATGATTGTAGGCATTAGCTTTTCGGGCTTTTTAACTTTTCAGCAAATTTCTGCTAGTATTGAAATTCAGCAGTTATTTAATGGCATGTTAATTTTAAGCAATAAAATTATTGTATTTAAATTACTGATTACATTGGTGGTAGGCTTGTTTATTATTTTTGCAAGTACCGATTACCGCATCAAAAAACAAAACACTCCTGAGTATTTTTATTTAGCACCACTATTTCTTATCGCATTAAATATGCTCTGTATGTCTGCGCATATGTTAACCATTTATTTAAGTGTAGAAATGGTTTCGCTATTCTCTTATGGATACGTTGCCTTGTCAATTAAAGATAAAAGCAATGCCGAATCGGGCATGAAGTATATTTTGTTTGGCTTATTGGCTTCGGATCTTTTATTATACGGAATATCATTAATGTATGGCTTTTCAGGCACACTTTCTTTACAAGATCCAAATTTTTTAGCATGGTTTGCCAAAGCACCAATGCCGATAATTGCATTGAGTATTGGTTTAATCATGGCTGGATTTTTATTTAAAATAGCTGCTGCACCATTTCATTTTTATGCGCCCGATGTATTTCAAGGAACATCGGCCACTACTTTGGTATTATTAAGTGTGGCTCCCAAAATTGCAGGTTATGCCTTATTTGCCAATTTTCTAGGTTTCTTTTCCTTTAAAATTTTCAATCAAGTTTTATTTTGGCCCATGTATAATTGGGAAACTTTTTTAAGTATAACTGCCATCATGACTTTAGTCATTGGTAGTTTTGTGGCTTTGTCTCAAACAAATATTAAGCGTTTAATGGCTTATGCAGGAATTGCGCAATCTGGTTTTTTATTAATGGGTTTGATTGGCTATACCTCCATAGGAGTAATTGCTTTGCTATTTTATTTACTGGCTTATTTATTAATGAATACAGCGGCATTTATGCTTATCAGTTATTTTGAACAGCAGCACGAGGCATATGATTTAGCAGATTATAAAGGTTTGGTTCGAAAAGCTCCATTGGCTTCGATTTTATTGGTAGTTGTATTTGCATCCTTTATCGGTTTGCCACCACTTGTTGGTTTTACTGGAAAATTTTTATTGTTCTCGGCGAGTTATCAGGCTTATGTCGCTTCTGCTAATCCGGCTATTTTAATTACCATCATTACCGCTGCAGTCGCTTCTATCGTTTCTTTATTTTATTATTTTATCATCATTCGAAACATGTTCATGCAAGAAGCCACTTGGGTTAAGGTGAATAAAGAAGAACAAAACATTTTATATCTTTTGGTATTGCCTTTAATTTTGGCCATTATTTATTTCGGAATTTTGCCATCTAATATGATCAGTTATATACAAAGCATTATTGCTTAAAATTCCTGCTTTAACCTAAAATTCTGCTATTTTTTTCTAAAAAGTCGGCTTGAGAAAAGCGAGAAATGTTTATATTTGCGTCTTAGCTAGCAACGATGAGCGATAGTATCAAGCATGAGTGCGGAATTGCACTGATCAGATTAAAAAAACCTTTAGCATTTTATCAGCAAAAATATGGTTCGGCTACTTATGGCCTCAACAAATTATTTTTATTGATGTCTAAACAGCAAAATCGAGGTCAAGATGGCGCCGGAATTGCAACTATCAAACTCAACACTTCGCCCGGCGACCGTTACATTAGTAGGCATCGTTCTACCTCTAAAAATTCGGTAGCAGAAATTTTCGAACATGTTCAAAATAGATTAATTGAAGTAGAAGCTAAAAACCCCATTGATTATCAAAATGCAGAATGGCTTAAATCCAATGCGCCATATATAGGAGAGTTATTATTGGGTCATTTAAGATATGGCACATTTGGGAATAATAACATTGAAAACTGTCATCCGTTTTTAAGACAAAATAATTGGATTACCAGAAACCTTATTATAGCAGGTAATTTTAACATGACCAATGTAGACGAGTTATTGAATCAACTCTACGAATTGGGTCAACATCCAAAAGAAAAAGCAGATACCATTACGGTATTAGAAAAAATCGGACATTTTTTAGATGACGATAACCAAAGACTTTTCGATCATTATAAAACTTTAGGATACAGTAATATTGAAATTACCAAGTTAATAGAAGAACACATTGATGTTCCTTCTATCCTTACACGCTCTGCTAAGAGTTGGGATGGCGGTTATACTATTTGTGGAATGATAGGGCATGGTGATGCGTTTGTGATGCGTGATCCATCGGGTATTCGCCCAGCATTTTATTTTGAAGACGAAGAGGTGGTGGTGGTTACATCCGAAAGACCAGCCATTCAAACAGCTTTTAATGTGCCATTAGAATCAATCAAAGAAATTCAACCAGGTCACGCTTTAATTATTAAAAAAAGCGGATTGGTTTCAGAACATCAATTCATAGAACCAACCGAAAGAAAAGCTTGTTCGTTTGAGCGCATTTATTTTTCACGCGGTAATGATGCAGGAATTTATAAGGAGCGTAAACAATTGGGTCGCATGTTGGTACCCAAAATTTTAGCTGCCATCGATAACGATTTAACCAATACGGTATTCTCTTATATTCCCAATACGGCTGAAGTTGCTTTTTATGGAATGGTAGAAGGCTTGCATAAGCATGTCAGAAAATATCAAAAAGAAAAAATATTAAATTTTCAAAAAGATTTATCAAACGAGTCGCTCGAAAAATTATTAAGTATGGCGCCTCGTGTCGAAAAAATTACATTGAAAGATGCCAAGTTGCGCACCTTTATTACCCAAGACGAAGACCGTCAAGATATGGTTGCGCATATTTATGATACCACCTATGGTGTCGTAAAAGCAGGCGTAGACACGTTGGTTGTCTTAGACGATTCCATTGTAAGAGGTACCACTTTAAAGCAAAGCATCTTAAAAATTTTAGATCGATTAGGTCCGAAAAAAATTATTATTGTTTCTTCGGCGCCTCAAATTAGGTACCCAGATTGCTACGGAATTGATATGTCTAGAATGGGCGAGTTTGTTGCCTTTTCGGCAACTATTGCCTTGTTAAAAGAAAGAGGAATGGATCAATTGATTCAACAAGTTTATGATAATTGCAAATCACAAGTAAAATTACCGAGTGATCAAATTAAGAATTTTGTTAAAGAAATATATAAACCATTTAGCCCAGAAGAAATCTCTCAAAAAATAGCAGAAATTGTTCGGCCTAAAGATATTCAAGCCGAAGTGGAAGTTATTTTCCAAAGCATAGAAGATTTACACCTGGCTTGTCCGGGACATACCGGAGATTGGTATTTCTCTGGCGATTTTCCAACACCAGGTGGCATGAAAGTAGTGAATAATGCTTTTATAAACTTTATAGAAGGAAGTAATAAGCGCGCTTATTAATTAAGCTACCAAGAGAAATAATTTGGCAATAATTGCAAATGCGAAAATCATGAGGGCAATACCTACAATTCTATTCATTAAATGAATGACTTTTGGATTAAAAAGGTGACGCATTTTTGCAGCAAAATAGGCTTTAATGATATCGGTGCTTAACACTGTTCCCATACAAGAAATCAAAAATATTTTAATTTCATCTTGGCTGTAAGTGGCACTAGTGCTCAAGTAACTCACTAATCCTATCCAATAAAACAACATCCCAGGGTTTAATAAATTCATAAAAAGCCCTTTGAAATAATAAGCAAAAATTTTCAATTTACTTAAGGTAATTTCTTTACCTTTTTCATCGATAAGATCGGCAGGTTTGCTGAAATATCGATAGCCAATAATTCCTAAAAATACACTACCTATAATAGCTATGTAGTTTTGATAGGTTTGTGCAACCGATAAAAGTTTAGCACCCAACAAAGTAATACTGACAAATATTAAATCGGCCGAAAAAACGCCAATGGCAAAAACGGCGCCTGCAAAAAAGCCTTTCTGTATACTGGTTCTTATCAGTGAAAAAAAGGCTGGACCTGTCATAATTGTCATGAGCAGTCCTGCACCAATTGCACCTAATAATAATTGTATCATTTATGAAGTATTGTCCTGTAAATTTGTGAAAATTAATAAGAATACCCAATTATTAGCCCATTTAATATGTAAATAATTTATT
>CAIKLP010000085.1 GCA_903828245.1 uncultured bacterium | reverse complement strand
TTGGGAGCCGTGTGCAGTGGGAAGACGATTGGAAAGGACAATTTTTATTGAGAGAAATAAGTTTAAAAACATTCTTTTATCAACCTACTTTATCTTATAAAATTACAGAAAAACTAGGCTTTGGTGTTGGTTACATTTTTGCCAATGGTGATTTTAGTTTACGAAAAGGTATTCCCATTCAAGATAGCATAGGCAATTATGGGGAAGCCAACCTCGCTGGAAAAGCAAGTGGACAGGGTTTTAATGCAGGTATTTACTATAAGCTTAATGATAAATTTTCTGTGGGATTAAATTATAGATCGGCAGTGAAAGTAAAAGTTGAAAATGGAACCGCTGATTTCTCCAGTGCCAATGCTGTGAGTCAATATTTTCAAGACAGCACTTTTAATACCCAACTTAATTTACCCTTTATGGCCAGCATTGGTTTGGGTTATCACTTAAATAATAAAGTAAAAATTGCGATTGATATAAATTATGTAGGTTGGAAAAGCTATGATTCGCTCAACATTGATTTTGCTAAAAACAGTGATAAGCTGGCCGATGTAGCCTCTCCCCGATTATACAAAAACACATTTATTTTTAGAACGGGATTACAATACCAAATCAGCGAAATCTTTTGCATCAGAGCAGGCGCTTATTACGATCAATCACCAGTAAAAGATGGCTATTTAACACCCGAAACACCCGACAGCGACAAAATAGGCGTAAGCACTGGCTTTTCAATTGCCTTTAAAAAATGGTTGTATATTGATGCTTCTCTGCTTTATGCGGAAGGATTAAAAAGAACAGACACAAATCTTGAAACCCAGTTTGAAGCAACTTATAAAACCAAAGCAGTTATACCTGGAATTAATGTTGGCATAAAATTTTAATTTCTGATTGAAATAAATTTACATTTACAAAAAAATAAAATCTATGAAAAAAATCTACCTAAGCTTAATTTCAACTGCTCTTGTAGCGGCTACTTATACTGCAAATGCGCAATGTGCGGGTGAACGTTATTTTAATTATGTTTTTCCTAATAACCCAATCGTTAGTTCTGATATTAATTACGGAAGTAATACCAATTTCGATGGAACGGCACAAACGCTCAAATTAGACATCTATCAACCTAATGGAGATACTGCTGCCAGCAGGCCCTTAGTTTTAATTGCTCATGGCGGAAGTTTTATTGGCGGTTCAAAAACTGGTACAGATGTAGTTCCTATTTGTAAAGATTTGGCAAAATTAGGCTATGTGGCAGTTTCAATTCAATACAGATTAGGTATGGGCGGCTTACCATTTCCCGGACCCGATTCAGCAGATGCTACAGAAGCCGTAATGCGTGGCGTGCACGATGGTCGTGCTGCTGTTAGATTTTTTAGAAAAAATGCAGCTATCGGTGGTAACACATATAAAGTTGACACCAATAATATTTTCTTTGCAGGCGTTTCTGCGGGTGGTTTTATTGCACTGCATATGGCTTATTTGGATGAAGTTTCTGAAATTCCAACTTTTATCGATATGGTTGGACAACCAGGATTAACAGGCGGTATCGAGGGTAATAGCGGGAATGCAGGTTATTCTTCAGAAGTTAAAGCTATTATCAACATGTGTGGCGCATTAGGTGATACTGCATGGATTAAACCTGGCGATGAGCCAGTTATTAATTTCCACGGAACCAATGATGGAACTGTGCCTTATGCTTCGGCAGAAATTACACTATTAGGTTTATATCCATTACTTGAAGTAAATGGTAGCTTTTCTGTAAATGCAAAAGCTGTGCAAGCAGGAATACCTTCTTGTTTTGAAATATACGAAGGCCAAGGTCATGTGCCTGCAGCCAGTAACGCAACATACTACGACACCACCATCGTAAAAATAAGAACCTTCTTAAATCATTTTGTTTGTGGCACTCCATTAAATTGCAATTACAACGGAAGCATTGTAAACGCTGTTGGTGCGGGTATTGATGAAGGTATGAATACTAATCAATGGTCTGTTTATCCCAATCCGGCCAATAACAATTTAATAGTTGATTTAAGAAAATTTGAATCTCAAAAATTATGCATTACCATTATTAATGCGCTTGGACAAGATGTATTAACTTTAAACAATTTGCAAGCTAAACAACAAAACATTGATATCACAAACTTATCAAGTGGATTATATCAAGTAATTGTTTCTGACGGAGTACATCAGTATGGCAAAAAGCTCGTAAAGAACTAAAATTATATTTTACAAAGTAAAGCGCGGTTTTTAATCGCGCTTTTTTTATGCCCTTATGTTAAGGTAAAATACAAAATTGACAAACAATTGAGTCATATATAGACACTTAGTAATACCTTTAAAAGAAATTAAAAAACGTAAGTTGATATTAAAATCGCTCAATTTCAACATATCAAAACCTAATACGGAATATGGCTAAAATTTAGCCAATCTCTGGCACTAGAAAATTTTGAAATGATTAAAGGCCATTAATGAATACACACAATATGCGCTGGTATCCATTAAGCTAACAACAACAAACCAACAGCTAAAAAAAATTTGCCTAACAATGAGGTGAGTGATGTAAAAAATATATAGAAATAAAATAAATACAATTAACTTTGTAACAAAGTGCTGTTCATTCAGTAAAACATAGGTACCCAAAATTCTGCTTAAAGCTTATTTAGATAGTTTTTAATCGCCCAAAATAACATGGCATTAATATTTATTTGCTTAAGCAGCATCTGTAAACTTAATTC
>CAIKLP010000084.1 GCA_903828245.1 uncultured bacterium | reverse complement strand
TGCTGCTTGGTGGAATACAGATTTAAAAATAACCAAAGATATTATCATTAAAAGAGGACAACAAATTAGTTTGAGTATAGAATTTAAAAATATTTTTGATAATAAAAACGCAGCCATTATAAATCCTATTACTGGAAAAGCTTACGAATACGGCGATCCGCTGCCTAATACTTATCGCGATCCAATGTATCCAGATCCACAAGACAATGGGGTGCCTCCATTTAACCCTGCAAGGTTTTTAACCCCAAGGCAAGTGTTGGCAGGAATTAGTTGGCAGTTTTAATTAAACGCAAATGAATTATTTTATTTATAAAAATATTGAAATGAAAAAATACTTAATCATGTTTATATGTATGATGAGTAGTATGTTGGTGCATGCGCAATTGATGCCAAATTTAGGTGGTCAAAGAGCAGGCACTTCGGCATTTAATTTTTTAAAATTAAATTTCAACCCTAGGGCAACAGCTATGGCTGGCGCCAGTGCTGCAATGCCCGGCGATGCCTACGCTGCAGCTGCAAATCCTGCGGCACTAATTGACATGAAAGAGCTTAGCTTTGCTTTATCATCTCAACAATATTATGCAGGATCTAATACCAGTTATTTAGCAGCGGTGTTGCCCACTAAACATTATAGCGCTTGGGCATTTCAACTGCAAAGTTACCGAACCGATGCCATGGAAAAACGCACCGAATTTCAACCTTACGGAACTGGCGAGTTTTTTTATGGACAAAATTTAGCTTTAGGTCTTAGTTACAGTAAAATCCTTTCGGATTATTTTAGTTATGGCATCTCTGCTAAGTATGTGTACGAAGGCATTGATAATTACAGCGCACATACTGGGGTAGTTGATTTAGGGTTTTTGTATAAAACAGATTTTAAAGATTTAAAATTTGCCGTATTGCTTTCTAATTTTGGCATCAATACAAAAATAGATGGCGAAACAAATACCTTAGTTGCTTTCAATAATTCGACAGAAGATATCAACGCTTATGCAGCGCCAACGCTTTTTAAAATGGGGGTTTCGCTTGTGCCCTATAAATCTGGCAGAAATCAACTCTTAGTAGCTGCAGAGTTACAGCATCCAAACGATAATTCAGAAAACATTCGTTTAGGTTTAGAATATAGTTGGATGGATTTGTTTTTTGTGAGGGCAGGCTACAAGTTAGGATTGAAAGACCAAACCACACCAACATTTGGCGCAGGTATTCGTACTCATTTTGGACGCTATCCGCTAAATATAATTTATGCTGCAGACCCTCATCCAAATTTGGGTTTTGCGCAACAAATTGGAGTAGCAATTACATTAACTAAAGAGACAAGGTAATGGTAGAATCTATAAAAAAATTAGGGATATTATTTTTCACAATTGCTTTTTTAGCAAGTTGTGAAAATCCATTTGGTGATAAAACTAATTTAAGTTTTATCGATGTGCCAAATTACGACGAGCAGCCCATTGCATTTGTTCCCATTCAACCTGCCTTAAAAGATTTCGATTATCCAAGTGCTGTTTTTGTAGGCTACGATGAGTTGGTCTATATTGCAGATCAAGGTAGGTCAATGCTTTATTGCTTTGATCAAAGTGGAAAGAAAATAGCCCAATTAAGCATTCCAGGTTTAAAATCTGTTGCAATGGATAGAAGCCTTAATCTATTGGCTTTAGGTGCAATAGACACACTAATCAATGGTAATTCATTTAAGTTAGATGCAGTATTCAGATATGAATTGGCTTCATCCTATGGTTATGGATTAGCAAATGCCAGACTCATTAAAAGAACCATTCATCCATTTTATTTTAAAACAAGTTTTACTACTTCCGATACCGCTACGCATTTTAATGCGATCAGTATTATGGCCGATAATAATTATTATATCACTCGATCAGGGCCATCTAATTCGCCGACGCAAATTGGTGGGCCAGATGATGCGGTACTTGTTTTTAATTCGCGCGATAAATTTGTAACAACTGTTAATGTGCAAACAGCACAAGGATTAATGAGTGATTATTTTAAAAAACCATTTGCCATTACCACCCTTGCAAAAGGTCCGCAATCACCAATTGTAAAGCAAGGCGGCGATTTTATATTTACCTCTGTTAATCCTGGAACAACTATCAAAACACAATACATTAGTTTTGTTTCTTCCGAATTTGGTTCGAGCTATACTTTAAATACTGCGCTTGCAGGACAAGACACATCCAAAGCAAATGGATTTATTTATGCACCTGATAAATTTACTTCACCGGTGGGGGTGACCATAGCAGGTGATGGTAGTAATTTTATTTTTGTGGCAGATGCGGCCAAAGATTCTGTTTATTTATTTTCCTTAAATGGATTAGAAGGTATTCAGCCGCCTCCAGGTTATGCAGCAAAAAAATACATCAAAGTTTCTTTCGGAGGCAGTGGCTTAGGCCCTAAACAATTTAATAGACCAGTTGCAGTAGCTTATCATAATCAAATTCTTTATGTATGTGATGCGGGCAATGGCAGGGTTACTCGATTCAAATTAAGCACAGAATTTATCAATTAACACGATTTTAAATAGCTTCAATTAAATGCTTTAAAGCCTCCATTCGGGCTTTTTAAAACATAAGTTGCTAAACTATTGCTACTTGCCAAATAAAAGCCTATCTTTGCGGCGGCTTTCGCAAGAGGCGATCGCTTTAAACTATATTTTAATGAACCCATTTGAACAATTGGGTGTCAGTCCTAAAATTGTAAAGGCAATTGTAGAAATCGGCTTTGTCTCGCCGACGCCTATACAAGAACAATCCATTCCCGTCTTATTAAAGGGGGATCGCGACTTTGTCGGTCTGGCACAAACAGGAACAGGGAAAACTGCCGCATTTGGCCTCCCGCTGTTAGAACAGATAGATCTTCGAAGTAAACATCCGCAGGCATTAATTTTATGCCCGACGCGTGAGTTATGTTTACAAATTACGAATGATCTAAAAAATTACGGTAAATACCTCGACGACTTAAATGTTGTTGCCGTGTACGGAGGTGCTAGTATTGTAACTCAGTTAAAAGACATCAAGAGAGGCGCACACATTGTGGTGGCTACTCCTGGTAGAATGCTGGATGTACTCAATAGAAAAGCAGTTAATTTTTCAGAAGTAAAATCTGTTGTTTTAGATGAAGCCGATGAAATGTTAAACATGGGTTTCCAAGAAGACATCAACAGTATTTTATCAACTACTCCAGATGATAAATTTACATGGTTATTTTCGGCAACGATGCCTGCAGAGGTTCGTCGTATTGCTAAAAATTACATGGAGAATCCTTTCGAATTAACAGTAGGTACAAAAAATGCTGGTAATGTTAATATTAATCACGAATACTATGTAGTTCGTCCGCGCGATAAATACGCAGCGTTAAAAAGATTAGTAGATTATAATCCTGATATTTTTGCTATTGTTTTTTCAAGAACAAAAATTGAAACGCAAGAAATTGCGGAGATGTTGATGAAAGATGGATACAATGCAGATTCTTTGCATGGTGACTTATCGCAACAACAACGCGATAGGGTAATGAAAAGATTCCGCGATAGGTCTTTGCAAATTTTAGTTGCAACAGATGTAGCTGCAAGAGGAATCGATGTAGACAATGTAACTCACGTAGTACATTTCTCTTTACCAGATGAAATCGAAAATTACACACACAGAAGTGGTCGTACTGCAAGAGCAGGAAAAACAGGAACTTCGTTGGCAATTATTACTTCAAGAGACATTGGTAAGATTCGTCAAATTGAAAGACAACTTGGATCGAAATTTACTTTAGCAGAAGTGCCAACTTCATTTGATGTATGTGAAAAACAATTGTTCTCTTTAGTTCACCGTGTGCATAATGTACAAGTAAACGATGAGCAAATTGATCAATATATGCAACGCATATACGATGAGTTAGCCGATTTATCAAAAGAAGATGTAATCAAAAGATTTGCTTCTTTAGAGTTTAATCGTTTCTTAGATTACTATCGCAATGCACCAGATTTAAATGCGAAAGCAGATGATCGTTCATCAGATAGAAATTCGATGGGAAGTGCAAAAAGTGGTACACATACACGCTTATTTATTAATTTAGGTTCTGTTGATGAATTCAATAGAGGCGAATTATTAGGCTTTGTATGCAATACCTCTGGTATCAAAGGAGATCTCGTTGGTAAAATTGATATTAAAGGAGTGTATTCTTTCTTCGAAGTAGAAAACGAAGTATTAGAACAAGTACAAGCTGCATTTAAGAGCGTAGATTTTAAAGGTAGAAATGTAAGAATTGAAGTTTCACAAGATAGCGGTGGTGGTGATAGAGGAAGAAGTCGTTCGAGAGGATCTTATGGCGGAGGCGGTGAGCGCAAATCTTATGGCGGTGGCGGCGGTGGCGGCGAACGCAGATCATATGGTGGCGGCGAACGCAAATCTTATGGCGGCGGCGGCGGTGGCGGCGAACGCAGATCTTACGGTGGTGGCGAAAGCAGAAGTTCAGATAGCCGAGGCGGCGAAAGCAGAGGCTATTCTTCAGAAAGAAGATCGTCTAGCGCTGGAAGCACAGGCGGTTCGAATTCTTCGAGCGGCGCTCCTAGAAGAGAACGCAAAGACAAAGATTCAAGAGGCGGCAAATGGTAATCCATTCGCTTTAATAATAAAAGAGCAGGTTTAAAGCCTGCTCTTTTTTTGTTTAATAAAATTACTGTTAGGTGTGTTTTTTCGTCAAATTCCTTTAATTTTACTTTTTTAAATCATCATGATACAACGAATTCAAACACTTTATTTATTCTTAGCAGCAGTTGCGCTAATGGTATTATTTTTTGTGCCAATTTATCACTACCAACAAATTACCAATGCACTATTAGTAGATGCTAAAATTACCATTCAAGGTAGTTATGTAAAAAATGTAATCACACAAGTTTACGAATTACAAACATTTAATTTTTTGCGCATGTTTATTGCTGCTGCACTTTCGCTTTTTTTATTGTTTACCATTTTTCAATTTAACAATAGAAAAAGGCAAGTAGGTATTGCAAGAATTTTAGTCATTGCACAATTTGCCTTTGTCATTTATTTATTGTCTTCTTTGCAACAGCAAATTACGGCAGCAGGTATTACTCAAGTGCGCATGGGCTTAGGTGTTGCCTTGCCAAGTGTTGCCATCTTATTTACAGCAATGGCTGCAAAGGCTATTCGTAAAGACGAAGAAAAAGTTAGGGCAGCAGATCGAATTAGATAAGATGCGCTATTTTTTAGAATTAGCCTATTTGGGTACAGCCTATCATGGTTGGCAATTACAGCCAAACGCCATAACTGTGCAAGAAGTGCTAGATCAAAAATTGAGTGCCTTGTTGTCGGAGCCTATCTATACATTGGGCTGTGGCCGAACAGATGCGGGCGTGCACGCAAGTCAATTCTATGCGCATTTCGATACTACTAAAACTATTACAGCCAATTTAATCACCAATTTAAATGGCATGTTACCAATAGACATTGTGGCTAAAAGATTTGTATTAGTACATGATGATGCACATGCACGTTTTGACGCAACTGCGCGCGGCTACGAATATCGCATGCATTTTTTTAAGAATCCATTTATAGATGCACAGAGCTATTACTTTCATTTTAAAAATAAACCAGACATCGAATTAATGAATGCTGCTGCAGCTTTATTAATCAAGCACGAAGATTTTGAATGTTTTAGCAAAGCGCATACCGGCTCAGGAACCAGTATCTGTAAAATTAATTACGCCTATTGGGAGCAAACAACATCAGGTTTTATTTTTAAAATTTCTGCCAATCGATTCCTAAGAAACATGGTGCGTGCAATAGTTGGAACATTGTTAGACGTTGGAATAGGTCGCATTAACTTAGCCGATTTACAAATCATTTTAGAAAGCAGAAATCGTTCAAAGGCAGGAACATCGGTGCCGGCAAATGGTTTAGCATTAGTATCGGTAGATTATCCAGTAGGATATTTAGCCGAGGAATTGTAATAAAACCAAAATGGCAACAGGACAAATCGTCAATACAAAATTATTAACAAGGGTTTTTCAATTTGTGAAGCCTTATAAAATTGTATTTTACAAAGCGGCTTTTTTAACAATTGTGCTTGCAGTAATTGCGCCTGTAAGACCATACATGGTTCAATATACCATCGATCATTTTATTTTTGAAGCAAATGAGCTGGCTTTAATTTGGATGGTTTTAGCCATGCTTTTGGTTTTAATCATACAAATGTTGGTGCAGTATTACCACACGCTATTAACTAATTTACTAGGCCAATCAGCCATCTTAGATCTTCGTAAAAAAATTGTTAATCATTTACTGAGTTTAAAATTAAGTTATTTCGATCATACACCTATTGGCACTTTAGTTACTCGAAGTGTTTCCGACTTAGAAACCATTGCAGATATTTTTTCGGAAGGACTTCTTGTCATCATTGGTGATATATTACAAATTGCGGTATTGGTTTCGGTTATGCTCTATGTAGATTGGCGATTAACTTTAATCAGTTTAAGTACCATTCCTTTTCTTTTGCTTGCCACCTATGTTTTTAAAGAAAAAACCAAAGTGGCTTTTCAAGAAGTGCGAACAGAAGTAGCCAAACTCAATACTTTTTTACAAGAGCATATTTCGGGTATGAAAATCATTCAGTTGTTTCATCGCGAAAAGCAAGAGCAAGCAAATTTCGAAGCCATTAACCTTCGCCATCGCCAGGCGCATATAAAATCTGTTTGGTATTACTCTATTTTTTTTCCAGTAGTAGAATTAATGTCTGCCACTTCAATAGGAATATTGGTTTGGTATGGATCTAAAGAAGTGATGCAAGATGCAGTTTCTTTAGGTGTAATAGTTTCTTTTATTATGTATCTAAATATGCTATTCAGACCCATCAGAGAATTGGCAGATAAGTTCAATACTTTACAGATGGGTATGGTGAGTGCAGAAAGAATTTTTAAGGTATTAGACACCGATTTAAAAACTAAAAACGAAGGTGTCTTGCAACCAGATAAGCTTAAAGGTGCCATTGCATTTCAATCCGTTTCTTTTGCCTATAACGAGGCAAATTATGTTTTAAAAAATATTTCTTTTGAATTGCCCGCTGGCTCAACCTTAGCATTGGTAGGGGCTACAGGCGCAGGAAAATCTTCTATTATTAATTTATTAAATCGTTTTTACGATATTAATTCGGGAGGTATTACTTTAGATGGTATCAATATTGAAGCATACGAATTATCTTTTTTACGCAGTAGTATTGCCACTATTTTACAAGATGTTTTTTTATTCTCCGATACTATTCACGAAAACATTACCTTAAAAAATAAAGCTATTTCCAGAGCACAAGTTATTGCTGCAGCTAAAGAAGTTGGCGCGCACGATTTTATTATGCAATTGCCAGGTAATTATGATTACAATGTGATGGAACGTGGTGCTACTTTATCGGTTGGTCAAGGGCAACTACTATCTTTTATCAGGGCAATGGTGTATAATCCAAAAATTTTGGTTTTAGACGAAGCCACTTCTTCGGTCGATACCGAAACAGAATTACTGATTCAAACGGCTATCAAAAAACTCATGCTAGGGCGCACCAGTATTGTGATTGCACATCGATTATCTACCATTCAGCATGCCGATAAAATTTTAGTTATTGATAAAGGTGAAATTGCAGAAATGGGCAATCACCAAGAATTACTTCTAATAGGTGGAATTTATAGCAAATTGGTTGCCTTGCAATTCAATGTTAAGGGCATATAGATTATCGAAATCAATAGTAGCGGGTTATTTAAATTTTATTAGTTTTGCAACATAATTTATCATAAAAAACAATGAGTGTTTTAGTCAACAAAGATTCCAAAGTTATTGTACAAGGTTTTACAGGTAGCGAAGGCACCTTCCATGCTGGTCAAATGTTAGCCTATGGCACAAATGTAGTAGGTGGTGTTACGCCCGGAAAAGGTGGTTCAAGTCATTTGGAGAAACCAGTATTTAATACAGTAGCAGATGCGGTTGCGCAAACTGGCGCAAACGTTTCTATCATTTTTGTTCCTCCAGCTTTTGCAGCAGATGCAATTATGGAAGCAGCAAATGGTGGCATTAAAGTTATTATTTGTATCACAGAAGGTATTCCAACCAAAGACATGATTTTGGTAAAGGCCTATTTGTCTGATAAAGATTGCCGATTAATTGGTCCAAACTGCCCAGGAGTAATGACTGCAGGCGAAGCCAAAGTTGGTATTATGCCAGGCTTTATTTTTCAGCCAGGTAGCGTAGGAATTGTTTCCAAGTCTGGAACCTTAACTTACGAAGCGGTAGATCAAATTACCAGATTAGGTTTAGGTCAATCAACTGCAATTGGTATTGGTGGTGATCCAATCATTGGCACTACAACCAAAGAAGCCGTTGAGTTATTAATGAACGACCCCGACACCGATGGTATTATTATGATTGGCGAAATTGGCGGTGGAATGGAAGCAGAAGCTGCCTTATGGATTAAAGACCATGGTACAAAACCAGTAGTTGGTTTTATTGCAGGACAAACCGCACCAGCAGGAAGAAGAATGGGTCATGCGGGTGCCATTGTAGGTGGAGCAGACGATACTGCTGCAGCAAAAATGAAAATCATGCGCGAATGTGGCATTAGAGTAGTGGAATCTCCGGCAACAATTGGAGTAGCCATGAAAGAAGAATTGCAAAAGGCAGGTCTTTTAAAATAAATTAGCTTAATTTATTGGCTTCAGTATTACTGAAGCCATTTTTTTTGCTTTAATAAAAGATATAACATTTTCATGTTATAGGTAACATTTTATTGTATATTTGCTCTAGACATTTAAGGTTACAAATAGTACTTTTGATTAAATAATATTGTAAATGAATTTATTAGCTGGTAAAACTGCACTAATTACAGGCGCATCAAAAGGGATCGGTAAAAAAATTGCTGAACTTTTTGCGGCTCAAGGAGCCAATGTAGCCTTTACCTATTTATCATCTGTAGAAAAAGGCGAAGCCTTTGCCAAAGAGCTTTCTGCTACTGGCGCAAATGTAAAAGGATATCGTTCCGATGCTTCCGATTTTAATGCAGCAGAACAATTAATAAATGATATCGTTGCCGATTTTGGTACGGTTGATATTGTGGTAAACAATGCAGGCATTACCAAAGATGGTTTATTAATGCGCATGACCGAAGCACAATGGGACGAAGTAATGACCGTCAATTTAAAGTCCATATTTAATGTTACCAAAGCTGCTAGTAAAGTAATGATGCGCCAAAGAAGCGGCGTTTTTATTAATATGACTTCTATCGTTGGTTTACAAGGCAATCCAGGTCAAGCAAATTACGCTGCTTCCAAAGCAGGTATCATTGGCTTTACTAAATCTATTGCGCAAGAGTTAGGTTCTAGAAATATTAGGTGTAATGCCATCGCTCCAGGATTTATCAAAACAGAAATGACCGATGCCTTGGCGCCCGAAACGGTAGCGGCTTGGAGTAAAACAATTCCATTGCAAAGAATGGGAGAAACAAGCGACGTCGCAAATGTTGCCTTATTTTTAGCATCCGATATGGGAAGTTATATCAGCGGTCAAACGATTGCTGTTTGTGGCGGCATGTCGAGATAGTATCACACGCAAATCCATAAAAAAATGTAAATTAGCATGCGTTTATGAACAGCATGTTGCCTACCACAATCCATTTTTCTGAACACTCCGCTTGGTGGTTGTTGCTTTGTATTTTCATCGCAAGTGCTTATGCCTTTTTGCTTTATTATCCATCAAAACATTTCAGCAAATCTGTACGTAGCTTATTAGCAGCTACTCGTTGGCTATTGGTTTTTATAATCACGGTTTTTTTATTTTCCCCATTCATTACCTCCACTAGTAGTAGAGAAGAAAAACCAATTATTATTTTTGCACAAGACAACTCCGCTTCTTTACTACAAAGCAATCGAAAAGATTTTTATCAAAATCAATATTTAGCAGACTTAATCAAGTTTAAAGAAAAATGTGCCGAAAAGTTTGACGTTCAAATGGGAAACTTTGGCGAATCTATTTCATTTGCTGTTCAAATGCCTAATTTTTTAGCTCCTAAAACAGCTATTGCCGCTACATTTCAGCAAATCGAAAAGGCTGCCATTAATCGAAACATTGCTGCGGTGGTACTTGCATCGGATGGCATAAATAATATAGGACAACAGCCGCTTGTTGCAGCACAGCAATTGAGCTTGCCTGTTTATACTGTTTGCATGGGCGATCCTCGGGCACAAAAAGACCTCTCGATTAAAGATGTGCAAGTAAACGAGGTGGTTTTTAAAGATGCGCCATTTCCGGTCAATGTAAACCTGAAGGCTCATGCCCTCAAAGGCAAAAGTGCTTCGCTTGCTATTTATCAAAAAGAAAAATTGATTAGTAAATCTTTGGTCAATATTAATCAAGATGATTTTTTTATTACAGTACCATCTAGTATCATCGCAACTACAATAGGATTACAAACCTATACGGTAAAAGTGCAATCATTGCTTGGGGAACAAAATCGATACAATAATACTTTTCAATTTTATGTAAATGTATTAGAAAGTAAAAAGAAAATTTTGCTGCTTGCCAATTCGGCTCACCCAGATTTAGCCGCACTTAATTCTATGATTACGGCAAATCAGCATTACGAATTAAGCACCATAATATACGAAGAAGTGAATGGCAATGATTTAGCTAAATATCAGCTAATAATTTTACACCAATTGCCTTCGAGCAATCAATCTGCTTTCGATGTATTGCAAAAGGCAAAAGAATTAAGCATACCTATTTTATATATACTCGGACCACAAACCTATATCGATTTATATAATAGACAATCCAACGCAAATAAAATATTTGGTAGTAATTCCAAATCTTCCGAAGCAACTGCTTTAGTAAATGCCGAATTTTATTTTTTCAATTTATCTGCCGAAACAAAAAGCATACTCCCTCAATTGCCCCCATTAAATGCAGCATTTGGAAATTACCAAACACAAGGCAATGCGCAATTATTGCTCCAACAACAAATCGGAAATGTTTCGACTAGTTTACCCTTGCTGAGTTTTGAAACGCAACAAAATATAAAGTCTGCCACACTTTTTGGTGATGGTATTTGGCGCTGGCGTTTAGCTAATTTTCAATTAGCGAACAACGACCAAGCGGTGGCAGAATTAGTTCAAAAAACCATACAGTTTTTGGTGCTGCAATCGGATAATAGAAAGTTTAGTGTGCGTCTGGAAAATAAAAATTTATTAGAAGGGGAGGAGATCAATTTTCATGCTATATTATTTAACGACAGTTACCAAAGTATCAATTCGCCAGATGTACAATTGAAAATCAAAAATAGCAAAGGACAGGCTTTTGATTATGTGTTTGCAAAGAATGCAATTAATTATGATTTAATGATTGCTGCGCTGCCAGCTGGCGATTATAATTTTGAGGCTAAAACACAATTAGGTACCACACAGTACAAAGACAAAGGCAACTTTACAATTAGGGCGAATCAGTTAGAACAGTCAAACACAAGGGCAGATTTCGACATGTTAGCGCAAATGGCAAAGCAAACAGGTGGATTGTGTTTTAAAGACACGCAATTAAACGAATTGGCCGATTCGCTATTGGCCAATGCAAATTATAAAAAGTTGGCCTATGCGCAAACTACCAGCGATGAATTGATTGATTTTCCTTGGATTTTGGCTTTTTTACTCGCTTTAGCGGGTCTGGAATGGTTTAGCAGAAAGCGTTTGGGCTATTATTAGATTTTAAGCCCTTAGCCTAGGTTAAAAAAAGTAAAATCTTTTTTTCTTTTCGAGCGAATCTTTTCTTGGAATTTTAACAATCACAAAAACATCTTCGTTGTCTTTTTTCATCAGGTATTTTTCTCTGCCAAATTGCTCTAATCTATTTTGATCGGTGGTTAAATCTGAATAGGTTTTTTGCATGCTTTCAATATCTTTGATATAATATGCGCGCTGATCTTCTAGTAATTTTAAATCTTTATAATGTTCGTATTGGCTTATTAAATCGTTTCTATCAAACACCAGCATGTAAACTATAAATATGCCAAGGCTTATATAATATTTGTTTTTTAATATAGATAGTAGTTTTTTCATTTTTAAGCAAAAAAAAGGACAGATGCCCGCTTGTTAACATCTGTCCTCATAATAAATTTAACCACAAGCGGTTTTCATGTTTTATGTTTCCATACAAAGAAAATAATCTTAATTGATTTAAGTCAATCTTAATTTTCAACATATTAACATTTAAAGATAAAAAACCTTTACGAAATGCCGAAATAAAATTATCGTTTCAAGAATTTAAAATCTTTACCAATATAATATGCATTGCTACCTAATTCTTCTTCGATACGCAACAACTGATTGTATTTTGCAATCCGGTCGGATCTCGATGCCGAACCTGTTTTTATTTGTCCGCAATTTAATGCAACGGCTAAATCTGCAATAGTGGTATCTTCTGTTTCGCCGCTTCTGTGGCTCATTACAGAGGTATAGCCATTGCTGTGTGCTAAATTTACTGCATCAATTGTTTCGGTTATAGAACCAATTTGATTCACCTTTACTAATATAGAATTGGCAATGCCTTTTTCTATTCCAGTGGCTAATCTTTTTACATTGGTAACGAATAAATCGTCGCCAACAATTTGCGTGCTTGCGCCTATACTTTTTGTAAGGGCAGCCCAACCATTCCAGTCGTCTTCTGCTAAGCCATCTTCAATAGAAATAATTGGATATTTTTTACACCAATCAGTCCAGTAATTGACCATTTCTGCCGATGTTAATTTCTCGCCACCCGATTTATGAAAATGATAAACGCCTTCCTCTGCTTTGTATAATTCTGATGCAGCTGCGTCCATGGCAATAAATACATCTTCACCTGGGCGATAACCTGCCACTTCAATCGCTTGTAAAACTATTTCGATGGCTTCTGTATTCGAACCAATATTTGGCGCAAAACCACCTTCGTCTCCCACATTGGTAGAGTATCCTTTTTTCTTTAATACCGATTTTAAATGATGGAAAATTTCTGTTCCCATTCTTAATCCTTCCGAAAAA
This sequence comes from uncultured bacterium, assembly GCA_903828245.1. Taxonomy (GTDB): domain Bacteria; phylum Bacteroidota; class Bacteroidia; order Sphingobacteriales; family Sphingobacteriaceae; genus CAIKLP01. The sequence goes on along the minus strand of CAIKLP010000084.1, from coordinate 10,274 downwards.
CTAGCAGCACCAATGGGCATCACCATAAATTCTTGAAAATCTATTTTATTGTCGGCATGTGCACCGCCATTTAAAATATTCATCATTGGAATTGGAAGCGTGTTCGCATTCACGCCACCAATATAGCGGTACAAAGGTTGGCGAGATTCTATGGCTGCAGCTTTAGCAACCGCCATGGAAACGCCTAAAATTGCGTTTGCACCAATGTTTCCTTTGTTTTCAGTGCCATCTATCGCATTCATCAAACCATCAATGCTGTTTTGATTGAATACATCCATGCCCTGTAATTCTGGGGCTAATTTTTCATTTACATTTTTAACCGCAGTTAAAACGCCTTTTCCAAGGTAAACTTTTTTATCGTTGTCTCTTAATTCTACTGCTTCGTGCGTGCCTGTAGAGGCGCCAGATGGAACTGCGGCTCTACCCATCATCCCATTTTCCGTTAACACTTCTACTTCGACGGTTGGGTTTCCTCTAGAGTCTAGAATTTGTCTAGCACGAACATCAATAATTATACTCATATCTTTTTTATTTTAATTGAATGAAAAATTAATTTAACATGGCCACAAAATCATCAAATAAATACCTCGAATCATGTGGGCCCGGAGATGATTCTGGATGGTATTGAACAGAAAACGCTTTCTTACCTTTTACTCGTATACCTTCTATGCTTTGATCATTTAAATTGATATGGGTAATTTCTACTAATTCAGATTTTTTAACATCTTCTGGTACCACCCCAAAACCATGATTTTGAGAAGTAACTTCGCAATGATCGATGATGATATTTTTTACCGGATGATTTAATCCTCGGTGTCCGTTAAACATTTTGTGTGTACGAATACCATTGGCCTGCGCTAATAATTGATGACCTAAACAGATACCAAACAATGGCTGATCGGCGGCTAAAATATTTTTTACAGTTTCAATGGCATACGGCATGGCTGCTGGATCTCCGGGGCCATTCGAAATAAAATAACCATTCGGATTCCAAGCTTTCATTTCTTCAAAAGATGTTTTAGCTGGAAAAACTTTTACCAAAACATCGCGTTCATTAAAACATCTCAAAATATTTTTCTTCACCCCTAAATCTAAAACAGCCACTTTCTTTTTGGCATTTTCGTTACCTAAAACATAGGCTGTTTTGGTGCTAACAATAGAGGATAATTCTAGGCCATCCATAGAAGGTGTGCCAGCTAATTTTTCTTGTAATTCTTCAATCGTAAAATTCTCTGAAGAGATAATGGCATTCATTGCGCCTTTGGCTCTAATATGACGCACCAATTGTCTGGTGTCTACATCAGAAATACCAACCACATGGTCTTCTGATAAATAATCTTGAATCGATTTTTCTGCCATTTTTCTAGAAAAGCCAACATTGAAGTTTTTACAAACCAATCCGGCAATTTTGATAGATTCCGATTCTACATCTGCTTCGGCAATTCCATAATTACCAATATGCGCATTGGTAGTCACCATAATTTGTCCAAAGTAAGAAGGGTCGGTGAAAATTTCTTGATAACCAGTCATTCCGGTATTGAAACATATTTCGCCGGTGGTGGTACCAATTTTTCCTGCTGCTTTACCTTTAAATACGCTGCCGTCTGCTAAAAGCAATATTGCCGGGATGCTGCTAATTTCTGCCATATTACATTTTTGTTTTTTGGGTATAAAAAAGGCCTTGTAGTTATTACAAAGCCGTTGTTCCAGAAATGATTAATTTGGATCGTTTCCGATCGAGCAAAAATCAATGCATTTTTGGAGTGTTTTCATCGAATGCAAAGGTAATAATTTTCAACTATTCTTCCGCTTTTTTTGAAAGATCAATTTAAAAATCGGACTTTTACTTCTGTAATCGCTAAAAAGCAAATTTGGTGCATCTCTCATTCTATTCAATAAATAGCAAAAATAATATTATCGCATATGTCTGTACATAAAGAAAGCAAAAGAATTACCACCCATACGCTTCAAGAAATGAAGTCGAAAAAAGAAAAAATCGCCATGTTAACCGCATACGATTATTCTACTGCCATCATTTTAGACGAGGCAGGTATCGATGTATTATTGGTAGGTGATTCGGCATCGAATGTAATGGCCGGTCACGAAACAACTTTGCCCATTACATTAGATCAAATGATATACCATGCATCTGCTGTTGTCAGAGCCGTTAAGCGCGCGCTGGTAGTAGTTGATTTACCTTTTGGCTCTTATCAAGGAAACTCTAAAGAAGCTTTGCAATCTTCGATTAGAATTATGAAAGAGTCGGGAGCGCATGCTGTTAAATTAGAAGGTGGAGCAGAAGTGAAAGAATCTATTGATAGAATTATTTCTGCAGGTGTACCAGTGATGGGACACCTAGGCTTAACCCCGCAGTCTATTTATAAATTTGGCACTTATACCGTTAGGGCAAAAGAACAAGCCGAAGCAACAAAATTAATCGAAGACGCGAAAGTATTACAGCAAGCAGGTTGCTTTGCATTGGTACTAGAAAAAATTCCAGCTAGTTTGGCTAAACTTGTTGCAAAAGAATTAACCATTCCGATTATTGGCATAGGCGCAGGCGCCGATGTTGATGGCCAAGTGTTGGTAGTGAATGATTTATTAGGATTAACAAAAGGTTTCAAACCGCGTTTTCTCAGACAGTATTTAAATTTATTTGAAGAAATTAATGGGGCGGTTAAATCTTATATCAAGGATGTAAAAACGCTTGATTTTCCGAACGAAAAGGAACAATACTAATTCATCATGCGAATTATTTTTGAAGACAATCATTTATTAGTTATTAATAAAGATGCAGGTGTATTAGTGCAAGGTGATAAAACAGGCGATACCCCTTTATCCGATTTAGCCAAAGCCTATGTCAAAGAAAAATACCAAAAACCTGGCGAAGTTTTCATGGGGGTTATTCATCGTATCGATAGGCCAGTAAGTGGTTTAGTTTTAATGGCGCGCACCAGCAAAGCTTTAGAGCGCATGAACGAGCAATTCAAGAACAGAGAAATCGAAAAAAATTATCTTGCAATTGTTCGCAACAGACCTGCTGCCAATGCGGGCAATCTAGTACATTGGCTTATTAAAAATCCAGAAACCAATGTAACCAAGGCATACGAAAAAGAAGTGCCTAACAGTATGCGTTCGGAATTGAATTATAAATTAATTGGAGAATTAGAAGGCTTTTATTTATTAGAGGTTAATCCTATAACAGGAAGGCCACATCAAATTAGGGTGCAATTGGCTTCAATGAATTGTCCAATAGTGGGCGATAATAAATACGGTTATCCTCGCGGAAACAAAGACAAGAGTATTTGCTTACATGCGCACAGTGTAAAATTTATGCACCCGGTAAAAAAAGAGGAAATGCAACTCTTCGCTGCACTTCCTCAAGATAATTTCTGGCAGAAATTTTTGCCATTAGTAAAGCAATAATTATTCTTTAATAATTCTCTCTATCATCATACCTTCGTTGGTAATTATTTTTAGTAAATAAATTCCATTTTCAAAATTGTGTAAATCAATAATTGTTAGGTTTTCATTCGCAATGTTATGCAAGCCAACCACACGACCTGTTATATCCATAATGGCAATTTGCTGAAGCTTTGCACTGCTATTTTTTAATTGGACTAAAACACTATGCTGTGTTGGGTTTGGTGAAATTTTAGCAGCAGCAAATGTTGTTGCATAAATACCAGTTGTGGAACAATCTGCACTGTCTATTTCTTGAACGATTGCATTTGGGTTTGCTGCACTCAATTTCAATACATCATAATATAAAAACTGACTGATAAATAAAACAGTCGTATCCATCCAAGCTTTTTGTGCAGCAGATGCACCCAAAAAAGGAACGTGGTCTAGTCCACAAAAAGTATAAAAACGATTGGTCATTTTTTTAGCTTCCAAAGATTTTCGGATGCTACTACTTCCGCTTACACTTAATAAAGGAATGGTGCTAAATAATTTAATAATTGCCGTGCCATAAGGAACTGTATTGTCGGCAGTACCATGCATATTCAGTACTGGAATGTTTTTATCTTTTAGTTGAATCCATGAGGTATCACCAATGGCGCCACACAAATTAATCACTGCATTTACTTCGTCACTATTAGTTAAATTATTAGTGGTGCCTTTGAAACTACCGAGGCCTTGGCTTCCAGGTCCGGTATAAGTAGTGGTATCGATGCCCAAAACTAATTCTTGCGGCTCATCTAAAAAGGCAACATGCAATGCGGTAAAACCTCCTGCAGAAGAACCACCATAAATAATCATATTGGTATCAATTAAATATTGAGCAGCATGTGCTCGCACATGTCTAACAGCAGCTCTGCCATCTTGCATGGCACGCCATACAGCACGCTTCGCATTAGTTGCATCAAAACTTTCGTAACCTAAACGATAGTTTTGCGAAACGGTTACATAACCTCTTTTGGCAAAAGCCCTACAAAGTGCAACAACATCTGAGGTTTCTTTTGAACCCGATAAAAATGAACCACCATGCGTAAAAAATACCACGGGTCTTTTAGTAGCAGAGTCGCCGACGGGTAAATAAATATCATATAGTTGATCTTCTGGTGTAGAAGAATTGGCCGTTACATTTGAGCCAAATTTTATATTTAATATAGAATCGTAATTAAAAATAGGGCTTAAATATTTTTGTGCGTTTGCATTCGAAAACGGTAACGCCATAAAAATAAGCAGTAGTAAAACGTAAATTTTTCTCATATTGATTAATTAAATATTTTAGGAAGTTTAAATATACTCTTTTTTTTGAGCAAAAAAAAAGGCTCAAAACCTTGATTTTTGAGCCTTTTAGTAATTCGAATATCGCAATTAGTTACCTATTCTTGCTTTTAAGTTTTCATCAATGGCTGATAAAAATTCTTCGGTATATAAATAATGTTCGCCGTGGTTTACTTTATTTCCATGAACACAAACCGCTAAATCTTTCGTCATTTTACCAGACTCAACGGTTTCAATACATACTTTTTCAAGTGTTTCGCAAAAGTTAATGAGCGCTTGGTTGTTGTCTAATTTACCTCTAAATGCAAGGCCTCTGGTCCATGCAAAAATAGATGCAATAGGATTAGTAGAAGTTGGTTTGCCATTTTGATGATCTCTAAAGTGACGCGTAACTGTTCCGTGTGCAGCTTCTGCTTCCATTGTTCCACCGTCTGGTGTAATTAAAACGGAAGTCATTAAACCTAATGAACCAAAGCCTTGCGCAACGGTATCCGATTGCACATCACCATCGTAATTTTTACAAGCCCAAACAAAATTACCATTCCATTTTAAAGCACTGGCAACCATGTCGTCAATTAAACGATGCTCGTAAGTAATACCAGCAGCATCCATTTTAGCTTTAAATTCTTTTTGGTAAATGTCTTCAAAAATATCTTTGAAACGACCATCGTATTTTTTCAAGATGGTGTTTTTAGTTGATAAATATAAAGGCCATTTTTTATTCAGTGCTTGGTTAAAACAAGCTCTTGCAAATCCTTCTATAGATTCGTCTGTGTTGTACATAGATAAAGCAACACCGTCTCCTTTAAATTGATACACTTCGTGTTCAATAACGGTTCCGTCTTCGCCTTCAAACTTGATGGTTAATTTTCCTTTACCTTTAGTTACAAAATCTGTAGCACGGTATTGATCGCCAAAAGCATGACGGCCAATACAAATTGGTGCAGTCCAATTGGGAACTAAACGCGGAATGTTATTCATTACAATTGGTTCGCGAAAAACAGTTCCGTCTAAAATATTTCTGATCGTTCCATTAGGTGATTTCCACATTTGCTTTAACGAAAACTCTTTTACCCTAGCTTCGTCGGGTGTAATAGTTGCACATTTAATGCCCACGTTATATTGTTTGATTGCTTCTGCAGCATCAATGGTTACTTGGTCGTTAGTCGCATCTCTATGTTCCATGCCCAAGTCAAAATATTTAATATCTAATTCAAGATATGGATTGATCAATTTATTTTTAATGAATTCCCAGATAATTCTGGTCATTTCATCGCCGTCTAATTCTACTACCGGATTTGCAACTTTTATCTTTGACATAATTGTGTTATTTGAGCTGCAAATTTACAATTTTTAAAAAGAGTAAACAAGAAAATTGTGTGTCAAAATGCTTGTGAGTTAAGCAATTGTTAATATTCCGAATCTAAACCTAATTTATCCTTCAAGGATAATAAGATTGGCTTTTTATCGGCCATGGCTTTAAATTTTTCGGAGGTGGTATAGGGTTTATTGGCCGTTAAATCTTGATCGATCGTGATTTTGAAATCGATGTTATGGTTGTTTAAGGAAGTTCTTAGGTGTTGGTTGATGGCGCCTTTTTCAGTTAGGAATAAATCAGATTGAATTTTATTGCTCACTGTAATTTCATATTGAAAATCGCCAATGGCAATAGGGTCTAGGTTTTCGAGTAAAGAGTTTAACGAAACAAGGTTTCTGTTTTTTAACCTTTGAATACATTCATTCCAATAAATAGTAAAATCAGATGCTTTAAAGGCTTCGGTTGGTAAAACTTCTTTCTCTTTAATTACTACCGGCGGCACATAACTACCCGATCGCACTTCTTCTATAGTGGGTAATTTAAATCCCGAACGGCCAATTATTTTTTTGCTTGGAACTGGCTCGGTGTTTAATGCTGCTGTTGTATTTTCGGAAATGACAATAGGTATTGTTGTCGCAGGTGCTGCGATGGTATCTATTTTTTCTGGTGCTGGTATTTCTTTTGGGGTATTTGCGCTAATAGTTGCTGCAGGTGTTTCGTTTTGCTCAGCTATTTTTTTTTTACCTCCGACGTTGCTGTAGGAAGTTGGCTTAAATTAATAGCGGCGTTGATGTGGCACATTTTCATCAAAGCTAATTCGACATGGAGTCTTTGGTTTTTGCTTTGTTTATAATGAATGTCACATTGATTGGCAATGTTGAGTGCAGTTAACAAAAGGGATGCGCTGCAATCACTGGCTTGCTTTAAGTATTTTTGTTTGATGCTTTCGGTTACCTTTAACAAGACAATTGTTTGCGGATCTTTACAAACCAATAAATTCCTAAAGTGTTCACTCAAGCCAATGATGAAATTATTTCCATCAAAACCATTGTTCAGAATTTCATCGAAAGTTAATAAGATGCTGCGCATGTCTTCCGACCTAATCGCGTCTGCAATCTTGAAATAATAATCGTAGTCTAAAATATTTAAATTATCGATTACCGATTTGTAGCTTAAATTATTTCCAGCAAAAGAAACCAGTTGATCAAACATAGAGAGCGCATCGCGCAAAGCGCCATCTGCTTTCTGTGCAATAATATGCAAAGCCTCTGCTTCGGTGGCAATGTTTTCGCTTTTAGCAATAAAAGCTAAATGAGTAGCAATATCTTCTACTTGAATTCTATTGAAATCAAAAATTTGACAACGCGATAATATGGTTGGAATAATTTTGTGTTTTTCGGTAGTTGCTAAAATAAAAATAGCATATGGAGGAGGTTCTTCTAATGTTTTTAAGAATGCATTAAAGGCACTCGTCGAAAGCATGTGCACCTCATCAATAATATAAATTTTATATCTGCCAGAAGGTGGCGCAAATCTAACTTGTTCTACTAAACTCCTAATGTCATCGACCGAGTTATTAGATGCGGCATCTAATTCGTGAACATTTAAAGAATTGCCATTTTTAAAAGAGATGCAAGATTCACATACATCGCAAGCCTCCATGGTTGGCGTTGGACTTAAGCAATTAATTGTTTTGGCTAGGATTCTAGCACAAGTTGTTTTACCAACCCCTCTTGGTCCACAAAATAAAAATGCTTGTGCCAGGTGATTGTTTTTAATCGCATTTTTTAAAGTATTGGTAATATGGGCTTGTCCAACAACCGTGTCAAAGGTTGCTGGCCTATATTTTCTAGCCGATACAATAAAATTATCCATTGGCGCTAAATTAGGTATTTTTTCTGATTTTGAAATGCTTTGCGACAGGCAAAGCTAGAAATCAATTAGCTAAGAAGTATTTACTTGAATGATAGTCTATTAAAATCTTTCCATCCAAAAATTAAAAATCAAAGAACGAATTCGTATTATTGCAAAAACGTAAAAACCATGGCATTCGAATTCCATAGCGATTGGGTAACTTATTTCAACCAACAATACGATAACTCTAAGCACTTTGTATTGCCCTTTATTGCTAAAAGCAAAAAAATTGGCCCAGCTACTAAAGTGATGGAAATTGGCTGTGGCGAAGGCGGCGTTTTAAAAGCATTTACCGATTTGGGTTGTCAGGTGGTAGGAGTAGATTTAAGCCCGGCGCGTGTAAAAATGGCCGAAGCATTTATGGAATCCGAAATCAAATCGAGTTTGGCTAAATTTATAGCAAAAAATATTTACGACGTTGATTTTCAGCAAGATTTTGCTGGCTATTTTGATGTGATCATCTTAAAAGACTCTATTGAACATATTCCAGATCAAGAAAAAATAATTGCCCAATTGCATAAATATGTGGCAAAAGACGGAGTCATCTTTTTTGGATTTCCACCATGGTATATGCCATTTGGAGGTCATCAGCAAATTGCCAAACATAAATTGCTAAGCAAATTGCCCTATTATCATTTATTGCCAGTTTGGTTGTATAAGCCATTATTAAAGGCTTTTGGAGAACCAGAACCGGTAATAACAGAATTATTAGAAATCAAAGAAACGGGTATATCTATCGAGCGATTTGAGCGAATTTGTAAAAATACAGGATTCGAAATTGTTGCTAAGGATCATTACCTGATTAACCCCATTTATCGCTATAAATTCAATTTATCACCTAAAAAACAGGTAAAATTGATTCAAAACATACCTTTTTTGCGTAATTTCCTTACCACTTGCGTTTATTACTTGATAAGCCCTAAGCAAAAATAAGCCCTCCATATTCAGATTTATAGCTAAATAATTTTGCTTTTTCTATAGTAAAAGGCTATATTTGCAACCCGCAAAAAGCGGAAATAACTAACAATTTTAAACAAAAAGCAAAGTAACACAATGAGAAATTACGAAACGTTAATCGTTGTGACCCCGTTGTTGTCTGAAGAATTGTTGAAAGAGGTGCATGCCAAATTCAATAAAATCTTAACAGATAACGGTGCCGAAATTGTCCACGAAGACAATTGGGGTCTGAAAAAACTAGCTTATCCGATCCAAAAGAAGACAACTGGCTTCTATAAGGTTACGGAATTCAAAGCTAATGGAGAATTAATCAACAAATTGGAAATCGAGTACAAGAGAGATGAGCGCATCATGCGTTTCTTGACTGTAGCACTTGACAAACACGCAGCGTCATATAATGACCGTAAGCGCAATGGTCAATTGGCTCCATTACCCAAAAGAGTTAAAGCAGAGGAGGCAAAATAATGGCTAGAGATAAAATAACATACGTTACCGCTGCCAAAGTAGAGGATAACCGCAAGAAATACTGTCGTTTTAAGAAAAACGGAATCAAGTATATCGATTACAAGGATGCAAACTTCTTGTTGAAGTTCATCAATGATCAAGGTAAAATTTTACCTCGTCGTTTAACAGGTACATCTTTAAAATACCAACGTAAAGTGGCACAAGCTGTAAAGCGTGCACGTCACATCGGTATTTTACCATATGTAGCAGATTCATTAAAATAAGGAGGAAGACGACATGGAAGTAATTTTAAAGCAAGATGTTAAGAGCCTTGGATACAAGGACGATATCGTTAAAGTAAAAAATGGTTATGGTCGTAACTTCTTAATCCCACAAGGATTTGCAGTTATTGCTAATGAGCCAAACCGTAAAATGCATACGGAATATTTAAAACAAACGCAATTCAAACAAGATAGAATCAAAAATCTTGCTACTGATATGGCGGAAGGATTAAAAGCAGTTACTGTTAAAATCGGTGCTAAAGCTGGAGAGTCTGGTAAAATATTTGGTGCAGTAAATACGATTCAATTTGCAGAAGAATTGAAGAAATTAGGATTCGAAGTAGATCGCAAGCGCATTACATTTGAAACAGATGTAAAGTTTGTGGGTTCTTACATCGCTAACTTAAATCTTCACAAAGAGGTAAAAATTCAAGTACCTTTTGAAGTTGTTGCAGAATAATTGAAAAATATAAATAAAAAAAAAGCCTCAAGATTTCTTGAGGCTTTTTTTATTTTAAATATTCGGGCTTACCAACATAACGCATGGCTCTTAATATTCTGTATTGTCTGCGTTGAATATAGGCGTTAGGATGAGCAGGTGTCCACCTAATAGGATTAGGTAATAC
>CAIKLP010000083.1 GCA_903828245.1 uncultured bacterium | reverse complement strand
ATTAAAAGTAGTAGAACCCTTGAATACTTTATTTAAAGACGAAGTGCGAAGAGTGGGAAGAGCTTTGACAATAGACGATAAAATTTTAAACAGACATCCTTTTCCTGGGCCTGGTTTAGGCATTCGAATTTTAGGAGAAGTCACTAAAGAAAAAATTGACATCTTACAACAAGCCGATTATATTTACATCAATCATTTAAAAAATGCGGGTTGGTACGATAAAATTTGGCAAGCAGGTGCTATCTTTTTACCAGTTCAATCGGTTGGTGTAATGGGCGATGAAAGGACTTACGAACACGTAGTTGCCTTAAGAGCCGTAGAGTCTGTTGATGGAATGACGGCAGATTGGTCGCCTATCCCTTATGATTTATTAGCAAAAATTTCGAACGATATCATCAATCAAGTCAAAGGCGTAAATCGTGTGGTTTATGATATTAGCTCTAAACCTCCTGCAACCATTGAATGGGAATAAATACATATTTGTAGTCATTTTATGGCTATGTTTTTTTTCTGCTGCTCAAGCGCAGTCGGTACAAAACAACTATGAAAAAAATAAAGCAAACATTGCTTTGTTATTACCCTTTCAATTTCAACAAATAGATCCTGTTGCAAGCTTGCAGCAGAAAGATTTTGATAATGCCAATTTTGCCATTGATTATTATCGTGGATTTAAATTAGGGCTAGATTCCTTAGCCAGATTGGGTTATGAAACAAGCCTAAATTTATTTGATACAGAAAACGATTCATTGGCCATCGAAAATATTTGTAAAACCAATGCCTTACAAAACGCAGATTTTATTTTCGGTCCATTTTATCCTAAAGAATTAGCGGTAATCAATGCTTTTTCAAAAAAATATAATAAAAAAATAATTTCTCCAATTTCTCCGCTACCTGTTGATGTTTTAAAAAATAAAAATGTCATCATGTTAAATAATACCTTAGAATCACATGCCATGCAAATGGCGGCATTTGCGGTAAATCATTTACAATTAAAAAAATACTTGGTGGTTAGGAGTGGTTTATTAGCAGAATCAAGGTATTCGAAGTCCTTCTCATCCACAATAGATTCAATGCTTAAAGGCATTTCAAAAAAAGAAATCATTGTTGCTAAAGCAGGCTTAAAAACCATTGAAGCAAATCTAACTAAATACGAAGAAAATTATATTTTAGTGCCCAATGCCGATCAAGCATTTGCGATTACTTTATTCAAACAGCTCGAAGAGTTTAAAAATAATTACGCCATTACTTTATTGGTTCACCCTAAATGGATCGATTTTCAAACCATAGAACCTGCATTGCTGCAAAAGTACAAGGTTATTTTAACGACTGCTTATTTTGTAGACTATAACCTTCCTGCGGTGAGTATTTTTGTGAAAAAATTTAGGGATGTTTATTATACTGAACCACAAGAAATGGCATTCAAGGGCTTCGATCAAGCTTTGTATTTAATGCCATTCATGCAAAAAATAAAAGAAAATAATGCATTGCCAGCCTATCAAGGATTGGCGAGTAAATTTAATTTACAAGATCAAAACGGTTTAGGTTTAAAAAATACGGCCATTCATATTTTGCAATACTGCGAAAATGATTTATACCCCATCAAATGATAGTTGAAAATAGACTGCGAATTTTTAATGCTTTTTTAACTGAATTTCCGAAAGATCGACCTGTTACCAAATATTTGCCCGAATATTTCAAGCGTAACAAGCAAATGGGCTCGCGAGATCGAAAAAATTTATCTAAAGCAATATATTCCTATTTTAGATTGGGTAATTGCTTAGCGGGCCTTAAATCGGACGAAAGGCTTTTTGTGGCTTTGTTTCTCACTGCTAATAGCCCAGACGATATGCTGGCTTATTTTAAGCCCGATTATCAAGAACGAATTACAGATAGCCTTGCCGAAAAAGCAGCCTATTTATCTTCGCTATTTTCCGAATTTAATTTAAATGATATTTTTCCATTTGCATCGCATCTTTCCGCTTCGATAGATCAATCACTTTTTATCAATTCGCTATTAATACAACCCGATTTATTTATTAGAGCCATCAAAGGAGCGGAGCAAAAATTGGAGGCCTATTTAAACGAAGCGCAAATTCCATTTCAAAAAAAGGAATCGTGTTATCGATTGCCTAATGCCGCAAAATTATTGAATACCGAATATTTGTTCGAGGTTCAAGATCAATCATCGCAATACACTGCCAATTATTTTCAAGCAAAACCAAAACAAATGTGGTGGGATTGTTGTGCCGCAAGTGGTGGCAAAAGCTTATTGTTATATGCTTTAGAGCCTAGTGTTCATATTTTAGCTTCCGATAATAGGGCTTCTAGTTTACTGAATCTAGAAGCGAGGTTTAAGCAAGCGGGCATTAGCCAATTTCGACGAAGAGAGATTGATTTATTAGCAGAAATAAATTCGATTGAAAAAGATAGTATGGATGGCATTATTTTAGATGCACCCTGTACAGGTTCGGGTACTTGGTCTAGAACGCCAGAAATGTTGAGTCAATTTAATGAATCACAGTTAGAGAAATTTATTTATTTGCAAAGAACCATTGCCGAAAATGCGGTTCAATTTTTAAAACCAGGTTGCCCATTGGTTTACATTACCTGCTCGGTTTTTAAAGAAGAAAACGAAGATGCGGTTGCCTATTTATTAGCAAATTTACCTTTAAAATTAGAAAAGATGGAATTGATTAAAGGTTACGAAAGCAAAGCAGATACTATGTTTGTGGCCCGCTTCCTAAAGCATTAAGCCATATTATGGTATACTTCGTTAACATCATCATCTTCGTCCATTTTATCAATTAGTTTATCGATTTCTGCACGCTGTTCTTCTGTTACTTCAACGGTACTTAATGGGAATCTTTGCAATTCCGAACTGATAATATTGATCCCTTTTTCTTCTAACACTTTTTGCATTGATCCAAATTCTTCGAAAGCGGTATAGATAACAATTTCGTTTTCATCTAATTCTATTTCTTCGGCACCGTAATCAATAAATTCTAATTCCATTTCATCGGGGTCTAAGCCCTCGGCACTAATTCTGAAAACGGCTTTACGTTCGAATACAAAATTTAAAGAACCAGAAGTACCTAAGCTGCCATTAAATTTCGTGAAATAACTTCTTACATTGGCAACCGTTCTATTGATATTGTCGGTAGAGGTTTCTACTAAGATGGCTACTCCATGGGGCGCATAACCTTCGTATACAATTTCTTCGTAATCTTTTTCGTCTTTAGAAGAGGCGCGTTTAATGGCAGACTCTATTCGGTCTTTCGGCATATTTGCGCCTTTACCATTTTGAATAACGACACGAAGGCGAGCATTGGTTTCGGGGTTTGGGCCACCAGCCTTCACAGCCATTACAATGTCTTTGCCAATGCGGGTAAATGTTTTAGCCATTTTACCCCAACGTTTCATTTTGCGTTCTTTACGAAATTCGAATGCTCTTCCCATACTATTTTT
>CAIKLP010000082.1 GCA_903828245.1 uncultured bacterium | reverse complement strand
ACTACCTACTTTATATTCGATACCCATCGCCTTAATTTCTTCCTCCGTTTTTCCAACGGCAGCCACTTCAGGCCACGTGTAAACAACTCCTGGAATTAAATTATAATTAATGTGTGGTTTTTGTCCTGCAATATATTCGGCAACATAAACACCTTCTTCTTCCGCTTTATGCGCAAGCATAGCACCTTTCACTACATCGCCAATGGCAAACACCCCTGCCACTTTGGTTTCTAAATGTTGGTTCACTGGAATTTTTTTTCCACGCTCTTCTAAGTTGATGCCAATTTTTTCTAAGCCTAAACCTTCGGTATAAGCTGTTCTTCCAACCGCTACTATACAATAATCTCCTTTAATGGAAATCATTTTCCCAGAAGCATCGCTGGCCTCTACGTTAACTTCTTTAGCAGTGCTCGATACTTTTTTAACTTGATGTCCTAGTAAAAATTCGAAGCCAATTTTCTTCAATGATTTTTGCAATTCTTTACCTAAAGATTTATCCATTGTTGGAATAATGCCCTCGGCAAACTCAACAACAGTAACCTTTGTACCAAGTCTTGCATAAACAGAACCTAACTCTAATCCTATTACACCACCACCAATTAATACTAATTGCTTTGGAATTTCTTTTAAATTTAATGCTTCGGTAGAAGTTAAAATTCTTTTTTTATCTACTGCTATAAAAGGCAATGTACTCGGTTTAGAACCGGTAGCAATAATTACTTTAGCTGTTTCGATGGTTAATTTTTTTGCACCATCAATTTGAATCGTATTTTTATTAATGAAACTTGCTAAGCCTTGAAAAGTGTCGATCTTATTTTTTTTCATCAAATAATTAATGCCGTCGGTATTTTGTTTAACTACCTCATTCTTACGATTAATCATTTGCGTCAAATTTGGTTTTAAATTTGACAATTCAATTCCATGTGTTTTAAAAGTGTGCGCCGCATTATGATAATGCTCCGAAGAATCTAATAATGCTTTTGAAGGTATACAACCAACATTTAAACAAGTACCGCCTAATGTTGCGTACTTTTCTATAATTGCGGTTTTTAAGCCCAATTGTGCTGCACGAATTGCCGCCACATATCCACCTGGACCAGAACCAATCACCACTACATCGTATTTCATATTCTTAAAATTTAAGCTAAATTAAGAAAGATATACGTAAAAAAACGAAAAAAGCTAGATTTTAAGGGTGCTGGCAACAGTTTAAGCTTGGTTCCGAATGCTGCATGTTTATTTTAGGGCTGAGCATTGGAATGCCAAGGTTTAAGCCCCTTAGTATTAATAGCAGGGCAACTATAATAGTAATAATCGGTAAAGTCTTACGCAGCTTATTTCTGACAGAAACTTGTATAACCGCGCCAAGCATAGTGAGTATAATTAAGGCAGGAGCAGTTCCTAATCCAAAGAAAGCCATAAATCCAGCTGCGTTTAATGGGCTAGCAGTGATTACCGCTGCGGCTAATGCAACGTAAACAAAACCGCATGGCAATAATCCATTTAAAAACCCTAAAAAATAAATTGCTGCTATTTTTTTGCTGTTAATTAATTTAGCAAATAATTTTTTAAACCATTGAAATTTAAAAAAAGTAAAAGTGCTTACTTTACTTGGAAGTAAAATTGGAAATAAGGTAAGTATTAATAAAATTAAACCGAATACGATAGAAACGCTTTGTTGGATTTGAATGATCAGTAAACCTTTTCCAATAAGCCCAACTAGTAAGCCAAAAATAAAATAAACTGAAATGCGTCCGCTGTGATATAATATCTGCTTCCAAAATCTTATACTATTTTTTTCTTTCGATTGTGGCAAAGCCATTAAAATTGGACCACACATGCCCACACAATGAAAACTCCCTAAAAATCCCAATAAAAATGCGGCGCTTAGTTGCATAGTAAATTAGGGGATTACAATTACCGATTCGGTTAAATAATAAAGACTATCTGCTTTCCATGTTATTTTTACTTTTCGCATACCCGCACAAAAATTGTGCGTTGCAATTTTTACTTCCCCTTTTATAGCATCAATGGCTTGCGTATAATCTCCATTCGCATCGGAAGGTTTGTACACCAAAACAGATCCAGTAATATTTTTTTCTTTAAAAGCAGATGGAAAGCTGATTAGTAATTGATCATTACTTAAACTTACTGTTGGTTTTTCATCTAAAGCAGCTTCATTTTTCATTTTAATAATTTCGGATTCGAAATTTAATTCTCTAGCATAATAATCTGGTGAAACCAAATCTACTTTTTGGCTAAAACTGAACACCACCAGTGTGATGATAAGGGCTACAAAGCCTAAATACAATAATAAAATACGATTTCCCCAATTCATAAATATTAATTTAAAGGTGCTAAAAATGTGGTTTTAGTGGTTTCTAATAATTTACCGTCGTCGTAAATTCCAATTTTTAATTTAGTGCTTCGCTTTTGAATATCTTTTTGGTTAATATAGATAAACAGTGTGCCTACGGCTGCACTTTCTTTTTTACAAAATACTTTGCCATCTCCAATTAATTTAATTGTTGCATTACTTTCTAATACTTTGAACTGAATATGAAGTTCGCGATGGGTTTTATTATTGACTTTGTAGTTATACAAATTACTGATTGTACCGCCAGGATTTACTTGATATAAAATGCCGGGCGTTCTTAGCATCGTTGTCTCGGTATCTTTACTACTAATTAACGCAAAGGCCAATGCCGAAACTAATATTAGCAACACTGCAGAATATCCAATAATCCTAGCGTTGAGCCTTAACTTGGTGCCTTCTGCAATGCCAGTTTCAGAAGAATATTTTATTAAATTTTTAGGTAATTGTACACGGCCCATAATATCATTACAGACATCAATACATGCCGTACAGTTTACACATTCTAATTGTGTGCCATTTCTAATATCAATACCTGTTGGGCAAACAGCAACACATTGATGACAATCGATACAATCGCCAATGCTGCGCGATGCTCCTTTTCTTATTTTACCTCTTGGTTCGCCACGCTTGTAATCGTAAGCTACTACAATAGATTTTTTATCTAGTAGCACGCCTTGCAGTCTTCCATAAGGGCAAACTACCGTACATACTTGTTCTCTAAAAAAAGCGAAAACCCAATAAAACACATAAGTAAAAATAACCAGCGCGGCTAAATCTCCTTTGTGCAACGAAATTGGTTCAACTATTAATCGAAACAATTCATCTGTACTAATGATATATGATAAAAATAAATTGGCAATCAAAAAAGATAAAACATAAAAAATAAAATGCTTCAGCGATTTTTTAATAATTTTTTCGAATGTCCAGGATGCCCTGTTTAAGGCAATTTGCTTATTGGCATCGCCTTCAATAAAATATTCTATTTTTCTGAAAACCATTTCCATGAAAATGGTTTGTGGGCAAGCCCATCCGCAAAACAATCGACCAAATATGACGGTAAATAAAATAATGAACACTATAAAAGTGATCATTGTTAAACCCAACAAGAAAAAATCTTGTGGCCCAAAAACAACACTGAACAAAATAAATTTGCGTGTGATGATGTTGAGCATAAAAAAAGGCTCACCATTTACCCTTATAAATGGCATGCCTACTAATATTATTAAGAAAAAGGTAGCAACAATGGTTCTGTAATTGGTGAGTTTGCCTTTAGGTTTTTTGGCAAAAATCCAAACGCGTTTACCTTTATCATCTATAGTAGCTACCTGGTCTCTAAAGTGTTGATCTAATTCTTCTTCGTAATGATAATCTTCGTTCATTTTATATTATAACACTTTCAGCGTGTCGCTTGCAAGCGCTTTTACTGTGGTATCTAAGGCAGCCGGTTCAACATATATAATGCCTTGTGGCGCTTTTGGATTGGCTGGGTTTGTTCCTTTAATGGTAATGATAAAACTAGAAATTTGTTGAATTTCCATTGGCGTAATTTGACTCTCCCAAGAAATCATTCCTTTTTCTGGCCAACCATATTTTATTGTTTTAAAAATGTCTTTGATGCTGCCTCCATGAATCCAATAATCGTCGGTTAAGTTAGGACCAACTAAACCTTCTCCATTCATACCATGACATGCGGCACATTTAGTAATATAACCACTTTTACCTTTTGCTAAGGCTGTTGCATCTGTCAATATCAGCACAGATGTTTCATCGACTAAAGCAGCAGTTTTTTTCAAAAATTCATTTTTCTTTTGAATAGCCTGCGCAACTTCTGTATCATATTCCATTTGCTGGGTTGGCCCATCGAAATAAGTAAAATAAATCATGTAAGTAATGGCAAAAATAATGGTGCCATAGAACATGTATACCCACCAAGGTGGTAAGCTATTGTCTAACTCAATAATACCATCGTAGTTATGATCTGTAGCCACCTCTGCTTCTCTATCTAAAGGTATCGCCTTAGTCATGCGTTTCATGATGGCTGCATAGGTCCATTTAGATTCTGCTTTTGTTTTATAACCTAATGCAATCAGCATCTTTTGTAAAATTGCAAACAAATAAAGAATAACGAAAAGTTCAATCGCCACCACCAACATTAAAATCATTATGGTAGTAGGATCTAATGCACCAGCTATTTGTGTAATAGGATTAGGCGCAACAGTTGAACTGACTGTTTGCGCCTGAACTGATCCTATTCCTAAAATAAAAAAGAAAAAAATAACTGGAATTGTTTTTTGAAATTGTTTTGAAATTTTATTATTTACTAAACCTACTAATACCCCACCGATTGCTATAATAACTAATAATAAACCTAGAATTGCGAATGCAAAAACCCAAAACAACGGACTGTCCCAAATGCTTGGAGTTACACTAACCGATGCATTCTGTGCTATAGCTTGAGCATTTACATTGGTTATGATAAAAGCAAATAGCAGTAGCAGTAACCACTTTTTAATTTTTAATTTTTTTAGACTATTCATGTTTGCTAAAATTTAAATGATCATCATTTTTTGCTAAAGGAATATTTCCTAATTCGTTCATTCTTGCGGAATCTGATTTGATTAAATAAATAATAAGTACCGTAAAAAAAATCACGAAAATAAGGAGAGAAAATAATGGGAATATGGATACGCCCGAAATAGAAGATAAATAATTAATGAATTTCATGTTTACCTATTTTATTTTGTTGTTAATTTGATATCCTTGCCAAGTCTTTGCAAATAAGCAATCAAGGCTACAATCTCTTTATCAGAAGCCGTTTTAATACCCGACTCTGCTAATGTATTTTTAATTGAATCTGCTTGGTGCATTAAATCTTTGTTCGCGATTAAATCGTAACCCAATGGATAAGGAACCCCAACCGTTTGCATCGCCCTAATTTTTGCCGCAGTTGTGCTCGTATCTAAATTATCGTCGAGTAACCAAGCGTAAACTGGCATGATGGATCCTGGTGACATTGAAGTAGGCTCTAGCATGTGATTATAATGCCAAGCATCTGGGTATTTTCCACCTTCTCTTTGTAAATCGGGTCCAGTTCTTTTCGAGCCCCATAAGAATGGATGATCGTAAACAAATTCGCCAGCTTTAGAATATTCGCCATAACGTTCGGTTTCTGATCTAAACGGACGGATCATTTGGGAATGACAAGTATTACATCCTTCTCTAATATAAATATCACGCCCTTGTAATTCTAATGGGGTGTATGGTTTTACACTCGCTATGGTTGGTATATTATTTTTAATTAAAAATGTTGGAATAATTTCTGCAGCGCCTCCAATTAAAATAACTACTAAACTAAATACCATAAACTGAACTGGACGTCTTTCGATCCAACGATGCCAATGTTCGTTTTTAGCTACACCATAAACCTTAGTTAATGCAGGTGCTTCGGCTAATTCGTTAGCAATTAATTTGCCCGACGAAGCGGTCTTTATTAAATTGTAAGTCATCACAATTACACCTATTAAATATAATGACCCACCTATACTTCTCAGTGCATACATTGGAATAATTTGAGTAACCGTTTCTAAAAAGTTTGGATATTTTAAAAAGCCCTCTGCGGTAAACTCTTTCCACATTAAACTTTGGGTAATTCCTGCCCAGTATAAAGGAACTGCGTAAAATAAAATGCCTAAAGTGCCAATCCAAAAATGGAAATTGGCTAATTTTTTGGAGTATAATTCTTTTCCATAAATACGTGGGAACAACCAATACAACATTCCAAAAGTTAAAAAGCCGTTCCAACCTAAAGTGCCAATATGTACGTGCGCAACAATCCAATCTGTAAAATGTGCAATGGCATTCACATTTTTCAACGATAACATGGGGCCTTCGAAAGTAGACATACCGTAAGCTGTAATGGCTACCACAAAGAATTTTAGCACTACATCTTCTCTCACTTTATCCCAAGCACCACGCAAGGTTAATAAACCGTTGATCATACCACCCCACGATGGTGCAATTAACATGACCGAAAACACCACTCCTAATGATTGTGCCCAATCTGGCAAAGAGGTATATAATAAATGATGCGGTCCTGCCCAGATATATAAAAAGATTAAAGCCCAAAAGTGAATAATAGAAAGTCTATAAGAATATACGGGTCTGTTAGCTGCTTTAGGTAAGAAATAATACATCAAACCTAAATAGGGAGTGGTTAAGAAAAATGCAACCGCATTGTGTCCATACCACCATTGTACTAATGCATCTTGTACGCCTGCATACCACGAATAACTTTTAAAAAGCGAAACTGGAATTTCAAAAGAGTTAACAATATGTAATACTGCAATTGTTATAAATGTGGCAATGTAAAACCAAATGGCAACATATAAATGACGCTCTCTTCTTTTTAAAATAGTAGCGAACATATTCCAACCAAAAACTACCCAAATTAATGCAATGGCAATGTCTATAGGCCACTCAAGCTCTGCGTATTCTTTACCAGAAGTATATCCCAAAGGTAAAGTTATTGCGGCTGCTAAAATAATAATTTGCCATCCCCAAAAATTTATCTTACTAAGTACATCGCTATACATTCTGGCTTTACACAATCTTTGTAATGAATAGTAAATACCAGCAAACAAACCATTTCCAACAAATGCAAAAATTACCGCATTGGTATGTAATGGCCTAAGTCTTCCATATGTTGTATAAGGAATGCCAAAGTTTAAATTTGGAAAAACCAACTGAAGCGCAATGTGCAATCCAACGGTCATTCCTATTAAACCAAAAATAATTGATGCGTAAGCAAAGTTGCGCACAATTTTGTTGTCATAATAAAATTGTTCTTGTTGCATAGAAATTTTTATTTTTTTGATTTTTGTTCTACTAATTCATCGTCAAATAGCATTCTTACAGAAGGAGTATAATCGTCATCATATTGTCCGTCATTAACGGACCAGAAAAAGGAAATCAAAAAGCCGATTGCGACTAATAAACTGATACCAATTAAGAGGACTAATACTGCCATGTGCTATTCTTCAGCTGTAAAGAAACGCGATATATTTTTCAAAAAATATGACATAAATCATATTATAAATTAGAATTATTGTATGATATTTGTAGGTAGATAAAAACTATCTATTTGAAAATCAGCTGATGAAAAAGGAAATTGAGGACATAGGGGATATTGAGCGATTGGTAAGCCTCTTCTACGACAAGGTAAATCAAGACGATTTATTGAGTGTGGTTTTTAATGTTCATGCAAAAACAGATTGGGAAAGCCATTTGCCAAAAATGGTACGGTTTTGGTCTGGAATACTATTAGACACTAGCGATTATAGAGGCAGACCTTTTGAAGCACACGCCAAACAATCCGAACATATTTCTCCCGAACATTTTAAAAGATGGATAGCTTTATTTAAAGAAACTATTTCCGAAAATTTTGAAGGCGAAAAAGCTGCTTTAGCTATTCAGCGTGCAGAAAGTATTGGTGATATTTTTCAATACAAATTAGACTTTATGAGATTAAACAAAGAGGCTACAGACCCAAATTTAAATAAATTATAAATTAATTTTTGCAGAAATAGCCGTTGCAATGGTGGTAAATAATACAATAGAAATAGAACTGATGGGCATTAAAATGGCCGCAATTACCGGTGATAAATTTCCTTGCACTGCATAAAATAAACCAACAGCATTATACAATAAAGAAATCACAAAACTTATCACAATAATTTTTTTACTCGTTTTTGCAAATTGGATAAATCGATATAAATTACCAAAAGATCTTCCATCCATGATGATGTCGCTTGCTGGCGAAAAATAATTAGCTTGGTCGGTAATAGCAATGCCAACATCGCTCTGCCTCAATGCTCCAGCATCATTTAAGCCATCACCCACCATCATAACTACCTTTCCCTTTGCTTGAAGGGTTTCTATTTTATGTAATTTATCGGATGGGCTTTGCTTGAAATATAAGGGGGTAGTATCTCCTAACATAAATTGTAAAGTACTGCGCTCCGCATCATGATCTCCAGATAAAACCATTAACTCAAATTTCTTTTTAAGCCGCGCAATTAAACTAGCAAAACCACTTCGATAAACATGTTTGATAGAAAAATAACCTTTAATTGCATTGTTAATTTCTACATAAACGATACTTTCTTTTAGTAATGCATTTTGCATTGCCCCTAAAATAAATTGCTCGGATCCCACTCTAATTTTAAAATTCGGATAGCTTGCTATCATTCCCTTGCCTGGAATCTCTTCAAAAGTAGTTAGTTCAATACTTGAATCATTTTTAATAAAATCATAAATTCTTTTGCTTAATGGATGTGCAGAATTCTTAAATAACACTTTTAGTAATTGATTTTCTTGAGCAGAAAGCGGCGCTCCTTTATACACTACATCAGCAAATTTAGCTTCTGTAATGGTGCCTGTTTTATCAAAAACAATGACATTTATTTTGGCTAGTTTTTCTAAAACACTAGCATTTTTAAGGTAAAATGATTTTTTACCTAATTGCCTAATGCTATTACCGTGTGTAAAAGTTGCCGCCAATAACAAAGCACATGGACATGCAATGATCAGCGTTGTTGTTAAAGCATTAATGGCGCGGGGTAAATCTTGTGGCAACCAATAAAAAAATGCGGAAGCAGTGATGGCAAATAAAACTAGGGTAAAATATTTACTTATGGTTTGCACAAAGGTGTATTGTTGTGTTTCTCTTTCTTGAAAAACTTCTTTATTCCATAATTTAGTTAAATAACTTTGCGAAACTGTTTTTAAAACTTCTAAAGATAAAGAACCGCCCACTTGTTTTCCACCTGCATATAATAATTCTCCTCTAAACTTTTCGACAGGCTCGGCTTCACCAGTTACAAAACTATAATCAATTTTTCCAGCACCCTTAATGAGCATGGCATCTACAGGAATTAATTCGTTATTCCTAACCAGAATATGATCTCCTTTTTTTAATTTATTAACAGGAATTGTTTCTTCGATTCCTTTATTTATTTTGATGATTGATAAAGGAAAAAAAGATTTATAATCTCTATCAAAAGAAAGCGTTTCGTATGTTCTATCTTGAAAATAACGACCTATGAGCATAAAAAATACTATACCGGTCATGGAGTCGAAATAGCCGGCCCCATTGCCATAGCGCAATTCATAAATACTTCGACCAAAAGTTATTAGAATAGCTAATGCAATGGGCAAATCTATATTTAAATAACCTTTTAATAAGCCCTTAATACCTGTAATAAAAAATTCTGATGCGGCATAAAATAAAACAAGCAAAGAAAGCGCCATAGAGATATAGCCAAAATAATACTTTAGATTATTTTGATCGAAATAATTTCCCAATGAAAAATATTCCGGAAAGCTAAGCATCATAATGTTGCCAAAAGCAAAACCCGCTAAGCCAATTTTAAATAATCTTTTCCGATTAATAAGATTAGGCTTATTACCTTCTGCGCTTGCTAGGCTAATATGTGGTTCATAACCTATTTCGGACATTAAAGAAGCGATTGCGGCTAAAGAAGTTTCCGACTCTTTAAACGAGATAGCTACTTCTTTTCGGGGAAAATTAACAACAGATTGTATTACGCCAGCATTTAGGCGATGCATATTTTCTAATAAATAAACGCATGAGCTACAGTGCATGGTAGGCACATGAAAGGTAATGTGCGTTTCTATACCATTACTAAAAGTAATGAGCGATGCTTTTAAATCTGCATCTTCAAGGTATTGATAGCCATCATGTTTTTTTTGAAACCTACTGATGCCTGGATTTTGATCTAAAGTATAATAAGTGCATAAATTATTTTCAGATAATAATTCATATACTAAACTACAGCCTTCGCAGCAAAATGGCTTTTCATCAAAAGTTACTAATCGAGATTCGCAATCTTCACCACAATGATAACAGATTTGATTGGCAGTGGTTTCGGCACTATTTTTTTGCATTCGCAAATTTAATGAGTCGCCGTAATTGAAAATATGACAAATGTCATATTTTGAAGCTATGTTAATCGTGAATATTTGCCACTTTTAACAATCCTGGAACATCAATAATTTGAATTTTTCTGCCTTCGAAAGACAGGAGCTTCTTTGATTTAAATTCGGACAATAAACGGATTGCTGTTTCTGTTGCCGTTCCAACTAAAGTGGCAATCTCTTCTCTTGAAAGACTTACAGACATAGTAATCCCGTCTGGTTCTAGTCCATACATTTCTTTTAAGAAAAGCAAAGACTCTGCCATTCGCTCTCTTACCGGTTTTTGTGCAAGGTGTAAAATAGACTCTTCGGCATGCTTTAAATTACTTGACAATAATTTAATGAGTTGAATAGAAAAATTGGCATCTTTCTCTATGAGGGAAAAAATTACATTTTTAGGAATAAAACAAATAGAAGTGGTATCTATGGCGGTTGCCGAACTCGAATATTTTTCGCCTGCAAGCATAGCCCTGTAACCAACTACATCGCCTTCTTTTGCAAATCGAACAATTTGCTCTCTACCTTCATCTCCCATTTGATGAATTTTTATTTTGCCTGTATTTACGCAAAATAAACCATGTGGATAAGCGCCTTCAGCAAATAATTGCTGTCCTTTTTCTAATGATTGACACCATTTATTTTCATTAATTATCTTTACTTCATCTGGTGCAATTTGACAGAAAATAGACTTATAACGAGAATGGCAATGTTCGCAATCGGGTTGTATATCTTCTTTTTTAGACATAATTTTTTTGTATAAAATTAAATTTACTAAAAAACTACACTAAACAACAATAAAAGCATCAAATACCTTTATTAGGCTCTTTTACTATTTTGAGACAACAAATTTTGAACTTGACTTTCGGCTGCCATCTAAGACAGTTAAATAATAAATACCATTGGGAAAATCGCTGGTATTTATTTTGTACAGATTTTTAACTCCTTCCGATTGAAAAACAATTTGACCAATGATATTGGTGATGGTCAACTTTGGCGCTATTAATTTTACTTTAGCATTGAAATTTATTTGTAAAAATGCTTGACATGGATTGGGCGAAAGGCTCAGCAACAAAGGATATTCTTTGGTTGAAATTCCTGTTGCAAATTGTCCGCCTCTTAATACCCATGTATTTAATCTGGAAGTTTTAGCTTGATAAGTGGTTATGCCAAACTGTGTGTCGAAATACCAAGCACTTGTAGTTCTGTTAGATAAAGTAGTGGCCGACCAAAATTTCTTTCTACCAAATACATTAAAATAATTGGTATTTAGGGCAGGATTAATTACTGAAATATCTTGAATAGACTGCAACTCTTTGATATTAGGTAAACGCCAATCGCTATAGCCCGCTTGGGTTAGCGTGTCTGCATAAGCGAGTGCCTGCTCCCAAGTTAAGGTATCTGCATAGGGTGTTTTCTGCCAAATTAAATTGGTTAAACTATCGTACACCGTTCCATCTGTAAGTTTAGCAAATCGATCTGCATTGATCAGTTTAGCTTTGAGTGTTCTAACTAATCTTAAATGAAATTTCTTTATGCCTCCAGCACTTATAGTTTCAGACTTCGCATGATTTCCAATACCACCTCCAGCATTTGTTACCCATACTTTTGAATTATCATTTACTTGTACATCTGAAGTCCACCAATATTCTGCATTAGTTTTGATAAAATAATTTAAATCTACTGTTGGATTTTGAGTTTGAAAATTTAAAATAGAAAATGCTTCCATCGCATTGGGCAATCGCCAATCTGTATAACCTCCTAAAGTGCTCGTGTCTGCATAGTTCTGTGCGTTCTCAAATGTCATTTCACCTGCATCGGCTCTTTGCCACATTAAACCAGTCAATGTATCGGTAAGTATTGCAGCGTTATTTAAAAAATAAAATGGTGGATTGATATTAAAATCTGCGTCTTCGCCAAAGGTTAAAGTATAGCTAGATTGTTGTCCTGTATCAGGTAATTTGAGCATAACACTTTTTTTTATTTTGTGCTATTACCTTTATTGCCAATAATAAAACGAGTAAAAATATTTTTGCAAATTTAATTTTCATTAATTAATGATTATTTTTTTATGATACATTTCGTTTCCTGATTTCACTTTTACAATATAAGTTCCTTTTCCTAATTCGCCTAAGGCTAGCAAACCTTGTGATGCTTTATCTTGATAATGTAATTTACCAAGCATATCGTATACATATACTTCGTGTAAATTTATATTTTCTTGTTTACCGGTAAATAAAATTTCAAAATTACCCTTACTTGGATTTGGGAAAATCACTAATTCTTTTTTTGCAATTGTATTGTTTTCGATGGCGGTTGAAATGGTGCATTGCTTGAAACCATTATACACATTAGTGGTTACAACACCTGTAGGCGAAGTATATTTAAAAGTATAGACGCCATTGGTACTCCATTCGTATTCAACTAAATAAGTTAAGCCCGCTAAAGTATAGGTCAAAGCATATCCGTTTTGATTGGCATTAGCTACAAGGTTTGTAATTACCGCGCCTTTTAATGGCGCGCCAGCTGGCCTAATAGGAGAGGCCTTTGATTGAGGAACGATTTGCAAATCTGCATCTTCTGTTACACTACCCACCATATTGCCAATCATATATGGTGCGGTTGCAGTTCCATGATAATGATAAACTCCATTGCTTGCATAGTGTCCGTGATTTGCATCCAAAGTTTGCATATTACTTCCATCTGGTTCTAATGTGCCGTATACCCCAAAGCCATCAAGTGCATAAGCAATGGGGAATGTTAACGGAGAAGTACTGTATAAATGCAATGGTGCAATATGGTAATGATAATCATCTGCCCTGCCGCAATGACCGCCCCAATAATCCAATTGTCCATCTAAAAATGCATCAACGCCCGTATTAGTATAGGGATTAAATATGGCAACTCCGTTTACTGCAATAGCCACAGCACCTTTCAAAAAATGAAATTGGTTTACTGGAACTGGGTTTGCTGCAATTGTAGGATTCAAAGGTATACTCCAGGCGTTAGTTCCAATATAACATTGGGGAATTGGAAATTGTTGTTGCCAGTTAGTAATTCCTGTCATCATTCCATGCGCAGGAATTCCTTTAGACTCAACCCTAAAATAAGTTGAATCCCAAAATGTATTGACTGCTGGTTTGTAAAAAGTAAATGCAGAATCGATGCTAAGCGGATTGGTTATTGTTTGAAAAGTTCTGATGGCCTTAGCTGTAAATCCTAAAAAGGAAACAATCATTAGGCACACTAAAACTGGAATTATTTTGCTGTATTTATGCTTGTGTTGTAAATAGATAAGCAAGAAAGTTAAGCTTAAAAAAAGAAATAAAAACGGGTAAAAATTTGATTTTTCTGCAATAGCATTTGCGCTATAACCCTCTCTAGTATTAAGTTTTAAGATATTACTGTTCTTTTGTGCAATAAGCTGTTGGTTAGCAATCGAGAAACTTTTTAACGGAAAATGGGAGATAGTTCCATTTGAGTTTTCTAAGTAAACTTGCGATCCTTTCAACATTAAAAATGAACCTTGCATGCTTTCTCCTGAAACAGTCCATTGCTGCTCAGTTGTATGTGGAAGACTTAAATCGTGCGCTGTTAAATTGTTTTGAAAACTTAACAAAAGGCAAAAGATGAATGCAATTTTTCTCATTAATGGCTTATTTTAATTTTTTCGATTTTGCTGAAATTTTTACCCATCACTTTTAGAAAATAAAAGCCGTCGTATAATTTTCTAACATCAAAATAAGTAATGGTACTGCCTTGTACTATTTTATCTGATTGAATAATTTTACCTTGAAGGTCTATTAATTCCAATTGCACATCTTCGTTTTGTAAACCACTTAATTGAACAGCTACAAATTCTGTTGCTGGATTTGGTGAAATAATGATACTGGTTTTGATGACATTGGCTAATCCGGTGCTTGGTGAATAAGTGGTAACGGGCTCTGTAATAGTAGTTACTTTAGCCACAACTCTGCTTCCATAAAACGTAGGGCCAACTACATATGGATAAGCGGAGTTCCATTCTTTATTTACTGTTGTGAAATAGCAATAGGTGCCATTAGGAAATTCGGGGGTGATGCAAAAACGGCCATTGTGTACATCTAAATAATCCGAATTGCTATCTAAAACAAATTCATAATCTTCTTTGAAATATCCTAATGGATAAGTTGTACTTACCGGAGGCCCAGCTGTAACCGTTGTTCCGTTTGCATATTGCGTGCGGGTACTTATATTTCTGTATTGATAACTAGATTTCATCCTAACAATTCCACCCGTACCATCCAAATTTTTATATCCATATGCGCCATAAATTGGAAAGCCATCGTAGGCAAAACCAATTAGCGGAGCGTGTACATTACTATCAATTAAATATAATCCATCGGCAACATATAAATTACAAATAGTAGAAATTACGGAAAGGTCTAAACTAAATGCACTCGGATTTTGATGGTGATGGTAATTACCCATTGCTGGATGACCTTTCGCACAATCAAAACCTAATCGTTCTGCCACAACGGCATCTCTATTCCAAACATTATCGCCCATGCCACCAAATGGCCCACCTGCAAGCGTTCCAGTGGAAGACTTCCAAGATACACCATCTCTATAATCAAACAAAGCCACTCCATTAATAAACAAACCGATGTTTCCGCCAGTAGTACTTACAGGATTTCCTGTATTTTTTAATGGATTCAATGGGAGTTTGAAAATAGCATTTTGACTGGTTGCAATCGATGGATTACCATCTAAAAAAGGACCAGTTATATAAGCTGGAATGCCATTTGTTGCTACATAAACATTCGCAGTCGAATACTTTACACTTAATACATTTGCTAAGGAATTGTCGTTGATGGGTATATAATTATTTCTTACATAATGTCTGCCCATAATACCAGTGGTATTTTGCAACCAATTTAAAATTACAGGATTAGTTTGGGCAAATACACTGTGTAAGCCAACTATTAATATTGTGGTTAAGACTACTTTTTTCATGATTATTTAGACGTGTTTTATTCGTTTTTCCTTCGATTCATTAATAATAATTCTTTTGGAAAAGCCAGTGTTGGATTAAACAAGAATTTTTGATCATCAAGTGTAAGCAAAAAAGCGGTTAAATCTACTTGTTCAAGCTTATTTAACTTAATCTTAATACGCTTATGATTGCTAGTAAGGAGTTCTATGTTTTCGTAATGATGAAGCACCTCTTGTAATTTACGCATACGACCATCGTGCATATAAGGGAAGGTAAAAGTAATATTTCTTAAGGTAGGCACTTTAAAACAGATGGAATCTTTTGCACTTTGTGTAATGCGCATACGCCCCATGTCATTTAAATTTGGATCGACAGGTAAATTGTTTTGCTCAAATTTTAAATTGGTAAATAGCGGCTCTGTATGACATACTGCGCAATTTTTTTTAAAAATATGGTAGCCTTTTTTTTCTTGTAAAGTAAAAATGGCGTTCCCGTTTTTTACACTGTCGTATTTAGCGCTTGCTGAAACCATTTGTAAAAGGAACTGAGTAATTGATTTTAAAAAACGATCAGTAGAAATTATATCGTCTCCGTATGCCTTTTTAAATAAATTTTTATAAAAAAAACTGCGATTTAATTTTTCTAAAACATGATTCAAATTCTCATCCATTTCTAGATGATTAGTAAGGGGCGCTAAAGATTGCACCTCTAAATTATTAATAGCCCCATCCCACATAAAATTTTCGTGCCATGCTAAATTCATAAGTCCAGGTGCATTCCGAATGCCAATACGATCGGCTATTCCATGGCTTAATGCATGATCCACATGTGCAAATGCCGTATAATTACTATGACAACTTGCGCAAGAAATAGTACTGTCTTTTGATAATATTGGATCATAAAATAACGCGCGACCAATATTTATTTTATTTGAATCAAAAGGATTATTTTGAAAATTATATTTAGTTTTTGGGAAATGGGCTGGTTTTATAAATTCGCTTTCTAAAGGTGCAATAAATGCAATAGAAAAAACTGCTAATAAAATAAAAAAAATAACACCCTTATTCATTTGATAGATTTTGAACTTTAGTACAAGTAGTGTTTTCTGAAAGTAATTTTGCCAATTGCACTGCTTTAAGCTGTGGAGACATTATTTCAAATTGCTTTTGCGCTAAAGCATATTGTAACATGGGCATGAAATTAAAACTCAAAGTGTATTTGTTATTTGGATATACTTCAAAGGCGTTAGTTTGAATGGCATTAAGCTTTCCGGCATATCCACCAATATGGTATTGAAATGCTTGTTGTACTTTAGCATTTAAAATACCTTCTAATTTAAAATTGATATACCCACTTTGCCATGCCCAATACATTCCTTCACGAGGGTCTAAATCGCCGGTTAAAATGCCTGCAACATTGGTGTTACTATCCACCCCAATATTAAATACTACTCGATTATAAACTAAATTTACTGGTATATTAAATTGGATTGGGCTAGGATCGAGCAGGTCGACTAAATGTGCTTGATTAGCATCTTCAAATACTAATTCCGATTGATTATAAAATTTAAAATTAGTTAAATAGATAGCGCATTTAGAGATTTTAACGGAATCATTGAGGTATAGCTGATCAAAATCCGTTTGCAAAAAGAAAGTTACTTTTTGTGATTGCGCAACAGCATTGCTATACAGGGAAGTACAACACAAAAAAACTAAAATTATTCGCTTAAAGCACATCCCAATATTCATTTAAATGATTTTTTAAAAAACACCATTATACAACACAATTAATCTATTATTAATACGAATATACTTCGATATGTAAAACAAATTATGCATTTTTAAGTTTTAAAACTACAAAACTAATTGAATATATGTTTGCTAAATTAAAATTTGATTTGCCATCCAGTGTGGTGGTGTTTTTAGTGGCCTTGCCATTGTGCTTAGGTGTTGCGCTAGCAAGTGGCGCGCCAATGCTTTCTGGTATAATTGCTGGTGTCATTGGTGGCGTAATTGTGGGCTTATTAAGTGAATCCCACACCAGTGTAAGTGGACCAGCAGCGGGTTTAGCAGCGGTTATATTAACAGCCATTGGCACACTCGGCAGTTTTGAATTACTTTTAATGGCTGGCGTTATTGCTGGTTCTATACAGTTAATCAGTGGAATTTTCAAGCTTGGTTTTATTGCAGACTATATTCCTTCGAATGTAATTAAAGGATTGCTAGCCGCAATCGGTATCATTTTAATTTTGAAACAAATTCCCCATAGTTTTGGCTATGATGCTGATGTGGTAAACGACTTTAGCTTTAATCAACAAGACGGGGAAAATACATTTTCAGAACTCATTAATGTAATCAATCATTTTTCAGGTGGTGCCATTATTGTATCCCTTATTTCATTAGTTGTTTTAATTTACTGGGATAAAACACCCTTAAAAAAATATAATTTTTTACCTGCATCTTTATTTGTAGTAATGAGCGGAATATTAATAAATTTAGTTTTTCAGCGATTTATTCCTACTCTTTATATTGAACAATCGCACCTAGTTAATATTCCTAAAATTAATGGTGTTTTATCTTTAATTACCACTCCAAATTTTGCTGACATTAGCAATCCTCAAGTTTGGGTAGTTGGTTTTACCATTGCCATTGTTGCCTCACTAGAAACCTTGCTTAACCTCGAAGCAGTTGAAAACATTG
The DNA here is from genome assembly GCA_903828245.1 of uncultured bacterium. Classification (GTDB taxonomy): domain Bacteria; phylum Bacteroidota; class Bacteroidia; order Sphingobacteriales; family Sphingobacteriaceae; genus CAIKLP01. The sequence continues at coordinate 114,208 of CAIKLP010000082.1, read as the reverse complement.
ACCCTCACAAGCGAAAAGCATCTCCAAATAAAGAATTAGTGGCTCAAGGAATTGGTAATATTTTTTCGGGTTTAGTTGGTGGCATACCCATCACATCAGTTATTGTAAGAAGCTCGGTTAATATCAATGCTGGCGCTGCAACAAAAATGTCTGCTATATTACACGGTTTACTTTTATTCGTCAGTGTATTATTTATTAGTCCTTATTTAAATTTAATTCCTATCGCTTCTTTGGCAGCTATATTATTGGTAACAGGTTATAAATTAGCAAAAGTTACTTTGTTCAAAGAAATGTATAGAAAAGGATTGAATCAGTTTATTCCTTTTATTGCTACAATTTTAGCCATCGTTTTTACAGATTTATTGATTGGTATTTTAATTGGTTTGGCAGTTAGTATTTTCTATTTAATGAAAAGTAATTTTAAAAATCCTTTTAAAATAGAGAAAGAAGTACTTGCTTTTGGTGAAACTATTAGAATGGAATTGCCCAATCAAGTTTCTTTTTTAAATAAAGCAAGCATTAAAGACACGCTTTGGTCTATTCCTGAGGGATCTAAACTCATCATAGACGCCAACTATTGCGATTATATTGATAATGATGTATTAGAAATTATTGAAGATTTTAAGTCTACTGTTTCTAAAGAAAAGAATATCAAACTCAATATTGTAGGCCTAAAAACCATGTATCAGCTGGATGATCATATTCAGTTTGTCAATGTTTTAGACAAAGAAAGTCAAGGAAAATTAAAGCCGGAAGAAGTGCTCAGTTTATTAAAATTGGGTAATGAAAGATTCCTAAAAGGCAAATGGTCACAAAAAAATTTAAAGCACCAAGTTAATGCAACTTCTTTAGGTCAAAACCCCATGGCCGCTATTGTAAGTTGTATCGACTCTAGAACCAATCCAGATTTAATATTTAACGCAAGTATAGGCGATCTAGTTTCTATTAGAATTGCAGGTAATATTATCAACGATGATATTTTAGGCAGCATAGAATTAGCCTGCAAAGACTTAGGAACAAAGCTAGTGGTGGTTTTAGGGCACAGCAATTGTGGTGCTATTGCCAAAGCAATTCAAGGCAATAGTGCTGGTCATATATCCAATATTACCAATAAAATAGAAAAATCTATTCAAGCTTGTAATTGCGAAAGGCATTTAATAGCGGGTGATGAAAAAGTTATCGAGCGAATCACTCAATTAAATGTCGACAATTCTATTGCTGAAATTCTTGACCAAAGTGAATACTTAAAGAATAAAGCGACAAAGGGTGAAATTAAAATTGTATCAGGAATTTACGATACGCAAACAGGCGCTGTCTTGTTTAACTAATCCTCATCAGATTCATTGCTAGGCTGCTCATTATTTGGAAGAGCAGCCGAAGCATTTGCAATTTCGGTATGTCTAATTTTTCCTCCTAAGTTGCCTGTATAGGCAATAGTGGCCATGCTCAACAAAGAAAGCACGAGGATTAATGAATGTATAAAATTAAACTTACTGGCATTCCAACGAATTTGAATGATGCCAATAATTGACATTACACCCAAAGCAATCATCGAAACCAAACTATACATCGCCGCATCTTCATGCGTCTCTATAGCAGCTTCTACAACTCCTGGTAAATTCTCCACTACTTCTTCCGCGCCTTCTCCGGTAGCATAAGCAATGCAGGCACCAATGGCACATACTACAAAAACTAAATAAGCTGCCGTCTTTACATTTGCATCTTTTTTTAGGTAAGCAAATGCTAATATTAACAAACCAATAAATGCGCCAATTATTGGCAAGTGTGTAATCACTAGGTGAATGTGTGCCGTGTTCATCGAAAAGGAGTTTAGGTTTAACTAGGTAAAAATATCTTTTAACTTGACATTTAAATATGACAAATGTCATAAATAAAAAAAGCCTGAAACTAATATAGCTTCAGGCTTTCAAAATGAATTTGAAAAAAATTAAACCCCTAACAACATGCGTTCAGGATTTTCTAATAGTTGTTTAACGCGTACTAAAAATCCTACGGATTCGCGACCGTCAATGATTCTGTGATCGTAAGAAAGTGCCACATACATCATGGGTCTAATAACCACTTGGCCGTTAATGGCAACTGGTCTATCGACAATATTATGCATGCCTAAAATAGCAGATTGCGGGGCATTAATAATTGGAGTTGACATCATGGAACCAAATACGCCACCATTGGTGATGGTAAAAGTACCCCCTGTCATTTCTTCCAATGTTAATTTATTTTCTCTTGCTTTTGTTGCCAATTCGGCAACCGCTTTTTCTATTCCTGCTAAAGATAAAGATTCTGCATTTTTTATGATAGGCACTACTAATCCTTTTGGCGCAGAAACAGCTATAGAAATATCAGCATAGTGATGATAGATAATTTCTTCGCCATTGATTTGCGCATTCACTGCCGGAAAGGCCTGAAGCGCTTCGCATACCGCCTTTGTAAAGAATGACATAAAGCCTAAACCCACACCGTATTTTTCTTTAAATTTATCTTTATACTTTGTACGAATGTCCATAATTGGTTGCATGTCTACTTCGTTAAAAGTAGTCAGCATAGCTGTTTCATTTTTTACGGCTACTAATCTTTTAGCTACTGTTTTTCTCAATGAAGACATTTTTTCTGAACGCATTGCTCTGCTGCCAGGAGCAATGATTGCTGCAGCCGATTTAACTTCCGAACGATTTGCAGCTTGTGCATCTTCTTTCGTAATTCTGCCGTCTATACCAGAACCTTTTACCGCTTGTGCATCAATTCCTTTTTCTGATAAAATTTTAGCAGCCGCAGGAGAAGGATGACCAGTCGCATAAGTTGCCTCATTATTTGATTTTTTTGTTTCTGGAACGGGGATCGAAGTAGTCAATGCTTTTTCTGCTGCTGGCGCTGATTTAACTGCGCTTACAGGTGTTGCCGCTTTATCATCTATTACGCAAACAACAGATCCTATTGCAATGGTATCGCCTTCTGATGCCTTAGTAATCAATACTCCAGCCTTTTCTGCAGTTAACTCAAAGGTCGCTTTGTCGGATTCTAACTCCGCAATAATTTCATCCATCTGCACATAATCACCATTATTTTTAATCCATTTTGATAGGGTCACTTCGGTAATTGATTCCCCTACTGCAGGTATTTTCATTTCTATACTCATGGTTGATTTATTTTTTCTTGGTTGTTTTTTTAACTACTTTTTTTGTTGCCGCTTTTGGGGCAGATTTAACTTTTGCCTTTGTCGATTTTTTAAGTAATGGTTTTACTGATTTGCTTGCTGCCGTTTTTTTCGCTGGTGATTTTTTTATTACCGGCTTTTTAACTTCTAGCTTTTTTGCAGCAACTTTTTTTACTGTAGCTTTCGTAACGCCAGTAGCTTTTTTCGCGACAGATTTTTTAGTCGTCACCTTTTTCGCAGCAGCTTTTGGAGTGGCAGTAGCCTTTGTCGCTATTACCGTTTTCGCCATTTCGAATGCGGTATTAACAATATATTCTTGTTGTCTTAAATGTTGTTTATTATAGCCCGTTGCGGTACTGCTGCTTTCTTTTCTAGCAATTACTTCGATCGGCTCTCTGCGCATTTTAGCAACTAAATACGGCCAAACACCCATATTCATTGGTTCTTCTTGTACCCAAAAAATATCAGTCGCTTGATCGTATTTGGCAATAATTTGTTGAATTTGCGCAATAGGCAATGGGAAAATTTGTTCTAATCTAATAATGGCAACATCTCTTCTGTTTTCTTTTTGCTGCTTTGCCAATAAATCATAATATATTTTACCCGAGCAAAACAATACGCGCTTCACTTCTTTTAGCTTTACATTTGTATCGTCAATTATTTCTTGAAAAAATCCTTTAGTAAAATCTGTTAAAGGACTCACACAAGCAGGATTTCTCAACAAACTCTTTGGACTAAATACCATTAATGGTTTACGGAAAGGGCGATGCATTTGCCTTCTAAGCAAATGGAAATAATTTGCTGGCGTGGTGCAATTCGCTAATTGAATATTATCATTGGCACAAGCTTCTAAAAATCTTTCAATTCTTGCCGATGAATGTTCTGGGCCTTGCCCTTCATAACCATGCGGCAATAACATCACTAAGCCGTTAGATCTTCTCCATTTATATTCTGCACTAGTAATAAATTGATCGACGATGATTTGTGCACCATTAATAAAATCGCCAAACTGCGCTTCCCAAATGGTGAGCGTATTTGGTGATGCCATTGCATAACCATACTCAAAACCTAATACACCGTATTCCGATAAATGTGAATTATAAATGGCAAAGTCGGCTTGATTTTTAGCGATTGATTGCAATGGAATAACTTCCTCTTCTGAATCTTCAATTTTAACAACCGCATGTCGATGAGAAAAAGTACCACGCTCCACATCTTGTCCACTCAATCTAACCGGAAAACCTTCTTGCATTAAAGTGCCATAAGCCATGAGTTCGCCCATAGCCCAATCAAACACTTTGCTCTCTTTGCTCATCTTTTTTCGATCTGCAAATAAGCGTTGAATTTTTGCAATAAATTTTTTATCGGAAGGAAGCGAAGTAATTTTATCTGCAATTGATAAAAATAATTTTTCATCTACCTTGGTTGGCCATTTTGTAGTAAAATCTTTTGGCGTAGAAAATCTGAAATCTTTCCAAGCACCCTGAAACAGTGGCTCTACAGCTGTGTTCTCTTCTTGTTTTGCTTCGTTTAACCGTTCTTGTAAATGCGTTCTAAATTCTGTGTCTATTGCTTTTGCTTCTTGCTCATTAATAGAACCATCTTGAATTAATTTTTGAACATAAATTTCTCGAGGGTTAGGGTGGCTTTCAATTGTTTTATATAACAAAGGTTGCGTAAACCTTGGCTCATCAGATTCGTTATGTCCATAACGACGATAACACAAAATATCAATGAAAACATCTGTTGCGTATTTTTGTCGATAGGCTAAAGCATGTTGAATAGCTAAAACCAAAGCTTCTACATCGTCTCCATTTACATGAAACACTGGCGATAAAGTAGTTTTTGCTACATCGGTACAATAGGTACTCGAACGAGCATCTTTGTAATTAGTAGTAAAACCAATTTGGTTATTAATGACTAAATGAATCGTGCCACCTGTTTTGTAGCCATCTAACTTAGACATTTGTAAAACCTCGTAAATAATTCCTTGGCCTGCAATAGAGGCATCACCATGAATTAAAATCGGCGCTATTTTACTTAAATCATTTTGGTATTTATGGTCAATTTTTGCCCTAACCATTCCTTCCACTACCGGATTAACCGCTTCGAGATGGGATGGATTTGGCGATAAACTTAAATGAACTTTTTTACCACTTGCTGTTTTAACATCAGTGGAATAACCTAAATGATATTTTACGTCACCACCGAAAGGATCGTTGGGATTAAACTTTCCTTCAAATTCTTTAAAAATTTCTTTGTAGGTTTTGTTCATAATATTGGCAAGCACATTGAGTCTACCTCTGTGAGCCATACCTATTACAAATTCTTCTAAGCCTAATTCTGCACCATTTTCGATAACCGCATCTAAAGCAGGAATAAGAGTTTCAGCACCTTCTAAAGAAAATCTTTTCTGTCCTAAAAATTTTGTTCCTAAAAAATTTTCAAAAATAACTGCTTGATTTAATTTATCTAAAATTCTTTTCTTAACTGGTAAACTATAAGCAGGTTGGTTTTTCGCTTTTTCAAATCGGTCGATAAACCATTTAATTCTTTCTGGATGACGAATAAACATAAATTCACATCCAATCGATTCGCAATAGGTGGTATCTAAAAGCTGAACAATATCTTTTAATTTTGCAGGTCCAATGCCAACTTCCACACCGGCATTGAATACGGTTTCTAAATCTGCATCTGTTAAACCGAATTGAGTAATTTCTTTTCCAGGAAAATATTTTCTCCTTTCGCGAACTGGATTTGTTTTGGTAAACAAATGTCCGCGGGTACGATAGCCATTAATTAAATTAAGTACGGCTATCTCTTTTAAAAAATGGGTGGGTGTTTCTGTCGATACCGTATTGGCATCGGAGCTTCTGCCTAAGTCATAGCCTTCAAAGAATTTTTGCCAGCCAAAATCAACTGATTCAGGATCTGCTTGATATGCCTGATAAAGATTTTCTATGTATTCTGAAGAATTATTACTGAGGTATGTTAAATTATCCATTTATTTCAATCAAACTGTGCCGCAAAATTACAAATTTATACGCTTTTTAAAGGATTTTTGACATTAAAATTGAATGGAAATTGATCGATTACTGTTATTCTTTGATATTTTCTGCGATAAATGCATAGAGTTCATCAATAGCGCAAAGTGGTACGCAATTATTCAAAGGATTTGGGTTATGTGTGGAGACCGCAGAACCCGCTATTAATATAGTGGCAGCAGGGAAACGGCTGGTCATATCTTGCATCAAATTGCTTAAAAAATCCTCGCCTAAATCATTTGTTATGATCGTAATAATATAATTAGGATGATAAGATGCTACTACTTCCTGAACATATGGAATAGGCAGATTTTGTCCTAAATATAAACTCTGAAAACCATTCGCACGGACCATAAATTGTGCCAACAATAAAGCAATTTCGTGAAATTCTCCCTCGGGTAAAAATAAAATAAATTTATTTTCATTAGCTGAATCTGGAATCGGCAATTCATCTATGGCAACAATTAATCGTTGCTTAATTAAACTAGAAGCAAAGTGTTCTTGCGCAGGAGCAATTAAACCTGTTTGCCAAAGCAGCCCCACTCTACTTAAAAAAGGATAAACGCATTGAAGCATTGTTTCCATTACGCCTAATTCTTTGATGCAAGTTTGTATTGTGGTTTTAAATAATTGCTCATTTAAACTCAGCGTCTGCTCAATTAATTCTTGAATAACAATTGGCGTATTAAGTTGGGGGTAAGATAAGTTTTGAATTGTTTCTACTCTTTGCGCATCAGACATAGCCGCTATTTCAGAAATCTTAAAACCGTTCTCAATTAAACAAGAAATATTTAAGAAAATGCGCAAATCAAAATCGTCGTAATACCTTATATTACTAGCAGAGCGCTTGGCATGAATAATTTGATAACGTTGTTCCCAAATTCTTAAAGTAGCAGATTTAATGCCGGTAATAGCAGAAATGTCTGATATAGAAAATTGGTTAACTTGTTTCATATTTTAAAAACTCATCTCGTCCATTCCACTTGGTGCACCGTCTTCTCTGCCATTACGTTTACTTTTTTGAAAGTCTGTTTTTCCAAACTTATATATTAAAGAACATATTAAAAACTGAGAGTCCCTTTTGAATTGGGTATACTGCATAAAGTTTGTGCCATAAGAATCGAAACGCATATACCTTGTATTAAACAAATCGGATATGCTTAATGAAAGTACCGCTTTGTTTTTGAATAAATCTTTTTTCAAACCAATATCAAAAGAATACATTTCTTTAAACTCGCCTTGAGCAGTCACACCAGCTGAAGTGTAATTTCCTGAAATTTGTATATCAACAATATTCGGCAATTTAGCAGTTGACATGATTTTAACAGAACCATTTGAGCCAGCCTTAAGCTCCGCATTCGTGCTACTTACAGCAATTTCATTCCTAAATAAATTTAAATTGGTTGTTAAAGTCCAAAATTTCATTAATTCTGTTACAGCAATAAATTCGAATCCGAAATTTCTAGAAAAACTTAAATTTTGAAAAGTTACCATTGAAATTCCAGCATTATCAACCAATCTATAACGTTGAATTTGATCATTCGTTTGTCTAAAATACAATGTAGAGGTTAATGTGTTTCTTTTCCAATATTTAATATAACTCAATTCATAGGCATCTACATACTCGGGCTTTAAATTAGGATTACCTGTTCGCAAATTTCTAGGATCAGAAAAATCGGTAAATGGATTTAAATTATTTACTTGCGGTCTATTAATTCTTCTCGAATAATTTAATTGAACTTCTTGATCAGCTCCTAATTTTCTAGCAAAATAAAGACTCGGGAAGAAACTTAAATAGGGTTTTGTATTTTTAATTCCTGCCGTTACCTGATCTGTTATAATATTAGCGTGCTCCACTCTTAATCCGCCTTGAACGCCCCACTCACCAATAGTTCTGCTATAATTGGCATAGGCTGCATTAATTATTTCGGTATAAATAAAATGATTGGATTGTAAGGTATTGGGCTTTAAAGTATCTGCAATTAGCGAATTATCCGCAACACGATAATCGGCATCATTTGATCTGAAACTGAGCTTGTATCCTGTTTCTAATTTAGCTAGTTCATTTATTGGGTTTACGTAATCTAATTTGAATGCAGCTAAATTGACGCTAGATTTACTGATGGCATTTTGAATAAATAGATTTGTATTGAAAGTATTGCTTGTCTCGTAATCAGTAAGTGCATCAGACGCATTATTTGAATAAGACAAATCAACTGACAACTCTTCTTTAGGTTTTAAAAATGATTTACGATAGTTTAATCCTAAATCTATATTTAAACTGTTCTCTACCCCTATATTCAATCTTTTCAAGGCATCAGTTTGTAAATGTGTTTCATTGAAATTAACATTTGCACTACTTCCATTACTCGATTTGTCTGTTTTGCTTAATGTAGAGGTTATACCTATTGTTGAACGGCTGTTGATATAATGATCGAGCGAAAGCCTCAATACATTGGTCGTATTTTGATTATGGTTTAACCCATCTTGATTGGTAAATGTAGTATCGGTATTGTAATTTTTTCTGGTATTGTAAGAGCGCATATTCATTTGATTTGCCCTCACACTATAACCAGTTGAAAGATTCCACTTCTTATTTTTATAATTGATGTTATAACCTAAACTATATCGGCCGGCACCATATGTTAAAGAAGAATTAATACTTCCATTTAAACTTGTTTGTTTATTTTTTTTAAGAATAATATTAATGATTCCGGAAGTGCCATCTGGATCGTATTTCGCACTTGGATTGGTTATCAACTCTACACTTTCGATAGCCGAGGAAGGAATTTGCTCTAAGACCGCATTACGATCTGTACCGGTAAGCGTAGATGGTCTTCCATCTATTAATACGGTTATGTTTCCGCTGCCTCTTAAACTTAAATTTCCTTCTAAGTCAACATTAATAGATGGAATCGTTTGTAATACATCGTTCGCAGATCCTCCGGTAGAGAGTACATTTTTCTCTACATTGAAAACTTTTTTATCTATTGCCATTTGCAACATGCCGCGATCTGCGTTTACCGTTGCTTGTGCCAATTGCTTCACTGAAGCATATAATTTTATGACCCCTAGCACCATTTCTGGATTTGCAGGATTTAAAAATAAAGTATCGCTTGTAATAGATACATATCCTATAAAACTGTAAACCACTTTAACCCTACCCGGTTTTAAATCGGCTACTTTAAAATAACCTTTTTCATCTGCAACATTACCAGCAATTATTTTATTATCTCTAGTATTCAAGATAGAAATGGTTGCAAAAGGAATGCCTTTTTTTGTATTCCCATCTATCACTTGCCCTGCAACAGAAATATTTGCTGGCATATTGCCTTGCATTCTATTGCCTGGAGCTTGCGCAAACAAAACGGATTGGTAAAAGAAAAAGCTAAATAGCACTAAGATGCTTTGTTTCATAAGTTAAATAAAAGGCAAATATACAAAAAGCATCAAGGAGTAGCCCTAAATGCTCCATTTTGGCCTGATTTAATCAATTTTTATATATACGAGAACAACTTCAAGGTCATTTTGTTATAGGAATATGAAAATTGAGAAAAATACACCCATTAACACATTAATTGACCTTATTGGCGACGAACATATTTCGAGTGCTGCGGAAACACCCATTAGAGCAGATGCCTTCGAAATGGATGACGAACTTAAAATCGAACTAATCGAAAATCACTTTACAGAAATAATGTTAATTCTTGGTTTAGATTTAACAGATGATAGTTTAAGTGGCACGCCTCATAGAGTAGCAAAAATGTATGTGAAAGAAATTTTCAGAGGGTTAAATCCTGCTAATAAACCTAAAATTTCGATGTTCGAAAATAAATATAAATACAACCAAATGTTGGTTGAGAAGAACATCACCTTCTATAGTAATTGCGAACACCATTTTGTACCAATCATTGGTAAAGCCCATGTAGCTTACATTTCAAATGGTCAAGTGATTGGATTATCTAAAATAAATAGAATTGTTCAATACTTTTCTCAAAGACCACAAGTGCAAGAAAGATTGACGATTCAAATTGCAAACGAATTAAAAAGTATTTTAAATACAGAAGATGTGGCCGTAGTTATTGATGCGCACCATTTATGTGTATCTTCTAGAGGAGTAAGCGATGTAAATAGTAGCACCGTTACTGCAGAATATGGTGGGGCGTTTTTAACTACTGAAAAAAGAGAAGAATTTTTAAAATACATTTCCCTGTCAAAGTAAAAAATGGAAATTATAAAAGATAAAAATGTACTCATTGTAGGCGCTACAGGAGGCATAGGCAAAGCAACAGCGCTATTATTAAAACAATCTGGCGCAAACTTATTTTTATGCAGTACAAATTCCGATAAGCTATCGGCATTAGCACAAGAATTACAAATTCCTAGCCAGCAAACTTTCTTATTAGATATTACAGATGCAAATGCAGTAAAGAATGTTGCCGAAAACATTCACCAGCAAATTCCAGCGATTGATATACTCATTAATGCTGCGGGTATTGGTATTATTAAGCCCATCGAAAATTTAACTGAACAAGATTTTATGCAAACCGTTCAAGTAAATTTAGCTGGTGCATTTTATCTAGTGAAAAACTTTATTGAACCCATGAAAATTGCTAAAAAGGGTTTGATTATTAATATTCCTGGTGTATTAGGAAAAACTCCAATGGCAGGTGCAGCAGCCTATTCGGCCTCTAAGTACGGATTAAATGGCATGATGAAATCGATCAGAGAAGAATTAAAAAGAACAGACATTCGCATTACCAATATATTTTTAGGCGGAACCGATTCTCCTTTTTGGGATCAAATTGATTTAAGAGTGCAGCGCGATAAATTTGTACAAGCTGCGGAAGTAGCCAAATCTATTTGGTTTTTATGTCAACAACCTAGCTCGGGCGTGGTTTCCGAATTAGTATTACAACCGTTTAATCACCAAGCCATTTAATGAGACATTTATTGTTAAGTGATATCGAACAAATGAGTAGCCGATATCGAGCTAGCTTTATTAATTCGCTTAGCGGTTTTAAAAGCTTAAACTTAGTGGGTACCATTTCGAAAAATGGGCAACATAATTTGGCCCCATTCAACTCTATTGTTCACATAGGCTCCAACCCGCCATACCTTGGAATGATTGCCAGGCCTGCAACGGAGAGCCACCAAACACTTGGCAATATTATTGCAAGCGGCTACTATACCTTAAACTCGGTGAGCGAATCAATCATGGAACAAGCACATCAATGCAGTGCTAAATACGATGCTAATACCTCCGAATTTGATCAAACAGGACTCGAGGTTTTTTTATCTGAAAAAAATATTGCGCCCTATGTTTTAGCATCGGCTATTAAAATAGGATTAGAATTGGTTGAAATTATACCCATTAAATTGAATCAAACTTCTTTAGTGATTGGTAAAATCATCGAAATTATATTACCAGAAAGCGTTATTTCGGAAGATGGTTTTGTAGATATTGCAAGCGCTGGAAGTATTACTTGCAATGGCTTAGATAGTTACTACAGCGTAAACGCATTGAAAAGAATTCCATATGCTAAGCCATAAAATTATTTAAAATTTTATTTCGATAGGCATTTCTTCAGCAGCATTTATAATAATAATGCCATAGCGTGTTTCTTGCGGCTTAATGGTACTGCCTAATAAAATATTGTTTTGCAATTCGGATTGAAACTGTTTGTTAGCATTAATTGCAACAAAAATATTTCCAGCCGCTAACATAGGCCCAGCAACCATTCCAAGTGGAAAATCGGCCACACTTGCACCATTTGTTGTTTGCACAGGCGGGGTGAAAGCCAATAATAAAAATCCCAATGCTGGCCAATTTTTTTGCTTCAGTTTTTGATAGGCCGCTGCTGAATTGATATAATCAAGGGCTTGTCCATTACTGATAAAAATAAAATCTTTGCCTACTACCAGCGCTTGATTACTGGTGTTTTCCATTTTAACAACAACTAATTTAATTTGCTGTTTATTTTCTTTTTTAGCATAACGCTTGTTGTTGAGCTCCGCTAAAATTCCATAACGATAAGCTAATTTTAAACCATTATAATTATCCGCAAGCTCATAGCTTAAATAAGCAGGTTCTATCGGATTATAAATAGCCGCGCAACCACTCATTAAAAGAGTACATAATAACAGTATATAAATTCTATTTTTCATCCGCATGCAATTTATTTATTTTTTTTCAAAAAAAATGGCCAATCGTTCGATTGGCCATTTTTAAATATTGTTATTAGAATTATTCTTTAATTAATCTAAGTGTGCTTGATGCATCTTTTGTAGTTAATCTTACAAAATAAACACCATTAGCAAAACCCGAAATATCCATTGGGATAGCATTTGCACCCGAAAGGTTTTCATATACTCTATTCGCAATTAACTTGCCATCTAGGGCATAAACAGCTAATGTTACCGCCGAATTCGATTTTAAATCGAAAGAAATCGTAGCGGTATTGCCTGCCGGATTTGGATAAATTTGGATCGCATCTGGACCAGCCAATGTTTGGATTCCAGTTACGTTTGTTCCAATTTCCATACCTGAAGTGTAACCTTTTGCAACCGCTTCGGCTATGGTAGAATTAGATGCATTTTCAATGCCGCCATTTGGATTAATCAACATATTGATGATATGCATTTTGTTTGTTCTCCAAGTGGTAGGTAATACATAAGTATAAGTATGTGTTACGCTTGCACCGCTCGCTACACTTGCACCAAAAGCATTTGCATAACCTTCGAATGAAGGACAAATAATTCTTGCTACGTGATCGTATTGCATTTTTGTAAAAGGAACTGGATTCGCTAATAATTCAAATCCACCCATTACGCCATTAGCACCGCCCGCATAAGCATTTGCTTGACTCCAAGTAGATCCTGTTCCTTTAACACTATCTTCTGTTAATACACAGGCCATTTTATAATCGCCTGCAATTGCACTATTAAAGGTAGAAGTAACCGAAACTTTTAATTCGCGCGTAGTTGAATTATACGTTGCGCCATTTTCTAAAATCGCAATTGGCGCAGCGGTTACTTTATTTAAGAAATTTGCTTCTAATTGACTTGGGTCAAAGGCAGTGCCTCTATCTACAATTACTTGAGGATAGCCAGCTAAATAGGCACCCATTCCTGCATCGTAGATGGTGTAAGTCATTGGATCTGCATTGTGAACGGCAATGGGAGCAACATAACCTTCGTAATTTGTTTCCATTAAATCCATAAACACCGCACCTCTTGGACACCATTGACACCAAGTACCTGTGCCTTCTTCGGCAACTACTATTTTACCTGCTGCAGGATTTACTGGAGCAATCACAATCGATTTTACATTGTCTGTGCTATCTCCATCAGAAGCATTTCCATTTACATTTGAAATAGTTGCCACTGCACTATTAGTACCATTTGCTAATGTGATATTTTGATCTAAGGTAATTTCATAAACTGCTAAAGATGCAATATTTACACCGGTTACATTTTTTGTTTGCGAATTACCATTGTAATTTAAATTGATATCGAAAGAAGTAATGGCGGTATTTCCTAAATTTCTAATTTGTGCAGTAGCCGTTTTTGTTTGACCTGTTAAGCCATTTGCAATTTCTAAACTAGTTAATGCCGCATTAAAAGTAGGCAACACATATGGAGTGTAGGTGTATGACACATCATCTACCCAATAAGATGCAGCAGCATTTGCAGGATAAATATCTAAGGATGCAATTTGGTTAACTGTATTACTAAACGTGCCTCTTAAGGTATCGTTTACAAAAACTTTCCACTGATTGGTATTTAAGTTGATGATATATTTTAATTCAAACCAATTACCTTGAGGATAAGTGCCAGAGAATAATTGACCCCCGGTATTTCCCATAGTTAAGGTTTGGTCTGCATTCATATAACAGTCTAATGCCCATATTTGACCAATGGTTGCATTAGCTTGAAAATTAAAATAGCCTGTTTTGGTACTCGGTACTTTAAACCTTGCTTTGAATTCAAAAGTTCCAGAAGTATAAACTCCTCCAAAAGGTAAAACCACATCTGCTGGTCCACCTGTTGCAGAAGTAGAAGAGAAATAAATTGACTTTGTTCCACTATAGGAATCAGAAGCTATCACGTTTACATCTTCGGTACCACCATCGGCATTACTCCAGGTTGTCCAGTTTGTTGATTGAGGACCTAATTTAGAACCTACTGTATAAGATTCAAAATCGTCGCTAAAAGTTTGTGCTTTTGCCGAGAAACCTAATAAGGCAATAGCTGCAATTAAAGTAAATTTCATTTTCATAGTATATTTTTTGATTTTCAATTGATTAATAAAAATAACGAATTAAAATGGCATATAAAATAGGTCTAGCGTATTTTATATCCGAAAAATAAGTAATTTAAAACTAAAATCTACTTAAAGGGTTAAATAGCTAATGAAAACCATCTTAATAACTGGCGGATCTGGATTAATTGGCAGCAAATTAAGCCTGGCTTTAATAGCAAAAGGCTATCAAGTAAGGCATTTAAGTAGGCAGCCAAATCATCCTGCATTAATAAAATCTTACAACTGGGATATCGAAAATAATAGCATAGATGAAAATGCATTCGAAGGGGTGGATACCATTATACATTTGGCTGGTGCAGGCATTGCCGAAAAAAAGTGGACCAAAAAAAGAAAAGCAGAAATTGTGAATAGTCGCGTGAATAGTACGCAGCTACTTTTTGATTATGTACAAAAAATGAACTTGCCAGTGGAAACATTTCTTGCGGCATCGGCAACAGGTATTTATCCGAATAGCCCTCATAAAATTTATAACGAAAATGCGAAACCTGCTACCAATTTTTTAGGAGATTGCTGTGAAAAATGGGAAAATAAAATAGATCAATTTACCACAATAGGTGTTCGTACCGTCAAATTGAGAACTGGAATTGTGTTGTCTAAAGATGGAGGGGCTTTGCCTAAAATGGCTAAACCAATTTTAGCTGGAATAGGCGCTCCAATTGGCGATGGAAAACAATGGATGAGCTGGATTGATGAAGATGATTTAGTCAATATGTATCTATTTGCATTAGAAAACAAATCGTTGAATGGTGCCTATAATGCAGTAAGTCCTCAACCTTGCAACAACCAAAACTTTACGAATGTTTTAGCAAAAATTTTAAAAAGATATATTTTATTACCAAAAATCCCTTCCTTTATTATTAAATTATTGCTTGGCGAAATGTCTATTATTGTATTGGGTAGCACCAAGGCATCTGCCGAAAAAATTATTGCAACTGGATTTAAATTTAATTTTGAAAAACTTACCGAAAGCTTAACTAAAATATATCATGAATAAAAAGATTGCCATTTTTTGGTTTAGAAGAGACCTCCGGCTGGAAGATAACCATGGCTTGTTTGCTGCTTTGAGTAATGGCGAACCGGTACAAGCTATTTTTATTTTTGATAAAAATATCCTTTCTAAATTAGCAGATAAAAATGATGCAAGAATTAGTTTTATTCATCAACAACTTTTAAGATTAAATAATGAATTAACAAAACTAGGCAGTAGTTTGTGGGTTTTTTACGGCGACCCATTATCGGTATTTAAAAATGAACTCCTAGCCAAAATGCCTGTCAATACAAGCATTGGAAATGTATACACCAACCACGATTACGAACCTAACGCGATTCAGAGAGATGCGGCAATCGGCGAATGGCTTCTGAGTCAAAAAAGCGAATTGTTAACTTTTAAAGACCAATGTATTTTTGAAAAAAGCGAGGTAGTAAAAGACGATGGCTTGCCATATACAGTTTTTACAGCATATAAAAATAAATACTATAAAACTTTAACTGCAGAAAGTTTTAAGACATTCGATACGCAAAAATATTTTACTAATTTTTATGCAAATAATGGCTTCCCAATTCCAAGTTTGGAAGAAATTGGTTTTGAACCAAGCGAAATTGAATTTCCGGTGATCGAATTTGAATCTATTTTAAAAGAATACGCCAACACCCGCAACTTTCCTAGTGTTAAGGGAACCAGCAGAATTAGCGTACACCTTAGGTTTGGAACGGTTAGTATTCGCACATTGGCGAAAGCTTCTTTTGGTAAAAGCGAAACATGGTTTAATGAATTGGTTTGGCGAGATTTTTATTTTCAAATTCTTTGGCATTTCCCTTATGTAGTTAATTCGGCATTCAAACCTAATTACAACCATATTGAATGGAGCAACAACGAAGCCGAATTCGAAAAATGGTGTAATGGCCAAACAGGCTATCCCATTGTGGATGCAGGTATGCGGGAATTAAACACTACCGGTTTTATGCATAATAGAGTGCGCATGATTGTTGCTAGCTTTTTGACTAAACATTTATTAATAGATTGGCGATGGGGAGAAGCTTATTTTGCTCAAAAACTAATCGACTTTGAGTTGTCTTCAAACAATGGAGGCTGGCAATGGGCTGCAGGCTGCGGTTGTGATGCAGCTCCTTATTTTCGAATATTTAATCCAGCAGAACAAACCAAAAAGTTTGATCCTAAATTTAGCTATATTAAAAAATGGGTGCCAGAATTTCAAGAATTCCATTATCCTGCACCCATTGTGGACCATAAATTTGCAAGAGAAAGATGTTTACAAACTTATAAAGATGGCTTACAAAAATTATAGACTTGAATTTTTGTAATCGTAAATTTTTAAGATTAATGCTTCGTATTTTTGCAAAATCACTTTTCTTTTCAAACTTAACTTTGGTGTCATTTCGCCAGCATCTATAGCAAATTCTTTAGGTAGCAATTCGAATTTTTTAATTTTTTCCCAATTGCCAAATCCTAAATTATATTTATCTACTTCTTTTTGAATTCTTCCCAAAATAACAGGATGCTCAACCATTGCTTGATCGCTTGTGTAATCAAGCTTTTTAAGCTTACACCAATCTTTTAAAAACGAAAAACTTGGTACGATAAGCGCAGCAGGGAATCTTTCGTTTTCTCCTATCACCACTATTTGTTCGATAAATTTTGATTCTTTGAATTTATTTTCCATCACCCCTGGTGCAATATATTTTCCACCAGCTGTTTTAAAAATCTCTTTTTTTCGATCAGTAATTTTTAAATATCTGTCTTGTACTAAAACGCCAATGTCTCCTGTATGAAACCATCCATCTGCATCTATTACCTCGGCAGTTGCCGCAGGATTCTTATAATAGCCTTGCATTATGTTAGGTCCTTTTACTAAAATTTCGCCGTCGGCTGCTAATTTCATTTCCACACCTGGAATAACTGGACCACATGTGCCAAAAAAATGTTTATCAGAATCTATGCCTGTCATGGTTACAACCGGAGAGGTTTCGGTTAAGCCATAGCCTTGTAATACTGGAATTTTTGCCGCCCAAAATACCCGAGCCAATCGATCTTGCAAGGCTGCTCCACCAGAAGCCGCAGCCACTACATTGCCGCCAAATGCATCACGCCACTTATTGAAAACAATTTTATTCGCAATTTTTAATTGGAATTCGTACCACCAACCATTCGCGCCATCATATTCATATTTCAATCCTAAGTTTAAAGCCCAAAAAAACAATAGTCTTTTGATCCCTTTTAAACCATTCCCTTTTTCAACAATTCGATCGTACACTTTTTCTAATAACCTAGGAACGGTGGTAAACATATTTGGCTTGACTTCCAAAAAGTTTGCTGCAATTTTATCTAAAGATTCGGCGTAATAAATATTGGTTCCTTTACTTAAATACATGTATACAATAATGCGTTCGTATATATGTGATAAGGGTAGAAAACTCAATGAACGATAAGCCCCAGGAGGAATTAAAGGACTTGCTGCAAATAAATTACTTAATAAATTTTGATGCGAAAGCATCACTCCTTTTGGATTTCCGGTTGTGCCAGAGGTATAAATTAAAGTGAAAAGGTCGGTAGGTAAAACCGCTGATTGAAATTTTTCAATTAAAGATTTGTCTGAACTATCTCCTAACAATGCAATGCTTTGCCAATGTTTATATGCGGGCGTTAATTCAAAAGTGTAGATGGCTTGTACGCTTGGTGATTGCAGCAAGATGGCATTGATTTTTTCTGCCAAAGCTTCGTTTTCTGCAAATACAATTTTAATCTCTGCATCATTTAAAATGTAAGTAATATCTGCTGCAGAAAGCGTTGGGTAAAGTGGCACATGAATACCACCAATTTGCATAACTGCAAAATCAACAATATTCCATTGCGGTCTATTCGAAGAAATGGTAGCAACCGTATCTCCTTTCTTAATTCCTAATTTTAATAACCCTAAGCTTAACTCATTTACTGCATTTGCAAATGCTTCGGTAGAGGTATGTGTCCATTCATTATTAACCTTGTATGAAAAAATTGTTTTTCCTGCATGTTCTTCTTGAATATAGCTAAGGAAGTCAAAAACCCTGGTTACTTTTTGCATAGTTATTATTTAATCCAAGCTTTAAATATTATTTCTTGCGCTGGCGTTTGCTCTGCTAGCTTTTCTAATTTAAACTTTACATTATTATTTTTAGTTAATACAAAACTAATTTTTTTAATAAGGCCATCTCTTGCTACCAATAATTCTATTGCATCTCCAGGTTTTTTATTAGCAGTTGCCTTTACGATGTCGTCGGTGCGATAGTTGTCTATGGCAATAATTTCGTCGTTGACATTTAAACCAGCAGTATATGCAGCACTCACATTAGAAATAGCCGTAACCATTAATTTTCCGGAAACATTGTTTGTATTGATTCCTAAATAAATTTCATTTTTACCTGCATTTAAATCTGTTATTTTTAAACCTGCACTTGCTGCAATAGCAGTAAAGTCGATTGGTGTAAGGCCATCAATGTAATTTGCATAAAATGAATCTAGATTTTGCCCAGTGTACTTTTCTAAAGCTAATTTAAATTCTTCGTCTGTATAACCTACCGATTTTCCATCTTCACATTTAGCATACATGTATCTCATTACATCGTCTAAGCTATTTGCGCCATTGGTATTTTTGAGTATCGCTAAATTTAACATCAAGGCAATTACGCTGCCCTTATCATAGTAAGAAACTTGATTGTTGCCGGAGTTTTCGTTGCGACGATAAAATTTAATCCAAGCATCAAAACTCGACTCGCTTAAAGATTGCACTTTGGCTCCTGGTAAATTAGCCAATGCTGTAAATTCGTTCGCAATAACTTCTAAGTATTTTTCTGCTGTTAAATGTTGTGTTCTCCTTACAATCCAATTATCGTAAAATGCGGTAAATCCTTCTGCCACCCAAAGCATTCGGGTATAATTTTCTTCATCATAATTAAATGGGCCTAATGCAATGGGTCTTAATCTTTTCACATTCCATAAATGAAAATATTCGTGTGCGACCAAACTTAAAAATCCATTGTAGGTTGCCTCTGCTGCATAGGCATTGCGTTGCATTTGCAGGGTTGTTGAATTTAAATGCTCTAATCCGCCGCCGCCTGCATTTACATTATGTACAATGAAAACATAATTTTTACAAGGATGCGTTCCAAATATACTTTTTGCCTCTTCGATTATTTTTGTAAAATCTTTTTTAATTTTTTCTCTATCGTAATTGCCTTGTCCTACCATTGCCACCTCGTGCGGAATGCCTAAAACATCAAATGTGATAATATCTTGATTGCCTATTTCTATGGGCGCATCTGCGAGCATATCATAATTAGGAGCAGATAATTCGAATGGATTAGCGCTACTTTTTGCTAAGCTGCAAGATATTTTTTTCCAATTTGCGTTAGGTGTAATTTTTAGCTGAATAGGCGCTTCTTTTAAACCTTCTGCATACATAAAAATAGAACTGCCATTTAAGTATGCATGTGCATCATCAATAAAACTGGTGCGAACAGTTAATTCAAAAGCATACACCCTATACTGAAATACAACTTCTGTGTTTTTCCCTGCCTTTACGCGCCAAGTATTCTTGTTGATTTTTTCACAAAACAAACTTTCGTTTTTCGAATTAGTAGCCGCTACGCCTTCCACATTTCTAGCAAATTCTCGAACTAGATAAGATCCTGGAGCCCAAACTGGCATTTTAAAATCGATACTTTCCTTATCGTTATGTTGGATAGTTAGTTTAACATCCACATAATGCGCTTGCGCTTGACTAAAAGTTAATTCGTAATTTACCTTAGGGTTGATTGCGCTCGCTAACATAGACATAAATAAAAAGCTGAAAAATAGACTAACTCGTTTCATTTGAAATTAATTTTAAAACAAGTATAATTAAAATAAAGCTTTAATTAAAATGGGGCTATTACCACTTTTCGATATAGGCTGGAGGCATGTTTACCATAATGGATTGCCCTAATTCGCCAAGCTTAATCACAAATCGATGGGCAGATTTTAACTCCACTAATTCTCCTATTAAGCCAATCATTGGGCCAGCAGTGACTCTTACACGTGCACCGGTCGAGAATGCTTCTGAGCTTACTTCTAAATCAATTTCGCTTGCTAGTAGTCGTTTAATTTGTTCAATCACTTCTGCGCGAATAACAGCAGGCTTTCCATTGTAGCGGATATATTTTACTACCCCTTGAACAGATAAAACGGTGTCGTGATCTGCAGGCGAAATACAAACGAATAAATAAGAATTAAACAAGGGCATGTCTACCCACTTTTTTCTATCAGACCAAATGCGTAGTTTTTTAACCTGAGGAAAATAAACGGTAATGGCTCTTTTACGAAGTTCTTCTGCTACTTTTTGCTCTGCTCTTGGATTAGTATACACCACCCGCCACTCTTGAACGATTTCTGCCATTATTAATAATTTATGCAAATATTAACAATTTTTTGGCAAACTAAAAAGGTTTAGTCAAGCTGGTGTTTTCGTCGCCAGTTTGATAAGGCAAATAAGTAATGATGAATTGCAGCATTTCGTCTTTTGTACTCATGCTACCATTTCTATCGCCCACCCATTTTGGCGGGCTGTTAGGGTTGTTAGGGTTTGCCGCGGTATTGTCAAAAGTAGCTTCTACATAAATGGTACTGCCTTTTTTTAACACCAACATTTTTTGAAATGTATAAAAGTACTGCCACCTAAAATCCCATTTAGGAATTCGAATTAGATTAATTTTTTTATTTTCAGGGGTAATAGCATAAGCAACAAATTCTTTTCCCAATAAATGCATATGAGGATTAATGGTTAACAATGACATGTCCTCTTGTAAAGTGTAGCGTGTATAAAAAGTTTTAATAGAATCGGGTGGAATCATTAAAGCTGGAGTAATTTTAGATACGCCATAATTCCCTAACTGAAATTCTTTAATCCTTCTTTTAGGTGCCGTTTTACTAAAGAAAATATTAAAAGTAGATTGATCGTAAAGGTCTATAGGCGTTGGCCCATAATGAATATCATAAAGCAAAATTGCCCCTTTTCGTTTCATTTCAAAACCGCCTATGCCCTCTGGATATAATGCAGGCGTAACTCCTGGCAAGTAATTAGTAACCGATGGAATTCTTAAGGGAAAAGATCCATCATCGTTTGTAATTTTTAGTTTATCCCATGCCGCAGCTAAACTGCCTTCGTAATTGGGCACCATCCATTCGCCATCCCAGACATTTTTCTTTTGATGGTCTTCATATACTACCATGTAGCCATTCACATGGTGAATAATTTTTCTATTAGCAGGAACAAATTCTATGGTTTTAACAAATTGATTTTTAGGAATCTCGAATGGAATCTTCATGATCCAATAATGATCTTTATTATCGCCTTTTAATAAATATTTTTTAGGCATCTTGAGTACTAAATCTGGTTTAGCAATTTGAGAGCCTTTTGGAAAAATGGGAAAGTTTGGTTTAAGTTTTGCACTGCCTTCTTTTGCTCCTTGCGCAAGCCAAGCAGTAATCATTTTTTTATCATACTCGCTTAAAATCATTTCTCCTACAAAGTGCGAATAGCTTGCATCTGCAGGCCAAGGTGGCATAATTCCGAGTCTTACTACCTTCTCAATTGTTTTCTTTTTACGGTATACTTCTGCGTAATTAGTTAAAGGGAAAGGACCCGATTCTCCCGGTCGGTGACAATTGCCGCAATTCTTATATATAATTGGCGCAATATGTTCGTTGAAAGAAATTGCTGCAGGCAATTGAACTGTTGAGCTGCCGTTCGATTGAGTAATATTTAATGCCTGCTTATTCGATTCTTGCGAACAAGCGAAAATAAATATGCTTACAAAAAATAATACGAATCTGCTTTTCATCTTTCAATAAAGCATCCTACTGCCTTGGTTTTGCTAATTTTAACAGCTTGTTTTTTCAATACCGAATTCATGGCATCCATTAAATAATTGCTAGTGGGCGCTGCTGTTAATCGCGTAAGCGCTGTCGCCCAATTATCAATAGCCCCTTGGTAAACCACTTCAGATTTTTCGTTCAGCAAAACAGCCTCTGGTGTTGTTGTAGCTTTAAATTGATCACTAAAATAATAGCCTGTGTCTACTAATAAAGGTAAGCCTAATGGAAATCTATTAGCATAAAATCCTATGGCTGCAGAATCAAATAACTGACCAGATATTACCGCATAAAATCGCATTCCAGAATCTGCAAATTGCGCTTGTAATTGATTAATCGTTAAGGTATAATTTTCGCTCAAGGGACATTCGGGTGCTAAAAATACATATAGCGATCCTCTGCTTCCATTCATGGTATCTAACATATATGCTTTGTGATCAAAAGTTTGGAATACCTTTTTTTCTTTTTTACAAGAAAGCATAAAAATGCAAGTCAATAGCAAACATACTAATGCCTTATTTAAGTTTTTCATTATTTTCATGTCTTTCTTTATCTCTATTTGTTTTTTTTGCTAAATTTTTATCGAGTGCATCGGTTAAATCTACACCCGTTTGATTGGCTAAACAAATTACAACAAATAGCACATCGGCTAATTCGTCGGCTAAATTTATTTCTTCTTCTTTATTTTTAAATGATTGTTCGCCGTATTTTCTAGCAATAATTCTCGCTACTTCTCCTACTTCCTCGGTTAAAATAGCCATATTGGTTAACTCGTTGAAATACCTAATTCCATTTGTTTTGATCCATTGATCAACTAAATTTTGTGCTTCTTTAATTTCCATGTTAATGTCTTTCTTTATCGTTTGTATCCATGATAATTGTTACAGGGCCATCGTTGCTTAATTGCAATTCCATGTCTGCACCGAATACACCTGTCTTTATTTTATTGGGCATCAATTGTGTAAAATGTACAATTGTTTGTTCGTAAATGGGCATAGCCAATTCAGGTTTAGCTGCTTGAATAAAGGATGGTCGATTCCCTTTTTTGGTTTGCGCAAATAAAGTAAATTGGCTTACTAATAAAATTTCTCCCGCAACATCTAGTACCGAATGATTCATTAAATCTTGTTGGTCTGAAAAAATCCGCATCGAAATAATTTTATTGCATAGCCAAATTACGTCCTCGCTTGTATCTGCTGCTTCGATACCTAATAAAACCAATAATCCATGAGCAATACTTGCATGGCTTTGATTAGCAATGATTACTTCTGCGTGTTTTACTCGTTGAATGACTGCTCTCATTTAAAAAACTAACGGCGATTATCTTCGTTTGCCATAATACTAAGGTAGCTTTCATATCTAGGAATCGCAATAATTCCTTTTTCGTAGGCTTCTTTTACAGCACAATTAGGCTCGTTGAGGTGTTTGCAATTATGAAATTTACAGCGACTCATTACTTTTTTCATTTCTGGAAAATAATGCGCTAATTCTTCGTCGGGAATATCTACCACCCCTAATTCTCTAATGCCTGGTGTGTCGATAATATATCCTCCCATTTCTAATGGATGCATTTCTGCAAATGTTGTTGTATGAATCCCTTTTTCGGAAGCAGCAGAAATAGTGGAAGTGCGAATAATAGCACTAGGAATTATTTGATTGATAAGCGTCGATTTTCCAACGCCCGAATGCCCCGAAAGCAAGGATGTTTGACCTGCAATTTGAACTTTTAATTCTTTTATGCCGATTGATTTCAATGCAGAAATTTTTCGACAGGGATAACCAATCTTCTCATATAACTCGATTACCTCATCCAAAAAAGCAAGGTCTTCGGTATCGTATTGATCAATTTTATTGAACAATAAAACAACCGGAATATGGTAGGCTTCTGCTGTAACTAAAAAACGATCGATAAATCCAAATGAAGTACGTGGTTTACTCAAAGTGACAACCAATAAAGCTTGGTCTATATTTGAGGCAATTATCTGCGTTTGTTTTGATAAATTAATAGACTTGCGAATGATGTAATTTTTTCTTTCTGCTAAATCGTAAATCAAACCAGTTCTCACTTCAGATTCTTCGTCTATTTCCACGCTTACCTGATCTCCAACTGCAATTGGATTAGTTGTTTTAATTCCTTTGATTCGAAACTTACCTTTAATTCTACAATCGAGTATTGTGCCATCTTCTAATTGAACATGGTACCAACTACCGGTAGATTTAATGACTAATCCTTTCAAAATAATTTATTTAAAATATTGCTTTTGCTATTTGTAATGTTGGCTCTGCATTGCCCATGGTATAATAGTGTAATACTGGCGCGCCAGCTTCAATCAATCCTTTTGATTGATGAATTAACCAATCTACCCCAATTTTTTTTACATCCTCATCTGTTTTGCATTGATTAATCGCTTCCGACAAATCACTTGGAATGTCAATATTAAATATTTTTGGCAAATTAATTAATTGTTTTTTACCGGTGATTGCTTTTAAGCCCGGAATAATAGGCACATCAATACCATTGGCCCTGCATAGTTTAACAAAATCAATATATTTTTGATTGTCAAAAAACATTTGGGTAACAATAAATTCTGCTCCTAAGTCTACTTTCTTTTTTAAGTAAACCATATCGGTTTTCATGTTAGGCGCTTCGAAATGTTTTTCGGGATAGCCTGCTACACCAATACAAAAATTAGTTGCAGTTGAAAGTTCTTCGTCGTGCATGTAAACACCATTATTTAAATCACTCACTTGTTTTAATAACTCGGAAGCAAATGCATGCCCACCTGGTGTAGGAATAAAATTGGGTTCTGCTTTGCGCGAATCTCCTCTTAATACCAACACATTATCAATTCCCAAAAAAGCTAATTCAATTAATGCGTTTTCTGTTTCTTCTTTAGTAAATCCTCCACAAATTAAATGCGGTACGGCATCTACATTGTAACGATGCATGATCGCAGCGCAAATAGCTACGGTTCCTGGCCTTTTTCGGTAGGCTACTTTTTCTAATAATCCGTTTTCTCTTTGCTTATAAATAAAGTCTTCGCGATGATACGTTACGTCTATAAATGGTGGATTGAATTCCATCAGCGGATCAATGGTGTCAAAAATCGACTGAATACCTTTACCTTTTAATGGTGGCAAAAGTTCGAAAGAAAACAATGTTTTCTTTGCGTTTTTAATATGCTCTACTACTTTCATTTGTTATTTTTTTAATAAGCCAAGTTTGGCGCTAACCATCTTTCTGTTTCTGCTAATGTTAAACCTTTTCTTTCGGCGTAATCAATTACTTGATCTTTACCAATTTTTCCTAAACCAAAATACCTTGCTTGAGGATGTGCAAAATAAAATCCGCTCACCGCAGCCGTTGGATACATGGCAAAGTTTTCGGTAAGGTTGATGCCTGTATTTGCTTCCACAGATAATAAATCGAAAAGTGTTCTTTTTTCGGTATGGTCTGGACAGGCCGGATACCCTGGCGCCGGACGAATTCCCGTATATTTCTCTTTGATCAATTCTTCGTTTGATAATGTTTCGTTTTTTGCATAAGCCCAAATATCTTTTCTTACAATTTGGTGCAATCTTTCTGCAAAAGCTTCGGCTAAACGATCGGCCAATGCTTTCACCATAATTGAATTATAGTCGTCGTGGTTTTTTTCAAATTCTTCGACCATTTTTTCTATACCAATGCCGGTAGTTACCGCAAAGGCACCGAAATAATCTGGCTTAGCACTTTCTTTTGGTGCCACAAAATCTGATAAAGCGTAATAAGGCGTAAGGTCGGCCCTTTCGGCTTGTTGACGAAGCGTGTGAATTGTTGCAATAGTGGAAGTTCGATTTTCATCTGCATAAATTTCGATGTCATCACCTACACTGTTTGCCGGGAAAAACCCAACAACACCTTTAGCCGTTAATAATTTTTCGTCGATAATTTTTTGCAATAGTAATCTTGCATCATCGAATAATTTTTTGGCTTCTATGCCAACATATTCATCGTTAAAAATTTTCGGATAACTACCGCGCAACTCCCAGGTATGAAAGAAAGGTGTCCAATCTATGTATTGTGCTAATTCATTCAAATCAAAATTATCAAATACCTGTACTCCTAATGCAGCAGGCTTTACAGGCGTTTCGTTTGCCCAATCAATTGGCAACTTTCTTGCGCGTGCATCTGCAATTGGCTTCACTGTTTTAGTAGTAGCCTTGGCTAAGTATTCTACATTTGTTTTTTCGTAATCGGCTGCAATTTCTGCGATGTAATTTTTTCGTGTTTCTTTATTCAATAAATTACTCACTACCGTAACCGATCGACTCGCGTCTAATACATGCACTACTGGGCCTGCATAGTTTGGGTTAATTTTTACAACTGTATGAATTCTAGAAGTAGTTGCTCCGCCAATAATTAATGGCGTGTTTAATCCTTCTCGTTCCATTTCTTTTGCAAAATGGACCATCTCGTCTAATGATGGCGTAATCAAACCACTTAATCCAATAATATCTACTTGGTGTTTTTTAGCTTCTTCTAAAATCTTAGAAGCCGGCACCATAACACCCAGATCAATTACTTCATAATTATTACAAGCCAATACCACGCCGACAATATTTTTACCAATATCGTGTACATCGCCTTTTACGGTTGCTAGTAATACCTTGCCTTGCGAAGAACTTTGTGACAAAGATGGATTAGCTAATTTTTCTTCTTCGATAAATGGCAATAAATAAGCCACTGCCTTTTTCATTACCCTTGCGCTTTTAACAACCTGTGGTAAAAACATTTTGCCAGTACCAAATAAATCACCAACAACATTCATGCCATCCATTAAAGGACCTTCAATTACTTGTATGGGTCTTTCAAAAATTTGTCGCGCTTCTTCTACATCTTCATCTAAAAACTCGATGATGCCTTTAACTAATGAATGCGTTAAACGCTCTTGCACTGTGCCTTTGCGCCACTGCTGTTCTTCTTTAGTAACTTCTTTGCTCTTTCCTTTTAGTTGTTCTGCAAAATTAACTAAGCGCTCAGTTGCGTCTGAATTTCTATTCAACAAAACATCTTCTACTAATACGAGTAAATCTTTTGGAATTTCTTCATACACTTCGAGCATGCCTGCATTCACAATGCCCATATCAAGTCCTGCTTGAATAGCATGGTATAAAAATGCCGAATGCATGGCTTCTCTTACAATATTGTTTCCTCTGAAGGAGAAAGAAATATTACTTACGCCGCCGCTAACTTTTGCCAATGGCAAGTTTTGCTTAATCCATTTAGTTGCATTGATAAAATCTACCGCATAATTGTTGTGCTCTTCTAAACCCGTTGCAACTGTTAAAATATTTGGATCGAAAATAATATCTTGTGCAGCAAAGCCCACAATATTAGTTAAGATATCATAAGATCTTTTACAGATTTCAATTCTTCTTTCGAAAGAATCCGCTTGTCCTTTTTCGTCAAAAGCCATCACCACCATGGCCGCACCATAGCTTTTTACTTTATTTGCATAAGCAATAAAATTTTCTTCTCCTTCTTTTAAGGAAATAGAATTAACAATTGCTTTTCCTTGTACGCATTTTAATCCTGCTTCAATAACCGACCATTTAGAGGAATCGATCATGATTGGCAATTTGGCAATATCAGGTTCGGACGCAATTAAATTTAAAAACTTTACCATAGCAGCTTCGGAGTCGAGCATGCCTTCGTCCATATTTACATCTATGATTTGCGCGCCACCTTCTACTTGTTGTCTAGCAACTGCCAGTGCAGCATCAAAATCGCCGGCTAAAATTAATTTAGCAAATTTTGGTGAGCCCGTTACATTGGTTCGTTCGCCTATGTTTACAAAATTGGTTATCGGCGTTAACACCAAAGGCTCCAATCCACTTAATCTTGTGTAAGGTTCTTGTTTTTTTATTTCGCGGGGTTTTGCTTTTCCCGCTTCGATGGCAATGGCACGAATATGATCTGGTGTGGTTCCGCAACATCCACCAACAATATTTAAAAATCCGCTTTCCACAAAATCTTGAATGTGTACACACATTTTTTCTGGACTTTCATCGTATTCTCCAAACTCATTGGGTAAGCCTGCATTAGGATATGCGCTTACATATACTTCTGCTTTGTTGGCTAACTCTTCGATATAAGGACGCATTTCTTTTGCCCCTAAAGCACAGTTTAATCCAATACTTAATAAATCAATATGCGTAACAGAATTTAAAAAAGCTTCGGTTGTTTGTCCAGATAAAATTCTGCCACTGGCATCGGTGATAGTGCCCGAAATCATCACAGGAATTTTTTTGCCACTTGTTTTTGCATAGGCATCTATGGCAAACAAACAGGCTTTGGCATTTAATGTATCGGTGATGGTTTCAATTAAAATAACATCAGATCCACCATCTATTAATCCTTTAATTTGTTCGGCATATGTATCTGCTAATTCATCGAAATGCATCGCCCTAAAACCAGGATCATTTACATCCGGAGATAAAGATAGCGTGCGCGTAGTTGGACCAATAGCGCCTGCTACAAATCGAGGTTTGCTTGGATCTAATTGCGTGAATTCGTCTGCTGCTGCTCTGGCAATTTTAGCCCCTTCGAAATTGAGTTCATATACCAACTCGGGCATTTGGTAATCTTCTAATGAAATCAAATTACAACTAAAAGTATTGGTTTCGATGATATCGGCACCTGCTGCTAAATATTCTTTATGAATAGCCAAAATAATATCTGGCCTGATTAAATTTAATAAATCATTATTCCCCTTTAAATCACAAGGGTGATTGGCAAATCTAATACCTCTAAAATCTTTTTCTTCTAATTTATAGCGTTGAATCATGGTGCCCATGGCGCCATCTAACACTAAAATTCTTTTACTAAGCTCTTTTCTAATAGTTGACATAACAAATCCATAATTTACCCAAATGGGTTATTTTAAATTGCTTATCTGAAAACCAGGGAGCTGATATTCCTTATCGTTCTCGAATGTCGAGTAGATTTTAGCACCTTGTTAGCACAGGTTGCTAAGACATCGTAGGGTCTAGTCCCTCCGTCTTTCTTGATAAGCAAGGCAAAGTAAAGGAATTTATGATTGAAATACAAGAAAATAGCAAAAATTAGGCTAGGCGCTTAGTCATAGTAGCATCGATGAGATCGAATAGCTGCTGCGGCTTTAGGTTTCTCCAGTTAAAATCGTCGAAATCGCCACCAAAAGAAATATAATAATCGATATTGGCGCGTTTAAATTCTTCAATTACATGTTCTCTGAAATTGATTGCCGCTATCCATCCATCTTCAATTTCTTGAAACCATTCTTCGTAATAGCAATCGTCGGAGCAATGAAAGTTTAAAATATTTTCGCCTAATAAAATAAATTTATTGATGCCTTGCGCTACTAATAATTCCATGATTTCTCTTTTCAGAAACATAATATCATTCGTAATGCAATCGTTCCATTCTCCGATAAATTCGATGATTGCAAAATTTTTATCGTAATCGGCAAAAATTATTTTGAGGTATAAGGTAGGTGATCCAAAAAAATCCCATTGAGGATGAATGTAAAAATTATAGATCGTTTCTGAAAACTCAAATTCGCTGTATTCCTTTCCATAAAAGGGAGACAAGTCATCTTCTGCCGAATTATAATCGTCTCTCCATTTGTAAAAAGGCTCAATATCGTGCATATTATTTATTTGTAAATGCTTCCATCGCTTTTCTTACATTTCCATGTAAAGCAATTAATTCGTTGGCTAATTTTTCGTCGATGTTTAATTCGTCCATGAGCATTTTTGCGCCGCGGTGAATTAATTTATTATTCGATAATTGCATGTCGACCATTTTATTTCCTTTCACCCTACCCAATCGAATCATACATGCTGTACTAATCATATTTAAAATCATTTTTTGTGCCGTGCCCGATTTCATACGCGTACTTCCTGTTACATATTCGGGGCCAACCACCACTTCTATTGAAAATTCGGCTGCATGGGCAACTGCCGATCCTGTATTACATACAATTGCGCCTGTGGTTATGCCAGCTTGCCTTGCAGCGGTTAATCCGCCTACTACATAGGGCGTGCTGCCAGATGCTGCAATACCAATCAAACAATCATTTTTTGTAATTTGATAGTCTTGTAAGTCTTTCCAGGCTTGGGTTGTATCGTCTTCTGCAAATTCAACCGCTTTTCGAATGGCGGTATCACCTCCAGCAATAATTCCAATTACAATTCCATGTGCAACGCCAAAAGTGGGTGGAATTTCTGAAGCATCTACTACCCCAAGCCTACCGCTAGTTCCTGCACCAATATAAAACAGTCTACCCCCCAATTGCAACTTTGGATAAACTGCTGCGATCAAGCGCTCAACGCTAGGCAATACGGCATTTACAGCCAATGCAACTTTTTGATCCTCTGCATTAATATTGCTAATTATTTCTGCAATCGATTTGTTTTCTAATTGTTCATAAATAGATGATTGCTCCGTAATTTTCTCCATATGATTGAATATTGAGGATGCTAGCCTTATTAAAAATACAAATTAACTATATTCGTATCGTAATTGAAAACAAATATTCAATTCTCGAAAAATAATTTACTCATGCGTCATAAAAGAAGATTTAATTTTGCTCAGCCTGTTTTTTTTAGCCTATTACTTATTATTGGTATGTTTTTGGGATTCAAATTCCATGTCGAAATAGCAAGCCTTTTACATAGCAAAACAGGCAATAAAATCGATCAAGTTTTTAACCTTGTGGACAAAAAATATGTTGACTCTGTTGATTTAAAAAAATTAGAAAGCGAAACCATTGAAGGGATGTTGTCGCAGCTCGACCCGCACAGCGTATATATTCCAGCCGAAGACGTAAAAAAATCAAACGAAGATTTAGAAGGTAATTTTGAAGGCATAGGCGTAGAATTTTTTATCGTAAAAGACACTATTTATATCGTGTCTGTTATTCCAGGTGGTCCATCAGAAAAACTAGGCATCAAAGCAGGTGATAAAATTATTAAGGTGAATGGTAAAATAGTAGCTGGTAAAAAAATTAAGAATACCGAGGTAACCGGTTCGCTTCGTGGACCAAGTAATTCATTTGTTAAAATTAGTGTTAAACGTATTGGTATAGCTTCATTAATCGATTATAACATTCAAAGAGGTAATGTTCCATTAAATAGTTTAGATGCAGCGTATATGGCTGCTCCGGGCATTGGATATATTAAAATAAATACTTTTGCAGCCACTACCTACGACGAATTTTTTGAAGGAATTACCAAACTAAAAAAACAAGGATTAAAAAGTTTGATTTTAGATTTAAGAGGTAATCCGGGCGGCTACCTCAGTGCTGCCATTATGATAGCCGATGAATTTTTAACCGCTAAAAAATTGATTGTGTACACCGAAGGCAAATCTTCCCCCAAAAAAGAAGACTTTGCCACCGCTGCTGGAAATTTCGAAAAAGGCAAATTAATTGTCTTAGTAGATGAGGGTTCTGCATCGGCTAGCGAAATAGTTGCAGGCGCAGTGCAAGATTGGGACAGAGGAATTATTGTTGGCAGAAGATCTTTTGGAAAAGGATTGGTACAAGAACAAGCCATATTGAACGATGGGGCTAGTTTAAGACTGACTATTGCAAGATATTACACCCCAACGGGTCGATCTATTCAGAAACCCTATAATGATGGCCTAGATTATTCGGCCGATCTTTACAATAGAATGCGCCATGGCGAGCTAACGAATGCAGACAGCATTAATAACGACGCTCAGAAGCAATTTAAGACCCCCTCAGGCAAAATAGTATACGGTGGAGGTGGAATTACCCCCGACGTGTTTATACCGCTTGATACGTCAGCATATAGCGCTTATTACAGTCAAGTTGTTGCCGAAGGGATATTATCTGAGCTTTGCTATCAATTTGTAGATAACGAACGCCAGAGTTTAGCTAAATATAAAAATGTAGACGCATTTGTAAGAAACTTTAACCTTCCGGCAGGCTTTATGGGTAATTTGCTGAAAAATGCCAGCGCAAAAAATATTAAATATGTAGCACAAGAGTGGTTTCGCTCCGAAAAAGCAATCCGATTACAAGCAAAAGCGCTTATTGCCCGTCAGTTGTTTCAAAAAGAGGGTTATTATAGGGTTATGGAGACAAATGACCCCGCCTATTTAAAATCATTGGAACTTTTACATAGAAATTAAGAAGACAAGCCTATTTGCAAAAAGCCTCTATACTGTTTGTATAGAGGCTTTTTTTATAATTAATGAAAAAATAAGGGCAAAAAAAAAGCCTCTCGTATCCTACGAGGGCTTTTAATCTCTTCTGGTGAAGACTACTTTTTTGAAGTATCTACAGACGGTGTGTCTGTAGCAGTTACTGCAGCTTCAGCTTCAGTAACTTTTAACATTGAGTCAGCTTGAGCTGCAGCAATTGAATCAGCCATTGCTTTTTCTTTTGAAGCTTTTTGCTCAGAACTTTCACCACATGCTACGAATCCAAAGATTCCAGCAGCTAATAATACTAATAATACTTTTTTCATTTTCTATAATAAGATTTTAAAACGCAACAAAGATAAAAATAAGTTTTTTAAAAACAAGTTTTTTTGAAAAAAAATCAAAAAACTACTTCTGTCTAAAATAAATAGCGATTGGAGCGCCCGAAAAATCGAAGTTTTCGCGGATTTTATTCTCCAAATAGCGTCTATAAGGCTCCTTAATGTACTGCGGTAAATTACAAAAGAAGGCAAAAGCAGGCGAAGAACCCGGAATTTGGGTTACATATTTGATTTTGATGTATTTTCCTTTGACGCTTGGCGGTGGATAACGCTCAATAACCTCTAACATCACCTCATTTAATTTAGAAGTGGGAACATGCTTAGTTTTATTGGCGTATACTTCGTTTGCGGTTTCTATAGCCTTAAAAATACGCTGCTTGTTGATAGCAGATGTAAAAATAATGGGCACATCGACAAAAGGAGCAATTTTTTCTTTGATTTTATCTTCAAAGGCTTTGCTTGTTTTTTGGTCTTTCTCTACTAAATCCCATTTATTCACCAAAATAACTACGCCTTTACGGTTTTTCTCAATTAAATTAAAAATATTGATGTCTTGCGACTCAATGCCTTCCATGGCATCAATCATCAAAATACAAACATCCGCTGCCTCTAGCGCCTTAATGGTACGCATTACCGAGTAAAATTCGAGGTTCTCGTTTACTTTGGTTTTCTTACGCATGCCGGCTGTATCGATCAACATGAAATCATGTCCAAATTGGTTGTAATGAATTTCAATAGAATCGCGGGTAGTTCCAGCAATTGGCGTAACAATATTTCTTTCTTGTCCAAGCAATGCATTTACAATCGAAGACTTTCCAACATTTGGTCTGCCTAAGAAAGTATATTTTGGTAATGCGTTTTCTACAAAGGGTACTTCTTCGAAATGCGAAACCACCTCATCTAATAATTCACCTGTTCCGCTACCGGTCATCGATGAAATACAATATGGGTCGCCTAATCCTAATGCATAAAATGCAGATGAGTCGTTAATTTGATTATTGTTATCTACTTTATTCGCAACAACAATTACTGGTTTTTTTGAACGACGCAAAATATTTGCAATTTCGTCGTCAAGATCGGTAACGCCTGTGGTTACGTCTACCATAAAAACTAAAACAGTTGCTTCTTCAATCGCGATGATTACTTGTTCGCGAATAGCCGCTTCGAATAAATCTTCGGAATGCGCAACATATCCACCAGTATCAATAATCGTAAATTTCTTTCCGATCCATTCTGCTGTTTCGTAATGACGGTCGCGCGTTACTCCGCTAAAATCGTCAACGATTGCTTTTCGTGATTCGCACAACCTATTGAATAGCGTGGATTTGCCAACATTCGGTCTTCCTATAATTGCAACTATATTACTCATGTCTTTTGATTTTTAAGATTCGTATCCGAATCCTTTTAAATAATTCTTTTTATTTCTCCAGTCAGGAATAACCTTTACGAATAAGGATAGAAATACTTTTTTACTTAAAAATAATTCCATCGCTTCGCGTGATTTAGTTCCCACTCTTTTTAACTTTTCGCCTTTAGTGCCAATGACAATTATTTTTTGCGAATCTCTTTCGACAATAATTTCGGCATCTATGCGAATGATATTTTCTTCCTCTTTAAAAGAGGTAACAATTACCTCTGTACTGTATGGAATTTCATTTTGATAATGAGTCATAATTTGTTCACGCACCATTTCTGAAACAATAAATCTTTCGGTACGATCGGTATACGTATCGTCTTTAGGATAATAAGCCGGATGCACTGGTAAATTTTCGAGTACAAACTGAAAAACAGCTGGCACATTGAAATTTTCGAGCGCCGATATTGGAAAAATTGCTTGAGGATTTAACAAATTTTGCCAATAAGCTAATTTCTCTTCTACTTCTGCTTGCGACTTACAAGTATCTATTTTGTTTACAATAACGGCAACTGGCGAATTCGTTTGTGATAACTTATCAATTACATCTTGTTCGTCATATTTTTCGTGAATGTCTGTTACGAATAAAATAATATCTGCATCAACTAAAGATTGATTCACTGCCGACATCATAGATTCTTGCAAACCATACATCGGTTTTATGATGCCTGGCGTGTCTGAAAAAATAATTTGATACTCGGGTTCGTTCATTATTCCGAGTATTCTGTGCCTGGTAGTTTGTGCTTTTGGTGTGATAATACTGAGTCTTTCGCCGATCAAAGCGTTCATTAAGGTAGACTTTCCTGCATTAGGCTTACCTATAATCGACACAAAACCAGACTGATGACTCATAAAAAAAATTAAATTTGGATTACAAAGAAACGAATAATATCTTTGCAATCCAATTAATAAGCGCCTTTGGGCAATTTGAGATTGTATACAGTGCGGGATGGAGCAGTTGGTAGCTCGTCGGGCTCATAACCCGAAGGTCATAGGTTCGAGTCCTGTTCCCGCTACCTAAAAAGCCTTTTAGATTTTCTAAGAGGCTTTTTTGTTTTTATGCCTTATGGCCTATATAAAACTACTTAATATCAACCAATCGATCTCCCACCAAACCAGGTATAGCTTGACAACAATCTTGTTTTAGGCAAAATTGAATATCGTTTTCAATATTCAATTCTTTTAATCGTTGGCTATGCGAAGATTTTAATAAATAGCCGCGTAAATCAGATTGTGCTTGTAGATACAAGTCTTCGGCAGCTATAGCCGCATCGCAAAAATGGCTAAATGATTTTTTGATTTGATGCACAACCGCACCTGCAAATAGCGTGTCTTCTAAATTAAATTTATTTTTCCAACCCGAACAAAGTAGTAATACATCTTTGTCTTGCGCTATTAACCAGTTGCAAATACTTGTTAAATTTAAAAAAGATCCCAATACAATTTGATCCGCTTGCTTTGCTTGCTGAATAGCAAAGGTTCCATTGGTAGTTGTTAATACTACGGTTTGTCCTTTTACTTTTTCAGCAGTATAACTATACGGCGAATTTCCAAAATTAAAACCTTCAACCACTTCGCCATTGCGTTCTGCGGCTAACAAAAAACCTTTGTCAGCATAGCTCAAACACTCGTCCACAGTGGCAACTGGAATAATGGCATGGGCACCATTATCGATACCATAACAAATCGAAGAACTCGCTCTAAAAATATCTATCACCACCACTATGCGTCCCGCCATTTGATAATGCGGCACCATAACAGGGCTCAAGCAAACTTCTATTTGTCGCGACATTTATGATTTATAAAAAGGAAATTTAACAACCGTCGCTTTTATTTTTTGATCTCTAATAGCAATAAAAATTTCTGACCCTTCTTTAGTATAAGCAGTATTTATATAACCCATGCCAATTGCTTTTTGTAAGGAAGGTGATTGCGTACCTGAAGTTACGATTCCAATTTCTGTTCCGTTAGCATCTACAATTTTATAATCATGACGAGGAATACCACGCTCCAACATTTCGAATCCAACTAATTTTTGTGGTACGCCATTTTCTTTTTGTTGTAATAAATTTTTATCGTTCGTGAATTCCTTCGTGAATTTAGTTATCCAGCCTAACCCAGCAGCAATAGGCGATGTAGTGTCGTTGATATCGTTTCCGTATAAACAAAATCCCATTTCTAAACGCAAAGTATCGCGTGCGCCTAAACCAATTGGCTTAATGCCAAATTCGGCGCCTGCTTTAAAAATTGCATCCCAAATTTGCAATGCATGTTCGTTATCGCAATAAATTTCGAAACCTCCAGCACCTGTATATCCTGTCGCAGAAACAAGTACATTTGGTATTCCTGCAAAAACACCTTTTTGAAAAGTATAATATTCCATTGCAGCTAAATCTAGGCTAGTCAATGATTGTAGCGCTTTTGCCGCTAAAGGTCCTTGAACAGCCAATAAAGAAGTTTTATCTGAGATATTATGCATCTCTACATTTTTAGTATTGAATTTATTAATCCAATTCCAATCTTTTTCGATGTTAGAAGCATTTACTACAAGCATGTATGTTTTTTCGTCGATGCGATACACCAATAAATCGTCTACAATGCCGCCTTGTTCATTTGGCAAACAAGCGTATTGTACTTTACCATCTACCAATTTCGATGCATCATTAGATACCACGCGTTGTATTAAGTCCAATGCATCTGCACCTTTTAAAATAAACTCCCCCATATGCGACACATCAAAAACGCCAACTGCTTTTCTTACAGTTTCGTGTTCTGCATTAATGCCTTCGTATTGAACTGGCATATTATAACCAGCAAATGGAACCATTTTAGCGTTTAATTTAATGTGCGTATCAGATAATGCAGTGTTTTTCATAGTAATATTTTATGAGGCGAAATTAATAAAAAAAATGCAATTAAAGCACTTTAAGCTGTTGTGGCAATAAGGTGAAAGTCATACGATGGTGCTCCGTAGTGCCATATTTTGCAATAGCATCGCGGTGTGCCTTGGTTGGATATCCTTTATTACGTTCCCATCGATAAGCCGGATAATCTGCTGCAATTTTTAACATGTATTCGTCTCGGTAGGTTTTTGCTAAAATAGAAGCCGCCGCAATAGATTGAAATTTACTATCGCCCTTAATGATACAGTGGTGTGGTATATCCTGGTAAGTGGTAAAGCGATTGCCATCAATTAATAGCAATTGCGGGCGAGTCGTTAATTGATCAATGGCTCTGTGCATAGCCAAAAATGAAGCTTTCAAGATATTAATCTCGTCAATTTCAGCTGCAGTGCATACTCCAACGGCATAGGCCAATGCATGCGCTTCGATAAAAATTCGCAATTCATCTCGCTTATTTTCAGTCAATTGCTTGGAGTCGTTCAGGTCGGGGTGTTCAAAATCGGGCGGCAATATGACGCTTGCTGCAAAAACCGGACCGGCTAAACAGCCTCTTCCTGCTTCATCGCAGCCCGCTTCTATTAATTTTTTTTGATACCTTAACTTTAACATATATACTGTTCAAATTTAAAATTTATATTTGTGAATTAGCGATAAATTTTATGCCTCCAGAATTTAAGTACCGTCAACAATTTTATCAAGATTACTTTAATAGTCAATCGGGTAGAACTTTCTCTTTAGATTTGGAAGCAAAAATAAAATCGGAAGAATATTTATTAGCGAAAGAAATTTTGCCTTTGATGCCTAATAACCAAGATGCGGCGATTTTAGATATTGGTTGCGGATTTGGTTCTTTAATATATATGCTAAAGAAAAACGGGTATGTAAATTTAAAAGGAATTGATTTAAGTGAAGGCCAAGTAAAAATGGCACAATCTATTGGTTTGTCGGAAATCGAACTCCAAGATCTTTTACCTTTCCTTAAAGAAAATATCGAAAAATTTGATGTCATTACCGGCATAGATATTATCGAGCATTTTTCTAAAGATGAATTAATGGAGGTGTTAAACGCCGTTAGAAATTCACTGAAAGCTAATGGGATAGCTATATTCAGAACACCTAACTTAGATGCACCTTTTGCAACTCTTTTTGCCAATGGAGATTTTACCCACGAAAATTATTTAAATTATTCTTCTGCTAATCAAGTGCTGTTAACTGCTGGTTTTTCGGAAATTCAGGTGCTAAACTCTTTGATGCGCAGCAATCATTTCTTCAAAGAAATTTTCAGAAAAATAATTTGGTCTGTGCTGAAATTTTTTATTAAGCTTGTTATTTTTGCTACTGCTCGCTCCACCAGGGCAATGGTATTTAGCCCCAACTTATTAATCAAAGCAAAAAAAATTACTGCAAAATAATTTCGTTCAATTTTTTTTTCACAGCCGCTACACTAATTCGATCCATACAGGTATTTTCTGGGTATTTACAATTGATTTGGTCGCAAGGGTTGCATTCCAATACTTCGTGCAAGAAATGTGCCTTAGCGCCCCATGGATAAAAAACCTTAGGCTCACCCGGACCAAATAAGCCCAAAACAGGACAACCGCTAGCTGCTGCAATGTGCAAAGGGCCGCTTTCGTTACCTAAAAAAACCTGGGCTTGTTTGCACAAAGCACCAAAAGCCGATAAGGAAAAATGCCCAGCAACCGTGTAACTTTTAAAATCAAGGGCAGCTTGCATGCGCGAGATCATTGCTAAATCTGCATCGTCGCCTGCAAAAATAATATCAAGCGAATGAGTATTTTTTAAATAGCTTGCCGCTTGAATAAAATTTGACTCTTTCCATTGG
Source organism: uncultured bacterium (assembly GCA_903828245.1). Classification (GTDB taxonomy): domain Bacteria; phylum Bacteroidota; class Bacteroidia; order Sphingobacteriales; family Sphingobacteriaceae; genus CAIKLP01. Next base: position 75,067 of record CAIKLP010000082.1, on the reverse strand, counting down.
CGTAATTTTTTTCTAGCTCCACAATGAAAAACAGCAAAGCGATTAAGCTGATTGCCTGTTAAATATTGTTGTACAATTTTTTCATCCGACTCCGTAAAACTCAATAAAATCGAGGGTTCCGAGGGTATTTCAGTTAACAAAGATTCGATGATTTGCAAATTCGTAAACACCTCGTGCGGATGCACACCTTTGTTTAATTTATTTTTTAAGCGTACGCTTGCTCGGTCTAATCGGTAATGTGGTGGATGCAACAAAGCATATAGAATGGACTCATATGTACCACGCAATTCTATTATCAAATCGTATTTGCCACTGAGTTCTTTTGTAGACAATACAATATGATCAATTGCTGCCATCGGTTCCATTAAAGGCTTTACAAATGGTTTACACCATAAAGTTTGCGTAGCACTGGGATAGGTATTTTTAAGCGCTTGAAAAACGGGGATGGAATTGACCATATCTCCAATTTCATCCAATTTGACGATCAAAATACGCGCTACATGGATGTTTTGAGGCTTTTTAAAGCCATTGACCCAGGTAGAACAGCAAATGCTGCTTGCATATATAAAATCTTCTTTTTTCATTAAATGCTTATTTTAGCCGAAATGTCGCAATACAAAGATAAATTTAATTTCTTTGTATTGATTTCAAATATGCAACGAAAATTTATCCTCAATCTTATATTACTGGTCTTTGTTAATTTATTAATTAAGCCGCTTTACTTATTTGGAATTGATCGAGGCTTGCAGAACGCCGTTGGCAGCAATGCTTATGGCTTATTTTATGCGCTGTTTAATCTGAGTTTTATTTTAAGTGTGGTACTCGATCCCGGTATAACCAATTTCAACAATCGACACATTGCACAAAACAATCATTTACTCACCAAATACTTTAGCCGCATCTCTGTTTTTAAAATTGTATTAACTGTTCCCTATTTTATACTTCTTTTACTTTGGTATTTTATTTTTAGTGAACAAAATAAAATAGAATTGAATTTGGTTCTTTTGCTGGGTTTTTCTCAAATATTAAATTCCATTGTGCTGTATAATCGCTCTAATTTATCGGGCTTACATTTGTTTAAAACAGATACCTTTATTTCTATTTTAGATAAAATGTTAATGATTGTATTTGTTGGCGTATTTCTCTACATCCCAAGCCTAAAGGGCTTTTTAGACATTCAACTTTTTTGTGTTTTGCAATTACTCTCCTTTGGAATTACCGCAGTTGTTTCCTTTTTTATTGTAAAGTTTTACTGCATTAACCCAAATTTTAAATTTGATAAAAAGTTTTGTTTACTCATTATCAAAGAAAGTTTTCCTTTTGCTTTGTTAGCTTTATTAATGGTGCTATATGCAAAAATGGATACCGTTTTGCTAAAAATGATGCATCCTAATGACAATGAAGAAGTGGGCATTTATGCTGCTGCCTATCGATTAATCGATGCGGCTAATATGATTGCCATTTTATTTTCGGGTTTGCTTTATCCGCTATTTTCGAGATTAATTAAAGACAAGGCTTCGGTCGAACCCATGGTAAAAACAGGTTTTAAATTACTGGTTTTCCCGGCTTGTGCATTTGCACTTGTAGTATATGTTTTTAGCATGCCTTTAATGGAATTGCTATACCTACAGCATGCTGCCTTAGCTGGTAAATTATTGGGTTTGTTACTGGTTAGTTTTGTGGCCAGTTGTATCACTTATGTTTGTGGCACTTTATTAACGGCAAATGGCAATATTTCATTACTCAATAAAATTGCAGTCATTGCGGTTGTTTTTAATGTATTAGCCAACCTTATATTCATCCCTAAATATGGTGCAATAGCTTGCGCTTGGAATGCAATGCTCAGTTTTGGTTTTGTTGCATTGGCACATTTCTATTTTGCTACAAAAGTTTTTTCCTTGAAAATCAAAATGTTAACGATCATTAAACTAGTCGTAGCCCTGCTTTTAAGCTATATGGCAAGCCTGATGTTAGCCAACTACCACCTACCCACATTATGGAGCATTATAATTGCTTTGCTATTAAGTATACTATTTCTGAGTATTTTGCGTTTAATCTCCTTTAAACAACTGAATAATATTATCAAAGCAGAAGAATAAGTTTTCTTTTAAAATCTTACCTTTGGCTTTCCTTATTAATTAATAAAACATGGACAAAGAAGTACAAAACGACTATTCATTTGATATTTTTTATTTGATAAAATTAGTCATGAAATGGAAATGGGTAATTGCTGGAAGCTCCGTGCTAGTTTCCGTAATCGTTTTTATTTTTACAGGCCCTGCATTTATTACGCCAGAGTATAAGGCCAGTGTAATTTTTTACCCAACGTCTAATGCGAAAATTTCTACCAGTTTAATGACCGAACCGGGTATGGCTCGTTTCAATCTTTTAGAATTTGGATCAGATCAAGATGGCGAACAATTATTACAAATATTAAAATCTGATGAAACGAAATTAGCCGTCATTCACCAATTTAATTTAGCTAAACATTACAAATTAGATACCGCCAGCGGGGTGTCTTATTATACCTTAAAAAACTTACTAAGCAAACAAGTAGAAGTTGAACAAACAGAATATAAAGCCATTCAAATTACCGTATTCGATACCGATGCGCAAATAGCAGCCGACATGGCTAATTATATTGCCAATTTTTCAGGTTTTCAAAAAAATGAAATTCAAAGAAGTAAAGCCAAAGAAGCATTAGCAATTATCACTAAAGAATATCAGAATGAATTACAGGTGGTAGATTTAATGGATAAAACTTTATTGAAATTACGAGAAGCAGGCGTATACGATTATTTCGAACAATCTAAACAGTTGAACGAAAGTTATACCCTTAACAAAGTAAGATTAGATCAAGAGACTGCCATTTTAAAAGTATACGAAAACGCAAAAGTAAATTTACCAGACACCTTAATTGTTAAAACGCGGGCAAGAGTAAATGGCTACCAAGCAGCAATCAATGCAGTTAAGCCGCAATTAGAGTTATTGAAAAAATATGGCGGCATTTACCTTGATAATATCAATAGTCTTGATTTAGAAAGGAAAAAGCTAAGTAGTTTAAAGTCTAGATTCGAAAGCACCAAGTTAGATTACGAGCAGGTATTGCCAATGAAATTTACCATTAACCAAGCAACAAAACCAGAAATTGCCGCCAGACCAAGAAGAGGCTTGACAACAGTATTGGTTTTTGTTTCTACTTTTTTATTGTCAATTATTGCTATTTCGCTGATCGAAGCCATACCATCCATAAGTAAAAAATTAAGCTAAATTGTTTAAAGCAATTACACCCAAACAATTACTTATTTTCTTTGCCGCGATAACTTTATTTGTGGCAACTTCGTTGTATGCCATTAAAATAGACGAACCCTATATACACTTTTTACCAGTAATTCTCATTGGCGGATATATAGCCATTAAAGATTTCTCCTTACTATTTTATTTTTTAATTACTGCATTGCCATTATCGTTTGAGTTTTCTGTTGGCGGTTCTAGTTTGTCGATGCCCACAGAACCTTTAATGATCGCACTCTTAGGTGTGAGCATAGTGTTGCTTATTCAAAATAGATTGCAACACAATGCAGAATGGAAACATTTGCTTATACTACTCATCTTAGCACACATCGCTTTGTTATGTTTAAATATGGCGCTCTCTTCAAACCATGTATTGTCTTTTAAATATATACTGACTAAGCTTTGGTATTACGCTGCATTTGTATTTATCCCAATTTTGATTTTAAAACAAGAAGGTATTTACAAGAAATTATTTTGGTTGATTTTTATTCCATTAATGCTAAGCGTATGCTATACGGTTGCCAGGCATGCTTTAAAATCTTTTGGCTTTGATGAAATTAATATTGCCGCTCGACCATTTTATGCCAACCATGTAATTTATGCTTGTGCATTAGGTTTATTATTGCCTTTTGTTGTAATGGCCATTGGCTGGTACAAACATAAACCAATAATATTAACGCTTCTTATTGGCAGCTCCTTGCTTTTATTATTTGCTATCGTTACTTCCTACACCCGAACTACTTGGCTGTCTTTGTTAGCTGCATTAGGCGCACTGTTAGTGTTTCGGGCAGCATATCTTAAACATGCCATATTGGTTGCACTAATTTGTACAATTGGTTTTTGTTATTATTTAGTGGATCAAAATCGATATATGAAATACGCACCCGATTTTCAACGAACCGTATTTAATCACGAAAATTTTAGTAAACATATGTCGGCCACCATGGAAATGAAAGATGTTTCTGGAATGGAACGGGTGTATAGATGGGTAGCTGCAGTTAATTTAATTCAACATAATTTTTGGTTAGGCACAGGTACTAATACTTTTTATCCTACTTATAAAATTTACGCAAACCCCGCATTTATAACCAACGTGAGCGACAACCCCGAGCATGCCAGCACGCATAATTATTTTCTGCTTACTTTTTGCGAGCAAGGTGTTTTTGGTTTTTTATTATTTAGCGGCATGTATTTATATGCCCTAATGCGTTGTCATTTTATTTACCGTATGAGTAAAATAAAACAAGATCAACATATTATTACCGCTTGCTTTTTGGCGCTAGTGGTATTTTTAGTTCACTTGGTACTTGGCGATATGGTGGAGGTGGATAAGAATGGCGGCATCTTTTTATTATGTATCGCTATTATTATTTCGCTCGATACAAAAACAAAAAAAGCAATTAGCGAAGTAAATTAAACCGAAACATTATTCCCTTTTGTTTCAAATGCATCGCTTAAACCAGCAGAAAAAATATTAAAGGCAAATACTAAGAGCATGATGGCTATGCCCGGTATAATGGCAAGGTATGCCGCATCAATAATAATGTAACCATAATGTTCTTTCACCATGCCACCCCAAGTTGGCATAGGTGGTTGTGCGCCAAATCCCAAAAAGCTTAATCCCGCTTCTAATAAAATAGCCGATGCAAAATTTGCAGCAGCAATCACTAATAGTGGGCCCATAATATTTGGCAATATGTGTTTATAAATAATTCTAAAGTTACTAAAACCCATCGCTCTAGCCGCTTCTACATATTCTAATTCTCTTACGCTTAAAATTTGTCCGCGGACCAAACGTGCCACTTCTACCCACATGCTTAATCCTATGGCAATAAACACTTGCCAAAATCCTTTACCTAATGCAAACGAAATAGCAATAACCAACAAGAGTGTAGGCAAAGACCAAATTACATTGATAAGCCAACTAATTAATTCGTCGACAGAACCCCTATAAAAACCTGCCATGGCACCAAGTGCAAGTCCAATTAATAAAGAAATAACAACCGAAACCAAACCAACAGCAAGCGATACCCTGCTTCCTAAAATAATGCGACTGAATAAATCACGGCCATAGCGATCGGTTCCGAAAATATAGGTTCTGGTAAAAATTTGATCTTTTTTTATTTTTGTAAGCAATGCACTTGTGCTAATATTTATTGTTTGCCCATCGAGGGTGCGTAGCTGAAATGCTTGCTGGCTATAGGTGATAGCCGAAGCATCTGCAATCGGATATACAATCGCTGCCAAATTATAGCTAAGCGGCTTTTGTTGATCGAGTAGCGTGATTTTAATGGTAGAATCGCTAAACTGATAAGATTGAATGGGGATATATTGAAACTCAGATTCTTGACCATTTGCTAAACGAGACCAAAAAGAAACTGGTGTAATGATTTTATTTTTACGAAGCGCTAAAAATTGCGCCTTTGCAAATGGCTTTTTTGTGCTCAGTTCCAAATGCATTTCGTTGGCCATAGGCGAATGATCTGGAATAATTAAATAGCCAAACAAAGCCATTAAAAAAGTAAGCACTATAAAAAAGAATCCAGCTAAGGCTAATTTATTCCTTAATAATTTAGCAAAAATTCTAGCAGATGGTGTTTGAATTGTTGACTTCATAATTAATTAACTGTTCGACCTTTCCATTCGTATGCCCCACCAATATTGGCAATAATACCAATTATTAAAATATAAATCACATAAAATATTTCCACTAAAGGCAACAAGAATAGTAATCTACGCTTTTTAAAGAAACTTAAACTCTGAAAAATGAGTATCGCATCTAAGCCTATTTTTACCCCAATCAATATAACAAACATGGCTAGGTTTGCCCGCGTAAAAAACAACAGGCCTGCTTGAATAAAAATAACCAGGTGGAAAAAATATATTATACTCACTAATAATACCATTCTTTTGTCGGCATATTTTACACTTTTGGATGCCCATCTTTTTCGTTGTTGATAAAACGACCGAAGGGTGCCTTTAGCCTCAGTATAAACAATAGCGCTCGACTCTTTTAAAAATCGCAAGCCATCCGGAAATTGCTTGTGAATTTTATGCAATAATAATTCGTCGTCGCCAGATGCAAGCTCATCTATACCTTTAAATCCTCCTACTGCGTGGTACGCAGCGCGCGTATAAGCTAAATTTGCACCGTTGCAGGTATTTGGAAATTTATTTTGAATGCAAGCAGCGCCAGCGGCAATCAGCAATTCAAACTCTACCGTTTGTATTTTTTCTGCTAAACTTTTTTCTTGATGATACGCCACTGGCGAAGAAATTAATTGACATTGCTCTTGTTCATACATACTCACAATACTGGCAATCCAATCTGAACCCATCCTGCAATCGCCATCGGTGGTAATAATTAATTCGGAATCGCATTCGGCAATAGCGGTAGCAATTGCTCTTTTTTTATAAGAATTAATTGGTTTCTCGATCGATAATTGGAGCAAGCGCAAATTTGAATTGCTAAACGACCGAACGATAGTAGCTGTTTGATCTGTAGAATGATCATCTATTATAATGATATTAAAAAGTGCGATTGGATAATTTTGTGCAATTAAGTCTTGTACTAAATTTGCAATGTGTTGTTCTTCATTTCTAACAGGCACTAACACACTAACCGTGGTTTTGAATTGACTTTGAATTGGCTGCCCGTTTTTCAAACCCCACCAGCCTTTGATAAAAAAAAGCAATATGCCCGAATAACAAATCAATAAAATAACCGTAATAATATTAAGAATTTGCACCGATAAATTTTGCTTTGATGATAAAATAAGTTCCTACCAAGGAAGGCAAGATAACATTTACACTCCATATAGAAAATGCTGCTGCTAATATGCCTATGGTATCTGCGCTTAAATGTCCGAGAAAAAACACCGCAATGCCAGAACGCACCCCCAACTCTGTAATAGCAAAACCAGGCAAGATAGACTGCGTAAAGAATATTAAGGTAATCATCATATACGTTTCGCTAATAGCCATGCTTGGAATAAAGAAATGCAATAACAGTAAATATTGCGAAGAAAAAACAAGGTAACGCAGGGCGGACCAAGCTAAAATTTTTATTAAATCGATATTTTTAAATAAAGCAAAAACAGCAAGTAGTTCGACATGCTTTTTGAACCAGCCCAATGAAGATAAGTAATAGGTAATACGTCCTATATTTAAAAATAAATACAAGACCACTACCATTAAAAATAAAACGAAATACAATAATATGTAATTGATCAGCGGGTCTTGGTTTACATATTGCGGCGCATAAAAATAAAAAGCAATAAAGCCTGCAAGTAAAGTAATCACCATTTGCCCAATAGAGGAAATAAAATTAACCAGCACTCCCTTAATGCGATTGCCTTCGCTTAAATATAAAATACGCCCGCCATAATCGCCAATATTATTTGGCGTAAATATGCCAATGCTCATGCCTGCAAGAACCGAAGCAATGGCACGCCTTATGGAAAGTTTTTCTAATTTGCTAGCGGCAAATTGCCATTTACTTGATTCTAAAAAAACATTCAAGGGCATCAATATGACTACCAATACTAATAGATATAGCTTTTGTCCAGATTGTATTTGAGCGGTAATTTGCCCTATATTTTCCAAGGCATTTCTGTGCATTAATTCAATTGCCACATAGGCAATTGTTAAGAGCAGTATGCTAACTTTCAGTAGGTTTACTAAAAGCTTCTTGTATCTTTGTAGAAATAGTTTCACTTATACAAAATAACGAAAATTATCAGCAATTGAGAGATCAAATAATTTTAGGCGTTGACCCGGGTACTGCTGTTACTGGATATGGAATTATCCAAGTGCGCGGATCTGCTATCACGCTAATCAAACATGGCGTCATTGAAACAGGCAAGGGCGACGATCACCCCATGAAATTGAAAGTTATTTTTGAAGGCATTCTTGCGATTATAGATGCATTCAATCCAGATGAGCTCGCCATTGAAGCGCCGTTTTTTGGAAAAAACGTGCAGTCCATGTTAAAGTTAGGCAGAGCGCAAGGCGTGTCTATGGCAGCAGCACTTTACCGAAATATTCCAATTACAGAATATTCTCCCAAAAAAATAAAACAATCCATTACCGGAAACGGCAACGCTTCTAAAGAACAAGTGGCGGCTATGTTGCAACAGTTATTAAAGTTTAAAAATGATGCGGCGTTTTTAGACGCTACAGACGGATTGGCTGCAGCGGTTTGTCATTATTTACAAAACAATATTGGAGGCAAGAGCGGCGATAAAAAGCATACTGGTTGGAAAGCTTTTCTAGCAGACAACCCTAGCAAATTACAAGAAAGTAAATCTGGTATTAAATCGAAATAGCCGCGCTAATTGTTTCCACTAATTGCAGATATTCTTCTTTAGTAAAAGTTAACCTTGGATTGCTAAAGTTCATATCCTGAACGGTATTCATTGGAATTAAATGCACATGCGCATGTGGCACTTCTAATCCAATCACTGCCACTCCCACTTTCTTGCAGGGAATTACTTGCTTAATGCCTTTAGCCACTTTTTTACTAAAGTGCATCAATGCCAAATAATCCGCTTCTTCCATGTCAAATATATAATCTATTTCTTTTTTAGGAATACACAATACATGGCCTTTGGCTAAGGGTAAAATATCTAAGAACGCGACAAACTGATCGCTCTCTGCCACTTTATAAGCAGGAATTTCACCTGCAATAATTTTAGAAAATATACTCGACATTATCTTGAAATTTCAATAATTTCAAAATCAACATTACCACTTGGAACCGTGATGGTAACTTTATCGCCAACCGATTTGCCTAATAAACCTTGGGCAATGGGAGATTTAATAGAGATTTTTCCAGACTTCAAATCGGCTTCTTTTTCGGCAACTAATTGATAAGTCATTTCGGCGCCATTCTTCGTGTTTTTTATTTTCACTTTAGACAATGCCAATACTTTAGACGCATCTAGTTTTGATTCGTCAATTACCCGAGCACTTCCTAAAACTTGCTCTAGTTTAGAAATTTTGAGCTCTAACAAGCCTTGCGCTTCTTTAGCGGCATCATATTCGGCGTTTTCAGACAAATCACCTTTGTCTCTCGCTTCTGCAATTTGCTTAGAAATATTTATACGCTCTACCGCTTTTAAATGCGCTACTTCTTCTTTTAATTTCTCTAATCCCTCTTGCGTAAAATAAGTTACTTCTGACATAATAAAAATTGTATTAATAAAAATCTTGTTGGTACTGATAAAATAAAAGAAGACCGTATATAAATACGGCCTTCTTTTATTAAAAAATTAAATTATAATGTTATAATGTTATACGCGCAGAAATGGCATGTGTTCCATCATAAACATGTGTTACTCTATAAGAATAATCAATTGCAAATGTTGAGCCTTTATCATTTAAAGGCAATTCAATGGTACTTCCAAAAGTTAAGCCATTATAAACACTTGGAGAAGTTGCCGCAATGTCAATATTTTTCTCGCTATTGTAAGCTCCTCTAAACATTAAATAATTTTTGTAGCTATACTCTAATCCTAAACCGATTAAATCGTTAGAGAATGAGTTAGATGTAAAATTAAACATTGGCGTTATACGATGGTCTTTTTGAAAATATAAATCGTACGATAAACCCATGTTTAATAAAGAAGGAATTTGATAAGCTTGTGATTTACGATATCCTTCTACTGCGAATGGCAAAGTAGGATCTGTAAATGTTGCCATTAAACCGTCACCTTGCATCACCATATCTGGACCAATGTTACGCAATGCAATACCGAATTTTAATTCGTCGTTATCGCCACCCGTATATTGAATACCTGCATCTAAAGAAAATCCTGACGAATTTAAATCTGCAATTGATTGCTGAATGCCTCTCACCAAAATACCACCGTGAATACTGTTAGAGAATTCTTTCGAATACGCTAATGCAAAGTTCACTAATTTAGGAGAGAATTTTCCAATATTTCCTTCTGGTCTATCGTTGGTCGTTACATCGATATCACCAAAATCCATTGACATGATACTGATACCTAATACGCCAGAAGTTCCTACTTTTTGACTCAATCCAAATGCGCTGATGTTTACATCAGAACCTTTTAACCAAGTTGTTCTTGAGAAAACTACTTCGGTGTTTTTAGTATAAGCTAACCCGCCAACGTTGACATTCATGGCTTCTACCCCTTTAGCCATTGCCGTATTGATACCACCAAATCCGGCACTACGCGCCCAAGGGTTAATCAATAATTCTGTTGCGCCACCAGTACCTGCGCGCTCGCCATTACCTGCAATTAAAATTGCAGGTAATAAAGCGCCTAATATTGTAGTACTTACTATTTTAAAAATATTTTTCATATCTGATTTTTAATTCGTTCAACAATTAAAAGTTTGTAAAATCAACAGGTCTCATTACACCTAACCATTTCAGCGTTTTCTCGCCAATTAAAGGGCAATCAATGTGAATGATATATACTCCGGTTGCAATTGGAATTCTATTTGAATTTCTTAAATCCCATTCAATACTAGTGGTAGCCGCATCAGATTTTGTCATTCTGCGAACCAACATGCCATTTGTTGTATATACTGTTACTGTTGCTTTTGCAGGCAAATTAGTAAACCTAACTCTGTTACTGTTTCTGTCTGGTTCGTAAGTAGAATACGCATAGTAAGGATTTGGTACTACATTGATTAATGCTAATGCATTTTTATTATCCTCTGCCACGTTATCGAATGCCGATCTAACAGAGTTTTGCGTATTGAATTTATAAACTGGCACACCTGTTCCTGTTGCCTCTGTTGCGAATTTTGCATATGGTTTAGAAACGCGCAACCTTACTTTTACATCTGTTGATAATAATTGCTTACCCGATGTTAATACTGGAACCGTAACCCAATCAACCATGAAGTATGCTGTTTTTTGATCTGCATAAGTTGGGTTATTGAAATCAGTACCATTTTTACTTAACAAATTCCATAATTGATTACAACCATCGTACGCACGACGCGTTACATAAACATGGTGACGACCTCCACGATTCAAGAAAGTAGTATTTGAGGTTGGATTCCATTTCATATCGGCGCCATTTTCGTCTGCTAAAGCCGAAGCTTCTGCAAAGAAAATATTTACGCGTTCTCCGTTTTCTAAGTTAATTGCATAACCAGGGAATTTACTTTTACCAATACCGTAACCAATGTTGTCCTGTCTCAAATTCATTCTCTTTTCATTGTTTTTAGAAGGCTCAATGGTTCCACCAACAGATGATTCTACTACAATACATTCTGACCATTTGGTGGTATCACTAGTAAACACGATATCGTAACTTCCGATTGAATCAAATTTATAAGCCGTACCTTTTGTTACTTGATCGAATAAAGGACTTGTTTTCTTTAAATCTGTTGAAGTTGGATTCCTTAGTAATTTATAAGGCGCCCAAGTACCACTTAATACATTGCTATACACTTCGTTCGGGTCTACGGTTGCATTATTTTCTATCCAACCAGCAACGGCAGGTGTTGCATTACTTGCTAATCCGCTGTAACCTGATAGCCAATTTTTAGATTTATCTGCATAAACAATAGAGGCTTCTAAGAAGTTATTATTGTTTTCAATGGCAGTAGCTGTACCCGGAGCACTTAAAGTATTGTTCACTTTAATAGAAAACCCAAGTGGTTTTGCATTCACTAAACGAGGTAGCCCGTTCGAGCCTATTTCGTACGTACGAATTTGTGCGGCTTGCTCATTTTCATTTAAAGTAGTACTGGTATTATAAGTAGTATCCGAAACCATTAAAGTGTCATTGGTATCATCGTTTAATAATACATAACTCTTCATGTCTGCGGTAAATTCTAAGCGGTAATTTGCTTTTTCTAAAATGGTAGGATTGTAAACATTAATAGTTACTGGTCCTTTGCTTACCGCATACTTTGCTTTAGGTTTTGTTCCTCCTTTTAAAACACCAGCAATAATATCCGATTCAGATGTTGGATCTAAATCTAACACTGCGCCGCCATTACCTGCACCAGCAAATCTCGTTACTGCTAAACCGTCGTCTGCGATACCATTAATTTTTCCGTTTAAAACTTGGCGGTTAGGAATTACTTTCACCACTTTGGTACTTGTTCTAGATGGTAAATATTTGGTGAACACTGCAGAATCTGCAACTGCATATGGAATACAAATAAAGTAATAATCATTTCCGTTGATAAATTTACCATCGTAGCTAGTAGCGAATTGATCAGTTGTTACATCAAAGTAATGTGCCACTCCTTTGTTTTCTCCCTCAATTTCAATTTTCGCTTGCGTGTTTTGTGTATTTGCATCAAAAGATTTATTGATTACTCTTGAAATTTTATCTTTTATATCTACTTGTAAAATTTCAATTGCTTTAGAAATATCATTTAAATTACTAACCGAAACAGTTTGGTCTTTTACTTGATAGATACGATAACCTTGGAATTTGTAATTGTATAATTTCAAATCTTCGTTATCTAATTCTCTTGCATTGTACCTTTCACATTTAGTAGTTCCCTCTAACATGATTTTAATTCTCTTGTCGCCTGGAACAATAACCATGTTTACCGGCTCTGGACCATTTGCCAATTTAAACGCATTGTCAAATAAAACTTGTGCTTTGTCATCACCTATTAATGCAGCCGAGATAGATGCTTTATTGTCGCCATTATCTGCACGGCCATAAACAGCACCTATAATTACTTCGTTTACTGCGCCTGGTTGTAAAGTAAATGGACCTGAAGCTTGAACCATACGTCTATCACCAGGTGTACTGGTTTCGTCCCATGGTGCACGACCGTCTGGATCTGTTGAACCAGGGAATGCATATAAACAAGTATCCGTTCCACCTCTACCCGTTGCTTGGCCATAAGTTAATGGTTGCCCATCTGCCCAATAGCCTCTTAAGTAACGGTATAATTGAACTGCGTTTGATGGATCTGAGTTGATACCTGCTTGACCTTGGTTGGTAAAGAACATAAAAGTAGACATCGGTAATTCATTTCCATTTTCATCTTTAGGACCACGGAAATAATCGATACCAAAAGCTGGAGGCGTTGCACCATATCCTGGAGAAGCTCCATCGGCGTCGTCATTGTCTGCATTATATGTGTAACCAAAACTTCTTCTTTTTGGAGGAAGTGGGCCCGAAGGTCCGTCGCTATCTACTAATGCCATGTTACAACCTACAAAGTCGTCGTCTGCACCACCTAAATCCGAATCGGTAAATACACCAAAGTAGGTTCTAAATAATGGAGTGCTTGAACGGTTGTAAATAGAATACTTATAGAAAGTCATGTTATTTAATTCGTTCGAAGTTTTGAATGCAAAAGCTAAAGCGTGTACTTCTAATCCAATGGGCTCACCACCCGGATAAGCAGTATGCACACCACCTTTATCGTTGTATACCCACCAAATCATTTGGTCTGGCTTTGCACCTAATTCATTAGGATCTAAAGTTGGATAGTCGCCACTAGCTGTATTGTAAATACCATCGCCGTCTGCATCAAAGAATGGCGCCATAAATTGCGCTTGTCCTTTACTTGCATCCCCGTTACCTGGCCATTTAGCAATGTTTTCTGAAACAACTCCGCTTGATACATATTCTGTAATTTCTGGACGCAACACACTGTATTGTTTATCCCATGCTTTACAATCATCTTTAGTAATGGTAGCTGTTAAGGTATCTAATGGTCCTGGCCAAAAGTCTAAACCTGTTTGACGATAGGTTTGACCAGCGGTTTTTAATTGTTCACCACCATCAACACCACCAAACCATAAACCAGATGCAAAAGAAGCATGAATACTTCTTCCTCCTGGATCTACTTTTGGTACTTCGTATCTTGCATTTTTAGTTGCAAAAATATCCCACCACATATCTCCTCCGTTTAACAATCTACAACGCACATTGTTAACATCTAAATCAATTTGTGAGGATGCTGGGTCGCAAATATTTGCAGCCCTCATTTGTGTGCGAGGATAAGTTGGTGTCCCCGCTCCTGGGCCTTTGTATACATCGGCCTTTACTTGTCCTACTCCTAATGCAAGCGTTAATAGACTTGCACCAACAAAAGCAGATAGTTTATATGATATATTTTTCATTTTCATTTCTCTTAGAAGTTATAGATTGCACCAATTCTAATTACTCTTGGTAATTTAAAGTTATCAGGATTATTCACTGCAATATGATACATGTCCATGTAGGCTTGTGGATCTTGGAATTCAGTTAATGGTTGAACCGCTTGCGGTGAAGTTAAATAACCATCATCATCAGGTAAACCTGTAGCTGGATATAAACTTGCAATTCGTTTTGCGTTCAATACATTTTGAACCAATACATATAAATTTAATGATGAACTTCTTCCTTTTCCATCGGCTGCTTTTGCAGTTAATTGGAAATCTTTATCCATTCTTAAATCCATATTGATTTGCCAAGGTAAACGAGAACCATTGATCTCTCCTATTAACCTTCTGAAACGGGTATCGTCTGCAGAAAGAATGTTTTGTACAATGTCTTGTGAAATTCTTGAATAAGGTGTTCCAGAACCCGCTCTAATAATAAAGTTAGAACCGAAGCCTTCTAATAAACCTTTCAAAGCAGCAGGTCCATTGTAATCTGTACCCATACCATAACGGTAATCAAGTGAAGCCACAATAGTATGTCTTTGATCGTAATCTAAAGGCAATGGAATTCTGATTGGCTCAGACTCTCCACTCGAAATTAAATTTCCAGCAGATGATGCATTAGAACCAGTACCGTTTGCAAATTGTAAAGTATAGGCAATGTTTGCAGATAAGTTATTAGTTCTTCTTAAATCATACTGCAAAGTAAAACCTTTAATGGTTCCAAAATCTTGGTTTTTAAAAGTAATATAAGAAGCTGGATAAGCCGTTGCAATTTGTAATTGTTGGAAGTTATCTTTTAACTCTTTGTAGAAAGCTGTTAAAGTTAAAGCCGAAGTGTTTCCGATTTTTTGTTTGAAACCTAATTGGTAGTTGATGGTTTTTTCTGGCGCAATGTCCGGACTCACCAAAGTGACACTTTGTTTACTCAACGAATATAAATAGTAATTGATTGGATTACTAAACACGTTTGAACGTGGACGTTGTGTTAAGATGTCGTAGTTAGCAAAGAAATTTGCTTCGTCCGAAATAGGGAAAGAGAAAGCAATACGCGGCATGATTTGCGTTTGAGGTGCATAATCTTTAAAGCTCGAATTGCCTACTTTTGTATTACCATTTTCATCAAATGATTCTGATGTTAACCATGGCGTAATTTTACCGTCTTGTGAACTCTTAATAGCAGTTACGTCTTGAACAACATTACCTGCAGCATCATAGAAAACATCTCCCATTCTGTAGCCTCTAACGCCACCAAATTGTTTGTCGTTAACGTAAACAACGGCATCTTCAGAAATATTTGTAGGACGATTAGCAATTTCACCTGCTTTTCTTGTATCAAACAAAGAGTATCTGTCTTTCAAGACTTGTTGGTTGGCATCGAAACGATCGATACGCACCCCTAAACTGAAGATAATATCTTTATAGGTAAATTTATCTTGAATATAACCAGCAATATATACTGGTCTGAACGCTCCAACCCTCCATTGTTTATCAGGATTCTGATCATCAAAGAAATCATTGAGCGTAATATTTTCTGTACTTCTCTTTCCATCAAAACTATACCCACTATAAGTATAACTTACTCCAGCAGGATTTAAGTTATCTAATAAAGTTTCTGCACCAATCATACCTAATGAGAAAGTAGAAGGATCGTAAGCATCTACATCTAAATAATCTCCAGCATTTAAGCCTAATTTTATTCTAGCTGCTTTAGCGAAATCCGAAGCGTTTGTATAATCATTGGCTCTGCTCCAAGTTACCGTATCACCCGAAACAGAAACACCCGCAGCGTTTAAGTTGATGATTGAATATCCATTGGTATCAACAGTCATAGCAGACTTGTCTAAAGTCAAATAACCATTTGATTGTTGACGCATAGTAGTCCATAAAGATCTTGGGTTGATTCTAAATCTGCTTTCAATTCTTTGCTCATATTCTAAACCAACTTGTATCGAGTGATTTTTAATATCGGCAGAAGCCATTGCAGAAATTCTATATTGATCTCTTAAGTTTTCTTCATACAAATTTGCAACCGCACCTGGCTGTGCAAATAACCCACCGTAAATACTTGGTGCGCTGTTACCATTTACAATACCACCTAAACCCTGAAAAGTAGTTATACTATTAATATTACCCTCTCCAAATTCGGTATTGATAAATGAATACAAGGAAGAAACATAATTTGCTAAATATGGATTAGCAGAACCTGCATTAAATAAAAATGAAGTGTCTCTTGTGCCTGCGTTAGTTCCGGTTCCAACACTTTGGAAACGCACGGTATCTCCATTAGAAGTTAAGATAGTGTCTGTTGGTACAATTGCGCCGTATCTATTTTCACGAAGTGTTTCATATTTACCAATATGACCATAGTTAAACAAATTATCTTTGTGATTTGGATCTTGTTGAACACTTTTATCTCTAGAAAAATCTGCTTGTATAGTATAATATGCATTTTTCAATAAATTTTTGCTCTCGTCTTCGCCATTGCTAGAGAACTTCTGCGTATAACGACCATACACACGATAAGTATTTCTAGTAAATTCTTGGTTGTTATCAGAATTAAATAACATGTTAGACCTGTTATAAACTTTTTGATAACGACTCGTACCAGAAAAACCAAATTTGAAAGTGTTATTTAAACTTGGTTGAAAATCTAAACTTGCATTAAAATTGATGTTACGAATTTCGTTTCCATCTTGCGCTTTTGATTTGTCTAATTGTCCGTTTTGTGTATAGTTGCCATTTGGTACTGCCACAATTGGATTGGCAGATCCTGGGGTGAAATTAAAAATTGCTGGGTTCTCACGAACATTTTTCAACCAGCTGTCATTCGCTTTCCAAGCACCCACATAAGAAGGGTTTTGATCTCTCTTGCTTTCTAATTCGCCCGAGATAAAGAAACCTAAAGTTGGTCTTTCGCCTTCTTGTCCTCTATTATGAACTAATAATGGACCACTCACGTTTCCACTTACTAAATTATATCCGTAACCATCTAAGAATTCAGAAGTAGCCGCTTCTACGCCACCATTTAATTTTCTTGAAGGTCCTTTGGTAGTAATGGTAATAATACCACCCGTTGCGTCACCGTATTGAGCAGGTACACCACCTGTTATAACTGAAATTTGCTCTATCGCACCTTGAGGTACACCTGCAATTCCCCTAACTTTTACACCATCAATATAATAATCGTTTGCATCATCTCTCGAACCTTTTACTACTAAACCATCTCCTTCGTCTGCTTGGTAAACACCTGCAGTTGTTGATACTAAAGAGTTAATGTTTCTAGTTGGAAGTTTTATAATTTCTTCTGCGGTTAAAGTTCCTCCTGCAATGTTGTTATCTCTTTCAATCAAAGGTTTCGCGTAATCTGTTACGGTTACCGTTTGAATATTAGTTACACTGGCAGCAATATCGGGATTGACATAAGTTTGTCTGTTAGAGTTAATGATAACTCCGTTAATAATCCTTTTACTGTAACCTATGATTTCCACGCGGACATCATACTTACCTGGAGAGATTGGTTTGATAACATAATTGCCATCAAAGTCTGTTTGTTGCGCAGCAACCTGAGTTCCATTTAACTCTACGATAACTCCTGCAAACGGCACTCCCTCTTTAGTCTTAGAATCTACAACCTTTCCTCTTAGCTCGCCTGCACCGCTTTGCGCGAATGCCGCTTGACCAATTGTGATTGTTAACAAGACTAAGAATGCGTAAAACTTTCTCATCATAATGTTGATCTTAGGGTTTATTGATTTTTTTATTAAAAATAAATATAATGTTAATAATAGATAAAATGCAAATTTTAGTAAGAGAAATGTTACAAATAAAATGCAACCATTTGAAAGGGGCTTTCAAATGGTATTAAAAATCAGCTGATTAGCTGAATTTTGACTAATTACTTTGGTTATTGAAATACTGAATGGTTTTTTGGGCTAAAACCTGTGCAATTTTATAATAGGATGCTTTCGTCCAACCTGCTATATGGCTGGTTAACAAGACTTTACTTTCTTTGCATAATTGATCAAACTCCGATTGCTGAATCGTATTTAATTCATCAATTTTCTCATTTTCAAGCACATCTAGTGCCGCATAGGCTACTTTTCCGCTCTGTATATTTTGAATCAAAGCAGCCGTTTGCAAAACAGGCCCACGCGAGGCATTTAAAATCACGACGCCATTTTTTAGATTAGCTATAAAAGCATCATTAATTAAATATTTTGTTTCAGCAGTTAAGGGCACATGTATAGAAATAATATCTGCGCTGTTTTGTAATTCGTTTAGGCTTACTTCTTGGGCAAATTGATCGGAATAATTTACAAGGTATTTATCATAAGCAATACAACTTACGCCAAAGCCGCTGAGTTTTTTTGCAAGTGCTTTCCCGGTATTTCCATAACCAATAATTCCGATTGTTTTGCCGCCAATTTCTATACCCCTATTTTCTTCTCTTAACCAAATTCCATTTTTAATTTCTGCATTTGATTTAGAAATATTGCGTAATAGATTTAGCAACATGCCAATAACATGTTCGGCAACGGCATCTCTATTTCCTTCGGGCGCATTTATTAAGGTAATGCCATTTGATTGACAATAAACCTCGTCAATATTATCCATTCCAGCACCAGCCCTAGCAATCAATTTTAAATTTTTAGCGCCAGCAATTAAATCTTCATCAACAAAAAATTTAGACCGAACTAATATTCCATCATACAATGGTAATAGTGCTTTCAGCTCATCCCTGCTGCTAATATTTGATCGGTCATCGACTAAAATCTGAGCAGCAGCCAATACATCAAAAAATATTTGATGAATATCTTCGGTGACTAAAATTTTAACATTATTTTTTTTCATCAATTGCTTTTGTAATTAATTTTGTTAGCCAAACAAAGTCGTTTACACTTAATCTTTCGGCCCTTAAATCAAACATTTTTTCTTCTTGAATGGCTGGTGTTAAATATTTTCGCAAGGAATTTCTTAAGGTTTTTCTGCGTTGGTTAAACGCAGCTTTTACAATTTCTCTGAATAAATTTTCGTTCGCACCATCGTAAACATTTGTGGTATTTCGCAAAGCAGAAATTACGGCAGATTTTACTTTGGGTGGCGGATTAAAAACACCCGGATTTACAGTAAACAAATATTCAATTTCATAATCGGCTTGCATCAACACACTTAAAATTCCGTATGCTTTTGTTCCTGCTTTAGCCACAATTCTTTCTGCTACTTCTTTTTGAAACATGCCTACAACCTGGCTAACTTTTTCTTTATTATCTAATACTTTAAATAAAATCTGAGAAGAAATATTGTAAGGGAAATTGCCAATGATGGCAAAATCTTTACCCGGCTCCACAAATTTCTCAAAAGCTAAGTTTAAAAAATCGCCCGAAATAATTCGATCACCTAACAAAGGATATTTCTTTTCTAAGTAAATAATCGACTCTCTGTCAATATCAATTACACTCAAAGATATGGATTGATCTGTAACCATAAAATCGGTTAAAACCCCCATACCTGGGCCTACTTCCAATACATTCAGCACAATACCTTCTTTGGTTTGGAGTGCCTTCACAATTTTATGGGCAATGTTTTTATCCGTTAAAAAATGCTGTCCTAAAAACTTTTTTGCCCTAACTTGCATGAAATTGGTTTTATTAATCCTGACAATTTTAATTAATTTGCGCTGAACTAGGAAATCAATTAAAATTGAGCTCCAAAATTCATCCTCAAAATATAGATTATGAACGATTCAGATAAAATAAAAATAGGTATAAGTATTGGTGATATTAACGGCATAGGCATAGAGGTTATGCTTAAAACCTTTTTAGATGCCCGGGTTTTTGACCTTTGCACACCCATTGTTTATGGCTCTTCTAAAGCCACTTCTTTTCATCGTAAACTCTTAGGCATTCAAGATTTTAGTTTCAATATTATAAATGAAGCGCATCAAGCAAATGCTAAAAGAGCCAATTTAATTAATGTTTGGGCCGAAGAAGGAAAAATTGACATGGGCACCGGCACTGCCATTGCTGGTAAATATGCCTTTGATGCCCTCGAAAAAGCAACCGAGGACTTAAAGGCTGGTAAAATTGACGCTTTGGTAACATTGCCCATTAATAAACATAGTATTCAAGAGGCGGGATTTGCATTTCCTGGTCATACAGAATATTTACAATCTAAAACAGAACAAAAAGATTCGTTGATGTTAATGGTCAGCAAAGAATTAAAAATTGGTGTTGCTACGGGGCATATTCCATTAAAAGACGTGTCTTCGCATTTACATATCGAAAAACTTCATCATAAAATTACCTTATTAGCCAATAGCTTAAAATCAGATTTTGGGATCAGGAAACCCAAAATAGCGGTTTTGGGTCTTAATCCGCATGCAGGAGATAATGGTGCATTGGGCAAAGAAGAAGAAACCGTTATTATTCCTGCCATTCAAAAAGCAAACAATCATCAACTAGTTGTTTTTGGACCTTATCCAGCCGATGGTTTTTTTGGGAAGCATAGCTACAGAGAATTTGATGCGGTATTAGCCATGTACCACGATCAGGGTTTGATTCCTTTTAAGAGCCTGTCATTTGATAACGGGACAAATTTTACGGCAGGCTTGCCATTTGTAAGAACCTCTCCAGCACATGGAACCGGATACGATATTGCTGGCAAAAACCTAGCCGACGAAAGCTCTTTTAGAGAGGCGCTTTATTTAGCGATTGATATTGTGAGAAATCGTAAAATTCAGCAAGAAATTAGCGAAAATCCGTTAAAAATCCACCGATTAACGAAAGATAAGGGCGAATAATTGAAAAATGGCGGCAATCCGCTTTCATTATCCAATTAGTTTTTATACATTTGCGGGCTAATTAAAATTTGAAATTGAACAAGTTAAAACCTTTTTCTATTGTTTTCACAAGCCTAAAACTAGGGAAACATGATTTCGAATATAATATAGATAAATCGTTCTTTGACGAATTTGATTATTCGCCAGTAAAATTGGGAGCATTAAAGGTAAACCTCACGTTTAATAAACAAGAGGCACTATTTGTGCTCGATTTCAAAATAAAAGGCACAGTAAGTTTAACTTGCGATAGGTGTACCGACGATTTTGATTACCCAATGGAAACGGAAGAAAGACTAATTTTTAAGTTAGGGGAAGAAGCGTTTGAGCAATCGGACGAAGTGGTAGTTTTGGCTATTCACGAACATCAAATAAATGTAGCAAACTACATTTATGAGTTTATCATTCTTTCTGTACCATTTGTGCACATCCATGCAGATTTGCCAAACGGCCAAGCAGGGTGTAATAAAGAAACACTTGCCATACTTAATAAATTGTCCGCAGAAAAATCAACAGACCAACCAAATGAGGACATAGACCCCAGATGGGAGGCGTTAAAGAAATTAACAGGAAAATAATTATTACCCTTTAAATTTGTAGCAAAATGCCACATCCAAAACGCAAAATCTCGAAATCGAGAAGAGACAAAAGAAGAACACATTACAAAGCAGAAGCACCTGCATTGGTAGTTTGTCAAACTACTGGTACAGTACACATGCCTCATAGAGCCTATAAAGTAGAAGGAAACTTATACTACAAAGGCAAAATGATCGTGGAAAACGCTGCTAACTAATATTAATCACTCCTAATGAGAATAGGAATTGATATTATGGGTGGAGATTTTGCTCCTAAGGCTACAACCTTGGGAGCAATTTTAGCTTTAAATGAAGTCCCATCCGACTGTAGAATTGTCTTAATTGGCGATGAGCCAATGACTAAATCCATACTTTCCGAAAACGGAGTGGACGCTAGTTTGTTCGACTTTATTCATGCAGATCAAGTCATCGAAATGGGCGAACACCCCACTCGTGCACTTTCTCAAAAACCAAATTCAAGTTTAAGTATTGGTTTCCAAATGCTAAAAGAGGGCAGCATTGATGCCTTTGCAAGTGCTGGAAATTCTGGCGCCATGTTAGTGGGCTCTATGTTTAGCGTAAAAACTATTCCAGGAATGAACAGGCCTGCCATTTGCTCTTATTTACCAAAAGAAAATGGTGGCTTTGGGGTAATCTTAGATGTTGGCGCTAATGCCGATTGCAAACCAGAACTCTTAGTGCAATTTGCAATTTTAGGTTCTTTAGTTGCCGAAATTTTATTCGGCATCAAAAATCCAAAAGTAGGTTTGCTAAATATTGGCGAAGAAGCCGAAAAAGGAAACATACTTACACAAGCAACTTATCCGCTTTTAAAAGAAACAGCAAATATTAATTTTATTGGAAATATCGAAGGCCGTGATTTATTTAACGACAAAGCAGATGTAATTGTTTGCGATGGATTTACTGGTAACATTGTATTAAAGCTCTCCGAAACATTTCATGATATGACTGCTGGAAAAGGAATGGATGCGCCATTTTTTGCTCGTTTAAATTACGAGAATTATGGTGGCAGTCCTGTACTTGGTGTTAACGCGCCTGTAGTAGTTGGTCATGGTATTTCAAACGATATTGCAATTAAAAATTTGATATTGCTCGCTAAAGAAATGGTGAGTACAAATTTGACAGAAAAAATTAAAGCGGCATTCAAGGAATAAACTAAATGAATAAAACTCGCGCAGCTATTACCGGAGTATTTGGATATGTTCCAGACTATGTTCTTACGAATAAAGAATTAGAAGTAATGGTTGATACCACAGACGAGTGGATTCAATCTAGGACTGGCATTCAAGAAAGAAGAATTTTAAAAGGGGAAGGTAAAGGCACCTCAGATATGGGCGCAGCAGCCGTGCTTGGTCTACTTGCCAAAAAAGGAATCGAAGCATCCGAAATCGATTTATTAATTTGCGCGACAACCACACCAGATATGCAATTTCCAGCAACTGCAAATATTATTACCGATAAAATTGGTGCTAAAAACGCTTTTGGTTTCGATATTAATGCGGCTTGCTCTGGATTTATTTATGCACTTACCACCGCTGCAAAATTTATTGAATCGGGTAGTTATAAAAAAATAGTAGTAGTAGGTGGCGATAAAATGTCCTCGATTATCAATTACGAAGACCGCACTACTTGTATTATTTTTGGCGATGGTGCTGGTGCAGTTTTATTAGAACCTTCAACAGATGAAAATGGAATAATTGATTCAATTTTAAAAAGCGACGGTTCGGGTAGGATACACCTTCATCAAAAAGCAGGTGGGTCTGCAAAACCGGCATCACATGAAACCGTAGAAGCTAAAGAACATTACGTTTACCAAGAAGGCCAATCTGTTTATAAATTTGCGGTTACCAACATGGCAGAAGTTTCGGCAGAAATTATGGAGAAAAACCATTTAGTTGCCGATGATATTGCATGGCTTGTGCCACATCAAGCAAATAAAAGAATCATCGATGCAACTGCTAGCAGAATGGGCATCGGTAGCGATAAAGTAATGCTCAATATTCACCGATATGGTAATACCACTAACGGTACTATTCCATTGTGTTTATGGGAATGGGAAAGTCAATTAAAAAAAGGAGACAATATTATTTTGGCTGCTTTTGGCGGAGGATTTACTTGGGGTGCTGTTTATATTAAATGGGCCTACGATACTAAATAGTTTTTAATAATAAATTTAAAATAATCGATATGGATATTAAAGAAATACAAGAGCTCATCAAATTTGTAGCTAAATCTGGTGTAAGCGAAGTGTCTATTGACAGAAAAGATTTTAAAATAACAATTAAAGCGCAAGGTAATGCGCCTACTGTTGTAAACATGCAAGCAGCACCTATGCCAATGGCAGCGGCTCTTGCACCTGTTGCGGCAGCGGCTCCTGCGCCAGTGGCTCCAGTAGCAAACGAAAACACAAATTTAATTACCATTAAATCGCCAATGATTGGTACATTTTATCGTTCAGGATCACCAGACAAACCATCGTTTGTAAATGTTGGCGATAAAATAGGACCAGGAAATGTGCTTTGCGTAATTGAAGCAATGAAGTTATTTAACGAAATCGAATCAGAAGTTTCGGGTAAAATCGTGAAAATTTTAATTGACAATGCTTCACCAATTGAATACGATCAACCATTATTTTTAGTAGAGCCAATGTAATTTTTTTACATTGAAAATTTTACTGTAATCGTTATTAAAAATTCAAAAGCTAACATGTTCAAAAAAATATTAATTGCAAATAGAGGCGAAATTGCCTTGCGAATTATTCGCACCTGTAAAGAAATGGGCATCAAAACTGTTGCTGTTTATTCTACTGCAGACCGCGATAGTTTACATGTTCGATTTGCCGATGAAGCCGTTTGTATTGGCCCTGCGCCGAGCAAAGATTCTTATTTAAGTATTCCGCATTTAATTTCTGCGGCCGAAATTACCAATGCCGATGCTATTCATCCGGGTTATGGTTTTCTTTCAGAGAACGCGAAATTCTCTCAAATTTGCCGTGATTATGGTATTAAATTTATTGGTGCTACGCCAGAGCAAATTAATGGAATGGGCGACAAAGCTTCTGCAAAAGATACAATGATTGCTGCAGGCGTACCCACCATTCCAGGTTCTGTTGGTTTATTGACAGATGTAAAACAAGGCATAACCGTTGCAAACGAGATTGGCTATCCAATTATTCTAAAAGCAACTGCAGGTGGTGGCGGAAGAGGCATGCGTATTGTTTGGAAAGACGAAGAATTTGAAGGCGCATGGGATTCGGCTAGACAAGAAGCAGGTGCGGCATTTGGAAACGACGGTATTTATTTAGAAAAATTTATCGAAGACCCAAGACACATCGAAATTCAAGTGATCGGCGACCAGTTTGGAAAAGTTTGTCATTTATCAGAAAGAGATTGCTCTATTCAAAGACGTCATCAAAAATTAGTAGAAGAATCTCCTTCCCCATTTATGACCGCGG
Organism: uncultured bacterium; assembly: GCA_903828245.1. Lineage (GTDB taxonomy): Bacteria > Bacteroidota > Bacteroidia > Sphingobacteriales > Sphingobacteriaceae > CAIKLP01. The sequence goes on along the minus strand of CAIKLP010000082.1, from coordinate 49,775 downwards.
AATTGCGTCAAAAAATGGGTGAAGCAGCTATCAAGGGAGCGAAAGCAGTAAATTACGAAGGTGCTGGAACAGTTGAATTTCTAGTAGATAAACACCGTAATTTCTATTTCATGGAAATGAATACCCGTATTCAAGTAGAGCACCCAGTTACCGAAGAGGTAATTAATTTCGATTTAATTAAAGAACAAATTAAAGTAGCGGCAGGAATTGCTATTTCAGGCAAAAACTACGAGCCAGCTATGCATGCGATTGAATGCAGAATTAACGCAGAAGATCCATGGAATAATTTCAGACCTTCACCAGGTAAGATTACCAACTTTCATAGCCCAGGAGGTCACGGAGTGCGCGTAGACACCCATGTTTACGCTGGCTATATGATACCTTCAAATTACGACTCCATGATTGCAAAACTGATTACCGTTGCGCAAACTAGAGAAGAAGCTATTTCTACTATGGAAAGAGCCTTGAGCGAATTCGTGATAGAAGGCGTAAAAACAACCATCCCTTTTCACTTGAAATTATTAAAAGATCCCGAATTTAGAGCGGGCAACTTTACGACCAAGTTCTTAGAGAGTTTCGACTTTTCAGAATAATAAAAAAAGCGAGTTTAGGCTCGCTTTTTTTATTGATAATTAATTGAGTTCATCTGAAATACTTTCCTAAATTTGATACTCTATATGTCCGACTTTTTAAAAAAATTACGCAGCGCAACTAATCCAAATGCAGAGATGTCTTTCGTAGATCATCTAGAAGCATTGCGCTGGCATTTAGTGAGGTCATCGGCAGTAATCATTACATTGGCGCTAACCGCTTTTATGTATAAAGATATTTTATTCGATGTCATTATATTCGGACCAAAGAAAACTGATTTTTGGACCTATAGAAAATTATGTGAACTATCAAATTATTATGATTTAGATGCTGGATTATGCATCGATAAAATAAATTTCACCATCATGAATAATACGATGGCTGGACAATTTAATTTACATTTAACTGCCGCATTTTATGCCGGCTTTATTATGGGCTTTCCTTATTTACTTTTTGAGCTTTGGAATTTTATCAAACCAGGCTTGAGCAAGAAAGAAAGAAAGAACGCAAGCGGTTTAATTTTTTACGGCTCTTTTTTATTTTTAACAGGCATTTTATTTGGCTATTTTATTATTACGCCAATGTCTATTAACTTTTTAGGGAGCTACGAAATTAGTTCAGAAATTATAAACCAAATTACCTTAGATAGCTACCTTTCAACGGTTGCAATACTTACCATGGCAACCGGCTTGGTTTTTGAATTGCCCATTGTGATTTATTTCTTATCAAAGATTGGTATCATGACGCCAAAGTTTATGCGTAGCAACAGAAGAATTGCTTTCTTTTTAATTATTTTAATTGCGGCATTTATTACCCCCACGCCAGATGCGCCAACTTTGTTACTAGTGGCAACCCCCCTATACTTTTTGTACGAGATCAGCATCTTTGTTTCGGCTCGTGTAGCAAAAAGAAAAAAAATAGCAGACGATTTATTTTATCAAAACAACTAATATGAAAATAGCCATTGGAGGAGACCACGCTGGTTTCGAATACAAAGAAGTGTTAATTGAAATGCTAACAGCAGATGGTCACGAAGTAAAAGACTTTGGTCCATATAATTTAGACTCGGTAGACTATCCCGACTTTGTGCATCCTGTAGCAAATGCAATTGTTGAGAAAGCGTTTGAAATGGGGATTCTTATTTGCGGAAGCGCCAACGGAGTTGCCATTACCGCCAATAAACACAAAGATATTAGAGCGGCTATTTGCTGGGATAGTCCATTAGCAAGTCTTGCACGTTCGCATAACGACGCTAATATATTATGTATTCCAGCGCGTTTTGTAAGCATTGCACAAGCAAAAGAAATTACAGCCTTATTTATAAATACTGCTTTTGAAGGCGGTAGACATGCCAATAGAGTAAATAAAATTAATTGCTAATCCATTCGTATCAATCAAATGAAAAAAAGTATTTTCATAGGCATTGCCTTTAGCATGAGCAGCATCGCTTTTGCACAGAAACCCATTAGCCCAGCTGAATTTGGAGAAAGTATAAGCGTAGAAGATTTATACAAACACCTTTCGGTATTGGCTTCTGACGATTATCAAGGAAGAGAAACCGGACAAAAAGGACAAAAAGCTGCTGCAATTTATATTGCCAAAGAATTTGAAAGGCTGCAATTAAAACCAGCGGGGAACGATAATTTTTTTCAAACTTTCGACTTGGTTAAAAAAACATTGGCTGCTAAAAAATTGATTGTTAACCAACAAGTATTTAATTTTGGCGATGATTTTTTCTGCGCAAAAAATATTGGCAATGTAAATTTTCAAAGCAACGAAATTGTTTTTGCTGGCTATGGAATTATAGATAAAATTAGAAATGACTTCAAAACTTTTAATATTGAAGGAAAAGTGGTCGTGATTTTAGCTGGAGAACCTAAAAATAAAAAGGGCCTTTACCTGCTCAGTAATAGTAAAGAAAAAAGTGATTGGTCTAATAAAAACAAAAAAATTGCTGCTATTCAAAAACTAAAGCCAAAACTAATTTTAATTGTCGATGCCGAATACGCAAAGTTTGCGAAAAGCTATAAACACCAAATGGAAACGCCAAGTATGCAATTGGAGGAAAACTATACAAAAGGACCAGGAGATTTAAGCAAAGAAAAAGTAATGCAAGCTTTCCCTGTCATAACTATCAACGACAATGTGGCAAGAGCATTGCTTATGCCAAATAATAAAAATATAGACAATCTTAGAAAAAAATACAGTAAGCGCAGAAGTATTGATCCTTTCGTGCTTAAAAGTACAATTACTGCAAATATTGATTATCTGGAAGAGAAAACGAGCACCGAAAATGTGATTGGTTATATCCCTGGATCAGAGTACCCCGAGGAATATGTTTATATCACAGCGCATTACGACCACATTGGTGTAATAGATAACGAAGTATACAATGGCGCAGATGATGACGGATCTGGAACAGTTGGCGTAATTGAAATTGCAGAAGCCTTTGCTTTAGCAAGAGCGCAAGGTCAAGGTCCGAAAAGAAGTATTGTTTTTATGACCGTAACTGGAGAGGAGAAAGGCTTATTGGGTTCTCAATACTATACATCGAACCCAAGCTTTGAGATTAAGAATTCTATTTGCGATTTAAACATCGATATGATTGGTAGGGTAGATGAGGCACACAAAAATGATTCTAATTATATTTATGTAATTGGTTCGGATAAGATTAGTTCGGATTTACATGAAATAAATGAAAAAATGAATAGTGCTTATACCCACATGAATTTAGATTATACATTCAATAGCCCAAGCGATCCCAATAGGTTTTACTATAGAAGCGATCATTATAATTTTGCGAAATACAACATTCCGATTATTTTTTACTTTAATGGCGTACACGATGACTATCATAAAGCAACAGACGAAATATCGAAAATAAATTTTCCGATGCTTAGCAATAGAACGAAACTTGTTTTTTATACTGCATGGGAGATTGCCAATCGCGCAGAACCTTTAAGAAAAGACAAGACAAACGATTTTGAAAATAACCGCTAAATATTATATATAATTTATAATGAGCACGACTGCATCACAATTTCAATCAAAAACAGAAGAGAAATCTTTTGATGTGTCGCATCGACAAAAAATTAAATTCAATATTGGCAAATATGATGTTGCTGTTGCTAAAGGCCTTCCTCAATTTGCTAACCTAGAAGCTGCTCGTAAAAAAGCGCATCTTATTAAATGGAAAACAATTGAAAACCTTGATCGCTATCTATTAGAGTTTGAAAGCAATTTTATCAGAAAAGGCGGAAAGGTAATTTGGGCAAACACAGTGGAAGAAGCGCAAAAAGAAATTCTTGCCATTCTTAAAAAGCACGAAACAAAAATGTTGGTCAAATCGAAGTCGATGGCTTGCGAAGAAATTGAGTTGAATGAATTTCTAGCAGCACAACAAATAGATTCGATAGAAACCGACTTAGGAGAATATATTGTACAATTACTTGGCCAAAAGCCTTACCACATTGTCACTCCAGCGATGCACTTATCTAAAGAAGATATTGCAAAACTCTTTCACGAAAAATTCGGTACTCCTTTAGATGCAAGCCCCGAAGCACTCACACTCAAAGCAAGAGAATTACTTCGCGAAAAATATACCACTGCAACAGCCGGCATAACCGGAGCAAACTTTTTAATTGCCGATACGGGTAGTATTTCCATCACTGAAAACGAGGGAAATGCCAGACTAAGTACCACTTTTCCAAAAGTACATATTGCGGTTGTTGGTATAGAAAAAATTATTCCCTCTATCAAAGATTTAGATTTATTTTGGCCACTATTAAGCACCCGAGGCACTGGGCAACTAATGACCGTTTACAATTCTATTTTAAATGGGCCAAAAAAATTAGGAGAAAGCGATGGCCCAGAAGAAATGTATGTGGTACTACTAGATAATGGTCGCAGTAATTTATTAGCACAAAAAGACCAACGCCAAGCCTTGTATTGCATTCGATGTGGCGCATGTTTAAACGCTTGTCCAGTATATAAAAATATTGGTGGTCACAGCTACGACACTACTTACAGTGGCCCCATTGGTAGTATCATCACTCCACACCTAAAAGGAATGGAAGAATTTAAGCATTTGAGCTATGCCTCTACTTTATGTGGTAATTGTTCTGATGTGTGTCCAGTAAAAATTGATATCCACAAAGTGTTATTGTATAATAGAAGAGATGCTGTAGCACAGCATCTCTACCCAAAATCCGAAAAAATGGCTTGGTTTTTTTGGAAGCAATCTATGTTGCACCGAAAATTAATTGATCTATTTACGGGTAAATGGAAAAGTTATTTTGTGCGTAAATTATTTGCACAATCTTGGGGCAAGAGAAGAGCATTACCCCTTTTTGAAGAGCAATCATTTGCACAACTTTGGAGAGCTAAAACAAATCCAAAGAAAAAATAAAATTAAATTAGGCTTAACATGAAATTCGAACGCAAGAACTGTTCCGATGAATTATTAATTGCGCTTTATCAGCAAATTTTAAAGCCAAGAATGATCGAAGAAAAAATGTTGATTTTACTTAGGCAAGGCAAAATTGGCAAATGGTTTTCGGGTATTGGCCAAGAAGCCATATCTGTAGGATCAACCATGGCTTTAGATTCATCATCTTATATTTTACCTATGCACCGAAACCTTGGTGTATTTACCTCAAGAAATATTCCTCTTGCCAAATTAATTGCACAGTTTCAAGGTAAATCGACTGGCTTTACAAAAGGTCGTGATCGTTCTTTTCATTTTGGCACACAAGATTACAAAATTATTGGCATGATTTCTCACTTGGGCCCACAATTGGCCTTAGCAGACGGTATTGCGCTTGCAGATAAATTAACGAATACCGCAAAAGCCACGCTTGTATTTACTGGCGACGGCGCAACAAGTGAAGGCGATTTTCATGAAGCACTTAATGTAGCAGCGGTTTGGAATTTACCCGTTATTTTTGTGATTGAAAATAATGGTTATGGTCTTTCTACTCCAGTATCGGAACAATATAAATGCGAAAATCTTGCCGACAAAGGAATAGGTTATGGCATAGAAGCGATTCAAATTGATGGCAATAATATTTTAGAGGTTTACCACACCCTCAAAAAATACGCAGATGATATTAGCGCGCATCCGCGACCCATATTAATTGAATGTAAAACTTTTAGGATGCGCGGCCACGAAGAAGCTTCGGGTATAAAATATGTGCCTAAAGATTTATTGGAATTTTGGGAAGCAAAAGATCCGGTGGAAAACTATGAACAATTTCTTTTATCAGAAAAAATAATTGACGAAACATTTATTTCAAATTTAAAGTTGAAATTTAAAGAAGAAATTGATGCCGCTGTTATTCAAGCATTCAACGATCCATCGGTTACCATATCTTCCGAAACTGAATTGCAGGACATGTATGCCCCAGCTGCCGAACAGATTGTTGCGACAACAGAGAACAAAACAAACAAAAGATTTTTAGACGCTATTTCGGATGCCATGAAACAAGCCATGCGCAAACATTCGAATTTAATTATCATGGGGCAAGACGTGGCAGAATATGGCGGAGCGTTTAAAATTACCGAAGGCTTTGTGGAAGAGTTTGGAAAAGAAAGAGTACGCAATACACCACTTTGCGAATCTGCCATTGTAGGCGCTGCAATGGGTTTGGCCATTAATCACCACAAAGCAATTATGGAAATGCAATTCGCAGATTTTGCTACGGTTGGTTTCAATCAAATTATCAATAACCTTGCGAAAACTTATTACAGATGGGGCCAAGCCGTTGATGTAGTTGTTCGTATGCCAACAGGTGCGGGCACTGGTGCTGGTCCATTCCATTCGCAAAGCAACGAAGCTTGGTTTACCAAAACACCAGGATTAAAAGTTGTTTACCCTGCCTTTCCATCCGATGCAAAAGGCTTGCTCGCTAGCGCCATAGAAGATCCAAACCCCGTCATGTTTTTTGAACATAAATTTTTATACCGTGGCATTTCGGAAGAAATTTTAGATGACTATTATACCACCACCATTGGAGAAGCAAAATTAATTAAATCGGGTAATAAAGTTTCGATCATTACCTATGGCTTAGGTGTACATTGGGCTTTAGACTATCTAAATGAAAACACAAACATCGATGCAGATTTAATTGACCTGAGGAGTTTGCAACCTTGGGATAAAAATGCCGTCGAACATTCTGTTCGAAAAACGGGTCGTGCATTTATTTTACACGAAGATACTTTAACGAATGGATTTGGCGCAGAACTTGCGGCTCATATAGCAGAACATTGTTTTAGCTTTTTAGATGCACCAGTGGTTCGCTGTGCAAGCCTAGACACGGCCATTCCAATGGATAAAGGATTAGAAGATAATTTTTTAGCAAAAGCAAGAATTGCAGAAAAACTCAGTGCACTTTTAAATTATTAAAAATTATTTTTGAATTGCTTGTACAAAATCGCCAACAATTATACAAGACTCTTCGAGCATAAAATCAAAAGCTTTCACGGCTTTAGGTTTAGGATCGCCTTTCTTCATTGGGGCAAGTCCTCTTGCCATTCTTTTTTCGTTATCTCTTGCCAAACTTTCCGCTTCTTTTTCGTCTCTTTCTTTTTTGGCTATCGCTTCATTTAATGTTGCAGTAGTTTCCGCATCTCGCACTTTCAACTCTTTTATATCTGCTAATAAATGTTCGAAATCTTTACTTCCTTTCATTCTTTTATCATGCTTTTCTACTAATACTCTTTTAACAGGCGCAATGTTTGCTAAAGTTTTGTAATTACTTCGCTTAATTTCATCCCAGGGTAAAGCAGCAGGTTCCGCACTTTCGCCATATTTATCGGCAGCAAAAACCATTGGAAAGGCAATATCGGGGCTCACGCCTTTGTGCTGAGTAGAACTTCCATTGATGCGATAAAACTTGGCAATTGTTAAATTTATTTGCCCGAATTTATTGGTATTCCCAATTACTTTAGAAGTTCCTTCACCCATCATTTGATCTAAATCGATCGAATTTTGTACGGTGCCTTTACCATAACTTTGTGTGCCAATAATAATTCCTCTACCATAATCTTGAATAGCAGCTGCAAAAATTTCGGATGCAGATGCGCTAAATCGATCTATTAATACGGCCATTGGACCATCCCATAAAATACTTGGATCATCGTCTTCGCCTACTTCAATTTTATTTTTGGTGTCGCGCACTTGTACAACCGGACCTTGCTTTAAAAATAATCCCGTTAAATCAATGGCTTCCATCAAAGAGCCGCCACCATTACTTCTTAGGTCTACCACAATGGCATCTACTTTTGCTGTTTTTAAAGAATCAATAATTAGTTTAACATCTCGGGTAGTGCTTTTGTAATTTAAATCGCCCGCTTGATATGCTTTAAAATCTGCATAAAATGCAGGAATATCAATGATGCCAATTTTTATTTCTTTTCCATTTGATTGAATGGTTTTAATATCTTTTTTAACAGATTGATCTTGCAAAACAATTTTTTCTCTAACAATGGAAATAATTTTTGGACTTGCAATGTCTTGTCCTTTTGAAACAATTTTTAGCCTAACTGTTGTTCCTTTAGCCCCTCTAATTAATTGAATTGCGTTATCTAATCTCCAGCCTACAATGTCTACAAACTCTCCATCTCCTTGTGCTACTGCAATAAATTTATCGTCAATCGCAATTTGCCCAGATTTATCTGCAGGGCCTCCTGGCACAACAGCAGCAACCATCACAAAATCGTTTTCAAACTTTAAGGTAGCTCCTATGCCTTCCAAAGATCTTGCCATATCAATGTTAAATTTTGCAGCATTATTTGGATTGAAATAATTTGTGTGTGGATCTATAGATTCGGTATAGGCGGTCATTAAAGATTGGAAAGCATCATAACTCTCTATCTTAGCAATTTGAGAAAGTAAATTTTCGTATCGTTTTTTTAATGTCTCTTTACTTTTCGCTTCGTCTGTACCCGCTAATTTTAAATTCAGTAAATCATATTTTAACCTTTGCAACCAATAGACATCCATCTCTGCTTGGGTTTGCATGAATGGTAGTTTTTCTCTATTGTACACTAAAGATTCGTTATTTGTAAAATCGAAAGCAACACTTGGCAATTGCGCAATCATGAAACGGATTCTATCGACATACCTTTCTAAGTAAACATTAAACATATGGTATGCGGGCTCTAAATTACCCATCACCATTTGGTCATCCATTAAATCTCTGTTTTCTTTAAATTCGATCACCTCTTTTTCGAAAAAATAAACACGGTTATCATCTAAAGATTTTAAATAATTATCAAAAATTAATCTTGATAAAGAATCGCCGATCGGCACTTGTTTATAATTGTAATTTGCAATTAAGCTTACCACTTGTCTGCTAACTTCTATTTGTTTTTCGTCTGGATATAAAACTTTAATAGTAGTATCTGGTGCGCAATAAGAAAATGCGGTTAGGCTCAGAATAGCCAATACACTGGTAATGCTAAATAACTTCATAGATTTACTGATCATCTTGCAAATTAAAAAAATAATTAAAGTAATTTTAAGAAAAAATAAGCTTTGTGCTAAAATTACTGTTACAATCGAATTATTTTTAAATTAGCATAATGACCATGCTCCCAGCAGATTTTATTAAAAAAATAGAACAACAGTTTGCAGACCAAGCAAGTGCAATAATCACTGCATTAGATTCTGCCACCTATACTTCAATTAGGCTAAACCTGAGTAAATGCGACGCAAATCCTTTTGACAATACTAGTCCTATATCTTGGGCCGATAAGGCTTTCTTTTTAGCAGAGCGGCCTTCTTTTACTTTTGACCCGCTCTTTCATGCGGGCGCATATTATGTTCAAGAAGCAAGCTCTATGTTTATTGCAGAAATATTTAAGCAACATATTGATACCAACAAGGCCCTAAAGGTATTGGATTTATGTGCAGCCCCAGGCGGAAAAAGTACCCATATTTTATCTTTAATTTCTGCTGATAGTTTTTTAATTGCCAACGAAACAATTGCACAACGCGCAAATATATTAGCCGAAAATTGTACGCGTTGGGGAAATGCAAATGTGATTGTTTGCAATAACGACCCAGCTCATTTTACCGATTTCGAAAATTGTTTTGATGTAGTCGTAATAGACGCCCCTTGTTCTGGCGAAGGCATGTTTAGGAAAGATCCTGCAGCTAGATTGGAGTGGAATGAAGGGAATGTAAAACTCTGTAGCGCAAGACAGCAAAGAATCCTAGAAGAAGCGACAAAATTAGTGAAGCCCGGAGGAATACTGATTTATAGCACTTGTACTTTTTCTGAAGAAGAAGACGAACTGCAAATTTTACCACTTATTACGAGTGGCGAATGGGAATCGTTGGCAATGAATTGCAATGCTTTTCCAGAAATTTACGTTAGTAAACATGCCAATATACATGCCTATAAATTTTTACCTCATCAAAATAAAGGCGAAGGATTTTTTGTAACTGCAATTAGAAAATCAAGTAATTTTTCGGAGGGGAATTGGCCTAGACTTTCCAAGAAAATTAATTTCGCAGATAAAAAATCAAAAGCCATTGCCACACAATACCTGAAGGCTCAGGATCCCGAATTTATTGTACACCAAGATCAATTGCTTTTTATTCCAAAAGAAATTAGCGCACAAATGCTAGGCGTATTAAATACGAAATTACATATTAAAAAATTTGGGACTGAAATTGGGCAATTAATTCGGGAAGAGCTGATTCCCTCGCAAGCACTGGCGATGAGCAATTACCGCTCCGATCTACTTCCAAGTATTGAATTAAGTTATGATGATGCCATTTTATATTTACAAAAAAATGATATGCCATCGCAAGGAAATGCGAAAGGTTGGCATTTAATGAAATATAAAAATTACGCATTAGGATGGGCAAAATTATTGGGCAATAGAATTAATAATGCCTACCCAAAAGAATGGAGAATCAGAAAACAGGAAAATAGTTAAAGTAGCTTTTCGATAATTGCTTCTACACTGATTCCCTCTGCCTCTGCTTTATAATTTCGCACAATTCTATGACGGAGCACGGCGGTTGCTACTGCTTTTACATCTTCTATGTCTGGTGAAAATTTTTGATGAATGGCCGCATGACATTTAGCTCCTAGAACTAAAAACTGACTTGCTCTTGGACCAGCGCCCCATGATAAGTATTTGTCTGCCTCTGGGCTAGCACCAGCTCTTCCAGGTCTTGTTTTGGCTACTAATGAAACTGCATAGGCAATAACGTTATCTGCTACGGGTATACTTCTAACTAATTTTTGAAAATATAAGATTTGTGCTGCATTGATTATTTTTTTCAAATCAACTACCTTGTTGCTCGTGGTATTTTTAACTATGTTTAATTCTTGTTCGAAACTTGGATAATCCAACCAAACATTAAACATAAATCGATCGAGCTGTGCTTCGGGTAATGGATAGGTGCCTTCTTGTTCTATAGGGTTTTGTGTGGCTAAAACAAAAAACGGAGAAGGTAAGCTATGGTGAACACCTGCTGCAGTTACGGCGCGTTCTTGCATAGACTCTAATAATGCAGCTTGCGTTTTAGGTGGTGTTCTGTTTATTTCATCTGCTAAAATAATATTGGAAAAAATCGGACCTTTAATAAATTTGAAAGTTCTATTTTCGTCCAAAATTTCTGAACCGGTAATATCCGATGGCATTAAGTCGGGTGTAAACTGAATTCTGTTATAACTTAAATCTAATACCTGAGCAATGGTTTGCACCAACAGTGTTTTCGCTAAGCCAGGCACACCCACTAATAAACAATGCCCATTGCTAAAAATAGAAATCAAGACTGCTTTTAACACTTCGTCTTGGCCAACAATTACTTTTCCAACTTCTTTGGTTATTTCTTGATAACTTTCCGCTAATGCTGCTACTGCTTCTACTTCCGACTTGTACATATTATTTATCGACTTGTTTCCCTTTTGATGCTGCTGCAAACCATTTATCTAATGCAGTGCAATAATTAAAATCTTCTGAAATTTTTATAAAAGTACTGGCTCTTTTTTTATTAAACCAATCTTCCATTGTTTTGTTTTGTTTACTACTCAAAGCAGCTTGTTGAATTTTTTGATAATCATCTTTTAAATTTGCACGATGGGGTTCTGTTTTAGAAATAAATTGCACCATACGATACGCCTGCTCGCCACTCGGTAAAGTAAATAATGTAGGTTGTGCAATTTCGCCCACTTTCAAATTCTCTATGACAAAATATAAATTAGGATCTAACTGGTCTGAAGGGATTTTAGTGCTGCCGTCTTGCGCGTTTTGCATCATGCCTCCGTTTCTTTTAGTAGCATCATCATCAGAGTGTTTTGCTGCTGCATCTGTAAATTTAAGTTCGTTGGCAATGAGTAAAGTGTATAAACTGTCTAACTCTAATTTGGCTTTTTTTAAGTCCGAAGATTTAGTGCTTGGCTTAATTAAAATATGACGCACATTGACTTGTTCCCCTCTGCGCTCCACTAATTGTACAATATGAAATCCAAATTCAGTTTCTACTATTTGGGATAACTCCCCTGGTTTTAATTTAAAAGCGACTGCTTCAAATGCTTTAACCAAAGCGCCTCTACCTACAAAGCCAAGCTCTCCGCCACTTTTAGCCGAACCGTCTTGTGAATATAAAATAGCCAATGTAGAAAAGTCTTCGCCTTTAGCCACGCGTGCTCTTAGCTCTTCTAATTTTTCTTTAGCCTCTGTTTTTGAAGCTAAACTAATTTCGGGCTTTTTTACAATTATACCAAGTTGCACTTCTTTATTAAAATAGGGTAAGCTGTCTACAGGAATTTTATCATAAAAAGTTTTGATTTCGTTCGGGGTAATAGTTACACCTCTGGTTATTTGCGACTGCATATTTTGCGCCATAATCACCGATCGGACGTCGTCTCTTAGATCTGATTTAAATTCAATGACCGATTTTCCTAAAAATTGTTCTAGCTTTTCTTGAGATCCAATTTGCGAAATAAAATAGTTTAATCTTCTATTTAGCTCATCTTCCACCTGTCCTTCACTTACTTCAATACTATCTAATTGCGCTTGGTTTTGTAATAATTTTTGAGTGATTAAGGACTCTAAAATTTGACATTTTAATTCGGGTTTATTAGCATACCCTTGAGCAATGTATTGCGCAAACTGTCCATCAATATCGGATTGTAAAACAATATTCTCTCCCAGCACTGCAATAATTTTATCAGCAATTTTATCTTGTGCATTTGCAGCAAAATTAATTACCAACAGTAGGATAAAAAGGATAATACTTTTTCTTGTGTTCATTTGTTTATTGTTTTTCATCCAAATTAATTTCTATGTCTTTATCCGTAACAGCTTTTTGATAAACCCCTTGTTCCATGCTATTGATCAAGACTAGCTTTCTTTTATTGATAATGCTATTTCTAATATTATCGATTTCAAATGATAATGGAGAGGTTTCTTCTCTGTACATGAAATCTTTTATAAATACCAGATAAATAAAGTTAGCATCTGTGAATTCTAAGCGTTTACCCGTTTGCAAAATAGCATCTTCCGAAAACTTGCCTAATGGAATTTTTGATTGTAAATCATCTAGGTATTGCCAAGTGGTATCTGCAAAAAGATAATCACTAGCAAATTGCATACAATAAGTTTCTAAATCTGCTTTATCTCTTGGTCTAGTAGAATTAAACCATTTCTTTACCAAATTTAATTGAGCAGCATTTTTGGCTAATTTAATAAAGGACACTTTTACAATACTCTTCTTCAACTCAAAATTATCTTTATTGTTATTATAAAAATTGAGTACTTCTTTTTCTGAAACTGTTGTGTCTAATTTTTGCGCAACTAATTGTTCTTCGTAGGCATAAATAACCAAAGAGTTTTTATAGTTGGCTAACTGTAATTCGATTGCTGCTTGATCTAAATTAGCATTATCTATAGCCTGCTTTAAAATAACTTCTTGTTTTACCCAATTTTCAACATAGGCTTTTACAATCTCCATGCTATCATTTTTGGATGTACCTTTTGGAACAATATTAATTAAATCTGAAGGCAGAAGTTCTTTATCGAAAACGCGTGCAATTGGTTTTTCTTTAGCACCGATAAAACTTGCGATATAATCGCATGCACTCAAGCTCAACAAAAGTAAAAATCCAATTACACGCATTATTAATTAATTTATTTAGCAAACAAAGTGCGGAACACTGCGTCGTCTACTTGTACAGGATATTTTTGTTTTAAAACACCAATCCATTCTTTCTCTAACTTATTTTGATAGTCTGCTGTAACGGTTCCTCTTACTTCGTTTAAGGCTTTGGTTTGTGCATTTAATTTAGCGTTCACCTTTACAAATACAACGGTGTTATTTGCAACAATATTGGGCGTCACGCTCTTTTTCCAAACGATGCCATCAATAATTGCGTTTTCCCCTTTTTCGAACTTATCAGATTTAATAGCCAAGTTAAGCGGATTGCTTTTGTTTATTCTTCTTAATAATGAATCTTCGGTGATTTTTTTATTCTTGATAATTTGACGAACATCATTTGCGATGGCTTCGTTTGCGCAAGTATACATTTTTGCATCTAAACGATCGGCCCATTGGTAGTTCGCTTTATTTTGTTCGAAAAATAATTCTAAGCCTGTGGTATCTTTTACAGCAGCAGACCAAACTTTTTGATCTGTTAATTCGAACAACAGAATACCATCTCTATACTCTTCCATCAAAGTTTTAAATTCTGGATATTTTTGATCTAATCTGTTTTCTTCGTAATCCAATAATGTTTTATTCACAAAATTATCATAGGCATCTTTTTTCGCCTTTGGCATATTGTCTTTTAACATATTAAACTGATACTGTGTCAAGTAATCTGCATAATCGGCTACTGTATAAATCGTTGAACCTAATGCAAAAATTGCATCTTTAGGATTAACCGTTTCTTGCTTTTTGAATGCACTAAGCGCTAAGTTAGAATCTGCTTTTGAATAGAATTTTTTCAACGAAGCTGGTGTCTCAATAAATTTATATTCCTTTTTTAACTTCCCAATAAATGATTGCTTATTAAGATCTGCTCTTGAATCACGACTGATTTTTGCTTTGATGTCTGCTTTAGCCGCATCAAATGATGGCAACGATTTGCGTTCTACTAATTTTACAATATGCCATCCGTAAGAGGTAGTAAAAGGTTTGCTGTAATCATTTACATTTTTAAGCGCAAAAGCTTCTGATTCAAATTCTGGCACCATTTTACCTGTACCAAATACGGGTAAAATTCCGCCATTTTTCGCAGATCCTTTATCTTCTGAATATTGCTTTGCAAGTTCTTCGAATTTTTGTCCGCTTGTGAGCAAATTATAAACTTCGTTAATTTTATTTTGGTTTCTTAACGAATCTTCTTTGCTAAGCTTTGCGGTTGCTCTCAACATAATATGAGCTACTTTTACTTCACCTTGGGCAGGTCTCGAATCAACCACTTTTACAATATGGTAACCATATTTTGTTCTAAATGGCATCGTTACTGTTCCTTGCTTTGCTTTGTAGCAAGCATTTTCGAAAGAGTACACCATGGCAAAGACACTGAAAAATCCTAAATCTCCTTTATTTGTTTTTGCACTAGGATCTTCTGAAGATTCCATGGCCACTTTTGCAAAGTCTTCTTTTTTCTCTAAGATTTTTTTACGAATAGCCATAATTTTATTGTAAGCCGCAAGGGTATCTTTTGCGCTGGCATCTTCTTTACAATTAACTAGAATATGACTTGCCCTAATTTCTTTTTTAGAACGCTCGTATGCTTCATTAATTAATTGCTCTGTAACTTCTTTATCTGTTAAGTAAGGCGCGGCTAATTGTTTGCGATAACCCGCTAGCTCTTTTTTAAAGGAAGCGGCAGTATCCATACCAAAACTTTTCGCTTCAAGTACTTTTAATTTAAAATTGATGTATAAGTCTAAATACTCTCTTAATGTTTTCTCATCTGGATTAGTCGCCAATTTTGAATTGTTCTTTTTGAAAACATTTTCAAATTCTTGCTTACCAACTTTGTCGCTACCTACCGTCATTAGGGTATTGGTATTTTGCGCAAATGCACCGAATCCAAAAAGCATTGTAGCTGCTGAAAAATAAATTTTCTTTGACCAAGTTAAATTCTTCATAAAAAATATAAAATTAAAATTTTTGATTTAGGTTTGTTTTAGGTTCGCTAATTTAGGACAATTTTCAATTGTTTCAACGTATTTAGGGCAGCAATTGGTATGTAAATTAAAAAAATGATACTTTTACGGAACAAGCTATGCAAAATCCACTTATTTCTACTAATCCAGCCGTTTTAACCACCCTTTTAGGCTCGGATCTTTACCATATAACCGAAGCCACAAGTCAATTGGAGCAAGCTAGCCTAATGACTAATGAACCGACTTTAGAAAATCAAGCAATTGCCGCCGAACCGTCTATATCTTCAGCACAAAACGCGATACCCTCATCGGATCTAAGGCCAATTGGTGTACATTATAATTATCTAGGAGAGAACAATAAATATATTTTAATACTGATAGACCAGCCGTTAAAAACTGAAATTATAGCTGCAAACGACCTACTACTATTAGAGAAAACTTTAGCTGCACTCAAACTAGCATTGAGAGATGTGGCCATTGTCAATTTACATCAATGCGAATCGCTTCATTTTAAATCCTTAAAAGAATTTTTTAGCTGTAATAAGGTGTTGGGTTTTGGCATCGAATTAGCTAAAATTGGCATCGAAAAAGAGGTAGCTATCAACACGGTATTTCAAATAGCGGACTGTCCATTTTTACTAGCCAGTTCTTTAGAAGAACTCAGCAGCAACCAAGCGCAAAAAGTAATTTGGTGGTCGGCTATGAAATCTATTTTTTAATTCAATAATTTATTGGCAAGCAACCTCGCAATCATTTTTAAATGATTGAATCCGTTTTTTAAATAGCCGAAATGAATATTTAGAATTTCGTAGCGTTCTTGCAAACCCTTTTGTTGATTGGTTTGTGACATGCCTCCATCCAAAAATTTTGAAATTACTAGGTCGGTATTACAAACCGTTTTTGCTTGTTTTAAACAGCGAATAAGCCAATCAATATCTGCCGAAATACGATACTTTGTTTGATAAGGTACTGCAATTGTTTTTTTTACAAAAACAGATTGGTGACAAACTACCATTCCCATTTGTAGACTTTGCCAGGAGAGATTGGTGGGTGGTCGTAATCTTCTGTTTCTTAATGCCTCTCCTTGTTCGTTAGTGATGATGGTATCGCCATAATACACATCCGCATTTTCATTATTTTGAAATACTTTTTCAATAGTATCGTTTGCAAAAAACTCATCGCCCGAATTTAAAAAAATAAGATAGTTTCCATTTGCTTTTTCGATGCCTTTATTCATGGCATCGTAAATTCCATTATCTTTCTCCGAAAGCCAATAAGCAATCCCGTTTGGAAAAGATTTTACAATGGCGAGTGTTTGATCTTTAGAGGCACCATCGATGATTACATGTTCTATATTTTTCGCAGTTTGATTTGCAACCGAACGCAAGGTACGTTCAATAAGCTGTTCGCTATTGTATACCACAGTTATAACAGACACCAATGGATGCTTTGCTATACTTACATTTTCTGAAAATCTTAAACCACCTTCTTGCATATCAAAAAAAACCCCCGGATGCAATCCGAGGGTGTAAATATTTTATGGCTATAATTATTTATTAGGGTTTCTAGCTTTAAATTTCTTTGCGTCTTGCGATCCTAATCTCACCATTGCGCAACGGAATCCGATGTCTGATGTAGATGCATCTTCATCCATGAATCTGCGAACGCCAGGATTCAAGAAATAAGCACGATCGTTCCAAGATCCACCTTTAAACACTCTTGCTTTATCATTGATCATGCTGGTTACACCATAAGCATACATAGACTCATCGTCAATGTCACCGCGCTTATCAGGGCTTGCATAGGCATCGTAATCAACCACTCTTTTTACATGTCCTAAACTGTCTTTTTCTGCAATGTTTCCATCGGCATCTGTAGCAGGTTTAGTATATACGTTTCCACGGAATGGATTGAAATCGCTTTTATCTTCTGGAGACAAAGGACGGTAAACATCCATCACCCACTCACTCACATTTCCTGCCATATTATATAAACCAAAATCGTTAGGAACAAATGCTCTTACTGGACCAGTAATGTCGTAGCTATCATTTAAATTACCAGCAACACCCATGTTATCTCCACGACCTCTTTTGTAATTGGCATACATAATACCTTTTCCTTTACCTTCTGGATCACGCGTAGTTAAACCATTCCAAGCATATAGTCTTTTTTGATTTACATTTTCGAATTGCGAATTTCCTTTCAATGCTTTGGCTGCATATTCCCATTCTGCCTCTGTTGGCAAACGGTAATTAGGCAATAAAATGCCATCTTCTAAACGCACACGACGAGTTGGCTCGCCATTTGGATCTAAGTTTTTCAAATTCTTTTTAACCAACCCTTCGTATTGGCCAGAAAGATAAGCTTGTGTACTGAAGTTATCTTCGTTTACTTGATTAGGATTATCTTTTAAGATTCCTTTATCAATTAAAATTCTTTCGTTTACGCGATCAGTTCTCCAAGCGCAATATTCATTTGCTTGAGTCCAAGAAACACCTACTACTGGATAGTTTTTGTATGCTGGATGACGTAAGTAGTTATCTACATAAGGCTCATTAAATCCAAGTGGATTTCTCCAAGCTAAAGTATCTGGCAATGCTTTTTCATATACTTCGGGATAATCTGCGCCATATACTCGCTTTAACCAGTATAAATATTCACAATAGTCCACGTTTGTTACTTCGGTTTCATCCATGTAAAAAGAAGAAACAGAAACTCTTCTTTCGTAATTGTCATTATCGAAAGCTAAATCTTGCTCCATAGAACCCATTACAAAAGTTCCACCTTCAATGAACATTAAACCTGGACCTGTTGCTTGTTCTGCGTCTTTGTAAACTTGAAAGCCACCGTTCTTTTTGTCGTTGTATTTCCAACCTGTTCTTGATGATTTCTCAGAACATGATGAAACAGTAACTAGCATACCTGCCATCAAAAAGTAAACAGAAAAATTGATTAATTTTTTCATCTGTATGTTATTTTATTTGTTTTGCGTTCTTTGGCAAATTGCCAAATTAGCGGTGTTGAATTAAGATTTAACGAAGTAAATATATTTATTATTATTCAAATCCTTAGAAAGAAGGGCAATTTACACGTTTGTAATTTTTACCCTTTGCCTTCGAAGGTGGTTGTTGTAATTGGATTGACAATGAAAATTCATGTGCCCCAGAAGCAGAAGCTCTTAATTCTGAAGTAATGATATCATAGCTATAGCCAAACTTGTAAATATCGTATTTAAAGCCAACTAGGCCAATAAATGAATCGCCATTTACAAAACTAGAACGATACCAAGTACCTGCTACAATTGGGCCCCTGTTATAATACATACCAATATTCAACTGACTATTAGACCCTTGTTGTTGGTATAATATGTTTGGTGAAATAGAGGCATTATATTGTTTTTTGCCAACTGGAATAAAACCACCAGCATGTAAAGTGTATTTGCGAGGTAATGGTGAATTTCCACCATCAAAAGATTGATTGGGTTCCGTTAAATGATCAATAGAGAAACCTCCAAAAAAGTTCTCTGTAAATAAGATAGCACCTGTTCCAAAATCCAAATAGCTGGCATTTAAATTACCTGCAGAGGGGTCGTTAGTAGTATAAATTGGCGTGCCTTGTGCATCGTATCCCCAAATTAAATTATTGGTATTCACCGAATTGGCTGAATAAGAAGTGGAAATTGCTGGCTTAATCATTACTTTTCTATTTACTTTTAAATTGTAAGAGTAAACAGCCGTAACACGGGTTGCTTTGAAAACGCCATTTGCTTGATTATCATTTGCAACCATAATACCAATTCCACCATTTAAATTTGGCATATATTGATCGTAAGAGAAAGCGGTGTTTCGGTAAGCTTTATTAACTCCTGGCCATTGATTACGGTGGTTTAAAATAACCCTTGGGCCATCTGCAGTACCAGCAAACCCAGGGTTTAGGTAAAGAGGCGCTGCGTAAAACTGCGAATAATGAGGGTCTTGCGCTTTAACAACAGTTAAGGCCAATAAACCAAAAAATAATAGTCCTAATTTCTTTTTTAACATAGGTAAAAACAATTTTAGAATATCTGCTATTCTAAGTCAGAACATCAAATATAGATAAAATATTTATTGAATAAAAATAGGCAATTTTATAGACTAATATCCGTTTAAACAGGAATTTTAATGAAATTTAGGGCTTTTTGTAAGAATTAGCCTTATTTTTAGGCTTATCGCAATTATGAAAATCAAGAAATACCTCTTTTTTTGCCTTTTTTTAGGCTTTTCTGCACATTCGGGTTTAACCATGGCCCAGCAGTTAAATTCCTATAAACTAAACTGGAGTGTCAACGAATTCGCAGACGTCCAATCGAAGTCGCAAAAAGTGGAGCTATTTGAGGAGGCTATTTTTGATGTGCAACTGAAGCACATGCCCATTTGGAATAAAAAGTTTGCAGGCAATTTTACCGATGCTGTTTTAGTAAATCCCATTTACGAGCCTGCCGTTATTGCATACGAAAACTTAATTACTGCGCAATTAACTGCGGCAGCAAGCATTCATGCGGCAGTTATTTTTGAAAAGAAAATTCCTTCTTTACTTGTTTCCATTGTACCCTTCAGAAAAAATACCGAAACCGGAAAAATAGAAAGATTAGTTTCTTTTGAAGTAAAGTTATTAACTACAGCGTTAAAGAAAACTATTTTAAATACTAGAAATTATGCCGCTCATTCTATTTTACAAAATGGCACCTGGACTAAACTAGGCATTGCTAATAATGGTATTTATAAAATTGGTTTTGCTGAATTAAAAAAGATGGGGCTCAACCCAGAATCGATTGATCCTAGAAATATTCGCATATATGGAAATGGAGGTGGCATACTTCCAGAAATCAACAGCGCGAGCCGATACGACGATTTAACAGAAAATCCGATTTTAGTTTTTGGAGAAGCCGATGGCAAATTTAATGAAACAGATTACCTTTTGTTTTATGCATTTGGGCCAAATAATATTTATCCAGATACCATTCAAAATACTTTTTCGCATACAACCAATTCGTACACTTTAAAAAGTAATTATTTTATCACGACAGACATTGGCCCAGGTAAAAGAATTGCAAATCAAGAAAGCCTAAATGAAGCGCCCAATAAAATTATAGACAGCTACAATTATTTCGAATTACATGAATTAAATAATTCGACGGGAGTAAATTCAACTATTAAAAGTGGTAGAGAAAGATGGGGAGAGGAATTCAGTAATTTACTTTCTTATGATTTTAATTTTACGCTGCCAACATTGGCTATCGGAAAACCTGTGAAATTTAGGGCAGATTTAATTGGTCGATCACAAAATCCTGCCAATAGCTCTTTTGTGATTAAAGCAAATGGCGCAACAACCAATACCTTAATTTGTTCCGGTGTAGAGTTTAGTTATGATGCTTCCTATGGATCTATTGTAAGTACTGGCTACACCACGGTTCCTAATCCATCTGAAAACCTGCTTATCAATATTACCTATAACAAACCAGACTTAACGGCAACAGGATATTTAAATTTTATTCAAATTAACGCCATCAGCAAATTAAAATTGAATGGAAATTTTTTAAACTTTAGGAGCATTGAAAGTTTTGGCAAAGGCAAAATTAGTCAGTTTAATATTGATGCCATTAACCCAAGCGAAATAACCATTTGGGACATTACCAACAAAACAAATCCAGTCAATCAATTATATACTGTAAACAATAACCTTGCACAGTTCATCAATAAAACAGAGCTATTAAAAGAGTATGCCGTATTTAAAGGAACAGATTTTCCAAAGCCCGAAATATTAGAAAAAATAGACAACCAAGATTTACACGGACTTGATTTTGCAGATCTTATTATTATTTCCGCACCAGATTTTTTAGCTGAAGCAGAGCGTTTGGCTGCCTTTAGAAGAACGAATAATAATTTGCGTGTATTGGTAATAACAGAAGATAAAATTTTTAATGAATTTAGTGCAGGTGCTAAAGATGCAAGTGCCATTAGAGATTTTGTGAAAATGTTTTACGATAGAGCTGGTACCAATGAAGTAAACATGCCAAAATATTTATTGCTATTTGGCGATGGCTCTTACGATAATATTGGTTATGTAAAAAACAATACCAATTTTGTAAGCTCTTTTGAAAGCAGGAATTCGCACTCACCTTTTGGCTCTTATGTGAGTGATGATTTTTTTGGTTTGCTCGACGAAACCGAGGGTGATTTTGACTACAACGGAAATCCAGTATATGGTGCCGCTGCCTTAGATGTAGCCGTTGGCAGAATGCCTATTCAATCGGCTTTAGAAGCAAAACAAATGGTCGATAAATTAATTTTATACAGCAGCTTAAGAGGCGACTGGAAAAATAAATATGTGTTAGTCGCCGACGATCAAGATGGAAACTTGCATTTAAATCATGCCGAAAATCATTACCGAACCATTAGAAGCTTAAGCAACAATTATAATATTGATAAAATTTATTTAGATGCCTATCCGCAAATTAGTACGCCTGCTGGAAGCCGCTACCCAGAAGTAAACAACGCCATTAACCAAGCAATGGCTTCAGGCGCATTAGTGATTAATTATATTGGTCATGGTGGAGAAGTTGGTCTTGCACACGAAAAGGTTGTAACACTAGATGATATTCGTTCTTGGAAAAACAAATCGAGTATGCCACTGCTTTTTACCGCAACTTGTTCGGTCAGCAGATGGGACGACCCTGCATTTCAATCGGCAGGAGAACAATGCTTATTAAACGCCGAAGGTGGCGCCATTGCTATGTTTACCACCACCCGTGTGGTTTTTGCAAACGAAAACGAAGCCATTAACCAAAGTTTTATCAAAGCCCTTTTTGATGCTACGAATATTGGTAGTAATAATACGCTTGGTGATTTATTTAGAAAAAGCAAAAACTTAAACGGTTTAGGCTTGACTATTAATCAAAGAAATTTTTCTTTATTGGGTGATCCTTCTTTGCCGTTTGCAATTCCGCAATACCGAATCGTTACCCAAAAAGTAAATGAAAAATTAATTAGTACTAAAAATTTAGATACGTTAAAAGCACAGAGTTTAGTGAATATCAAAGGATATATTGCCGATCAAAATGGCAATAAACTAAACAATGTTTCGGGTGTTTTATACCCAAGTATTTTTGACAAAAAAACGACCCTGAAAACGCTTGGACAAGATTTAGGTGTGAATGGTAGTAAGGTGCAAAATTTCGACATTCAAAAAAATATTATTTACAAAGGTAAAGTAAGCGTAACAAATGGCTCGTTTGATTTTAGTTTTGTGGTGCCAAAAGATATTTCGTATCAAGCAGGCGCTGGCAGACTCAGTTACTATGCGCAAGTGGGCGCACAAGAAGCCATTGGATCATTTGACAGTATTATTATTGGTGGTTCTGCTAATACTAGTAATTCGGATAAAATTGGACCAGAAATTAAAACCTATTTGAATTCCGAAAACTTTGTCATGGGTGGCATCACCAACGAAAATCCAACTTTAATGGTGAAGTTAAAAGACGCCAATGGTATTAACACCGTTGGGAATGGAATTGGACATAATTTAACCGCTACTATTACCAAAGATGCAAAGTCGGAAACAATCGATTTAAATCAATATTACGAATCAAAATTAGACAGCTATCAAGAAGGAGAAATTAATTATCCTTTCAATAAATTAGCCGCAGGAAATTATACTTTAAAAATTAAAGCTTGGGATGTTTTCAATAATTCTTCAGAAAGTAACACTGCATTTACAGTGGTTTCATCTGAAGGCTTGCAATTGCAACATGTGTTGAATTACCCTAATCCTTTTACTACGCAAACAGATTTTCAGTTTGAACACAATGGTGGCAGCGAAAATTTACAAGTACAAGTACAAATATTTACCGTTTCTGGCAAATTAGTGAAAACGATCAATCAAAACACAAGCGGTAATGGCGCAAGAGTAACAGGCATTCTTTGGGACGGGAAAGATGATTTTGGCGATAAAATAGGCAGAGGCGTTTATGTATACCGATTAAAAATTCGCACAGTAAATGGGCAAAGTGCCGAAAAAACAGAAAAGCTCGTATTGTTAAATTAAGCTTTTGCCTTATTTTTCTATCTTTGAAAATAGTGGCAATCGCATAAAAATTATTTTAGATGAAATTAAAAAGTAAAAATTCAGTTGTTGTTGGAAAAACAATTTTTTTCGCTGCCTTGCTTTGCGGTATGTTGCAAAGTGCTTCGGCGCAAATTGGCACGCAAAACTTAAATGGAAATGGTGATGCGGTAAATGCCATTACCACTGCGGTGCCTTTTTTATTAATTGGCCCAGATTCTAGAGCAGGCGCCATGGGCGATGGCGGTGTAGCAAGTAGCGCAGATGTAAATTCAAATCATTGGAATCCTTCTAAGTTTGCTTTTGTTGATAGACCTTATGCCATTGGTATTTCTTATACTCCATGGTTACAAAAATTAGTGCCAGATATTAACCTTGCTTATTTATCGGGCTATTATAAATTAGACAACAAGCAAGTATTCGGTGCATCTTTAAGATACTTTTCTTTAGGTGATATTACTTTTACCGATATCGCTGGAAATGTAACCGGGCAAGGTAATCCAAATGAATTTGCACTCGACTTATCTTATACCAGAAAACTTTCCGATAGGTTAGGATTAGGAACGGCATTTCGATTTATTAATTCCGATTTAGCGCAAGGACAATTAGCCGCATCGGGCCAAGACATTATGCCAGGAAGAAGTGTGGCGGTAGATGTATCTACCTATTATCAAAATCCAGATTTAATTGTTGATGGTAAAAGAACAACCCTAACTTTTGGCGCATGCGTTTCGAATGTTGGCGCTAAAATGAATTATACAAATTCTACCGATCGCTTTTTTATTCCTACTAATTTAAAAATTGGAATTGGTGGAAAAATGAAATTAGATGACTATAACGAAATTTCTGCCTTTGTAGAAGCGAATAAGTTATTGGTACCCACGCCTCCTATTTACGCATACGATGCTTTAAATAATCCTATATTAAATTCGGATGGTACTCGAAAAATTATTTCGGGTAAAGACCCAAATGTTTCTGTACCAACTGGCATCATGCAATCGTTTAATGATGCACCGGGTGGCATGCAAGAAGAATTCAGAGAAATATATTATTCGGCTGGTTTTGAATATTGGTACGATAAACAATTTGCCTTAAGAGCAGGTTACTTTTACGAGCATCCAACTAAAGGTGATAGACAATACTTTACCATTGGCGCAGGTATTAAATACAATATTTTTGGAATCGATCTTTCTTATTTAATTCCAACCAAACAACAAAATCCATTAGAGAACACCTTAAGATTCTCGCTTACCTTTAACTTCGAAGACATAAAAACCAATGAAAATTAAAATAGGACTTGGTTTTGATGTTCACCAGCTAAAAATGGGTCATCCATTTATTATGGGTGGCGTTAACCTTGCATACGATCGAGGCGCCTTTGGACATTCGGATGCAGATGTTTTACTACATGCAATTTGCGATGCCATATTAGGCGCTGCAAACCTGAGAGACATTGGTTTTCATTTCCCGAATACCGATGAAAAATGGAAAGGTATTTCTAGCATGCTTTTACTTCAAGAAGTAATGAAATTAATTGCAGCGAAAAACTTTGCATTGGGTAATATCGATTGCATGATTTGTTTAGAGGCTCCGAAAATAAATCCGCATATTCCGGAAATGAAAAAAAATATAGCGACAGCAATTGGCATTTCGGAAGAAGATATTTCTATTAAAGCAACCACCAATGAACAGATGGGTTTTATTGGAAGAGCAGAGGGCGTTGTTGCTTATGCCGTTGTGTTATTAGAAAAAACTATTTAAACCCTCTTTGTCTTTTTGCTTCGAATGTCAAGATGGCCGCGGCATTAGAGACATTCAAAGAATCTATTTTCCCCAACATTGGTATTTTTATTTGGCTTGCATTTGCTAACCAATAATCAGACAAGCCAGTTGCCTCTGTACCTAAAATAATGGCTGAAGGTTTACAAAAATCAACATGATGGTAATCATCTTGTGCTGTTAAGGCAGCAGCATAAGCTTTGATTTTATTTTTTTGTAACCAATGAAATAATTCTTCCGAACTACACACAACCATTGGAACGGTAAACACACAACCCACACTAGAACGAATCACATT
Source organism: uncultured bacterium (assembly GCA_903828245.1). Classification (GTDB taxonomy): domain Bacteria; phylum Bacteroidota; class Bacteroidia; order Sphingobacteriales; family Sphingobacteriaceae; genus CAIKLP01. Next base: position 23,866 of record CAIKLP010000082.1, on the reverse strand, counting down.
TGGATTGAATAAATCTGTTTTTAAATCGCAAACAATTAAGGCGTCTATTTTTGCAGCATCTGCCGTTCGTAATACAGCGCCTAAATTACCTGGTTTTTCTACTGCTTCGAGCACCAATAACAATGGATTTTCGGTCAGTGTTAAATCTTCCAATGCTAAAAAAACAGGTTTGATTAAGGCCAATAAGCCATCTGAATTTTCGCGATAGGCCATTTTTGCAAAAACTTCTTTAGTCACTGGATAAATTTGATCGGCAGGAAAATGTTCGATATGACCGGCGATTTCTTCGCAATAATATAAGGAAGCTATTTCGTGCCCAGCGCTTAAGGCTAAAGCTATTTCTCGTTTACCTTCTACCACAATTAAGCCTTCTGATTTACGTTCAGCTGATTTCTCAATTAAGCGAATAATATGTTTAATCTTTGGATTTTGTAAACTAGAAATTAGTTCGGAATGCAGCATTTAGATTTTATTTTCTAAAGGATCAATACCACAATTACAATTGCCTGCGCATTTGCCTTTTGCAGTAAAATTACGATAAATCATACTGCCCAAATAGACAAGCGCAGCAAGCACCAATAATCCGACTAATATTTCCTGAACCATATACAAATATAAAAATATTATCAATGTGCGGCCAGCCAATTTTCGCCTATGCCAATTTCAACTAAAATTGGCACCGCTAGTGGTAGCGCATTTTTCATGTTTGTTTCAATAATAACCTTCATTTGATCAACTTCTTGCAAAGGCACTTCGAAAACCAATTCGTCATGCACTTGCATGGTCATTTTAGATTGCAAACCTTGCGCCTTTATCGCTGCATGAATTTTTAACATGGCCATTTTAATCATATCGGCTGCCGATCCTTGAATAGGCGCATTAATAGCATTTCGTTCTGCAAAGCCTCTCACCGTTGCATTGGCTGAATTAATATCTCTAAGGTAACGCCTGCGTTTCATGATGGTTTCTACATAGCCGTTTTCTCTGGCGAAATCGATTGTTTGCGCCATGTAATTTTTAATTTTAGGAAATTGAATAAAATATTGCTCAATAATTTCTGCCGCTTCTTTTCTTGGAATATTTAAATTTTGCGATAAACCAAAAGCTGATTGACCATAAATAATTCCAAAATTAACTGCCTTTGCATTTCTTCTTTGTTCTGTCGTTACTTCATTAACAGCCACATTATAAATATTTGCTGCCGTTGCGGTATGAATATCTAAACCATTTACAAAAGCCTGTAACATATTTTCTTCTTTTGCCATTTCGGCAATAACCCTTAATTCAATTTGCGAATAATCGGCAGAAATGATTACATGGTTGGCGTCTTTTGCAATAAATGCTTTTCTCACTTCTCTTCCACGAGCTGTTTTAATGGGAATATTTTGCAAGTTTGGATTATTAGAACTCAACCTGCCAGTGGCTGCAACCGCCTGATTATAGGAGGTATGAACCCTACCTGTTTTTGGATTAATCATTTCTGGCAATGCATCAACATAAGTAGATTTTAATTTTTGTAAGGTTCTGAAACTTAAAATATGCTGCACAATTTCGTGCTTAGGTGCCAGCAGCGATAAAATATCTTCACCTGTTTGATACTGTCCTGTTTTTGTTTTTTTTGCTTTAGGGTCGAGTTGTAATTTATCGAATAATACTTCTCCTAATTGTTTAGGCGAAGCAATATTAAATTTTACACCAGCCAATTCGAATATTTCTTTTTCTGCTATATCTATATCTACCGCTAGTTCTTTTGATAATAGAGCCAATACTTCTTTATCAATTTTCACACCTTCAAATTCCATGTCGGCTAAAACATATACCAATGGATTTTCTACCTTACTTGCTAAATCGCTTGCCTGAGTTGCAGTTAACATTGGCTCGAACACTTCTTTTAATTGTAAAGTAATATCTGCGTCTTCGGCTGCGTATTCTTTCACCACATCTACGGCTACATCTCTCATGCTACCTTGGGTTTTACCCTTTTTACCTATTAATTCTGTAATAGACACGGGCGAATATTGTAAGTAATTTTCTGCTAGCACATCCATGCCATGTCTGGCATCGGCATCAATTAAATAATGTGCCAACATAGTATCAAATAATACGCCTTTCACTTCAATACCATACCACTTCAATAATAAAATATCGTATTTAATGTTTTGACCTATTTTCTGAATGGCAGGATTGGCAAGTACTGATTCAAATTCTTTTAATACTGCCATTGCTTCGTTTTGAACTGCCGACAAAGGAATATAATAGGCCTCTCCTTTTTTAATGGAAAAAGATAGCCCTACTAGCTCTGCCATATTTGCATCGGTTGAAGTAGACTCAGTATCGAAACAGATAGCGCTTTGCGCATTTAATTGCAAAATTAAATTTTGTCTAGCTGCTGGTGTATCTACTAAATGATACAGGTGCTCGGTATCTTGAATTGTTTTAAAATTAATTAACTCGAGCTCTTCAGATTCGTCTTGCGGCTCAAATGCAGCTGCCCTAGGGCTCCCAAACAAATCCATTTGGGAAGTATTATTCGATTTTACTGTTTCTGTTATTTTAAAATCTTCGCCAAAAACACGACGACCCAATGTTTTGAATTCTAATTCTGCAAATAAAGGTTCTAATAAACTTCTGTCTGGTGCTTCTAATAATAATCCGTCTTCATCTAAGGTAACCGGAACATCTAAAATAATGGTGGCTAATTTTTTAGAAAGCAAACCTTGTGCTTGAAAGTTTTCGACATTTTCTTTTTGCTTTCCTTTTAACTCATGTGCATTTGCAAAAATATTTTCCATCGAACCATAACGACGAATTAAATCTTTAGCCGTTTTTTCGCCAATGCCTGGTATGCCTGGAATATTATCTACTGCATCACCCCATAAACCTAGTATATCAATGACTTGATGCACATGCTCAATCTCCCATTTCTTAAGCACTTCGGGCACTCCCATGATCTCTACATCATTTCCCATTCTAGCGGGCTTGTAAATAAAAATATTTTCGGATACCAATTGTGCAAAATCTTTATCGGGTGTCATACAATAAACGGTATAACCTTTTTTTTCTGCTTTCTTGGCTAGTGTGCCAATAATATCATCGGCTTCGAATCCATCTTTTGTAATAACAGGAATTTTAAATCCTTCGATTAATTGAAATACATAAGGAAGTGCCGCCGATAAATCTTCGGGCATGGCCTCGCGGTGCGCTTTGTATTCAACAAAATCGGTATGGCGTTCGGTTGGTGCTTTCGTATCAAAAACCACCGCAATGTGACTTGGCTTTTCTCTTCTCAATAATTCTAATAAAGTATTGGCAAAGCCAAATACAGCCGAAGTGTTGAGGCCGTTCGAAGTAAATCTTGGCGATTTACTCAAAGCGAAATGTGCGCGATAAATCAACGCCATTCCATCTAATAAGTATAATTTCTTGTCTTGCATATGCTAGTCCCAAAGTTATCATATTCTTGATATTTATTAGCCAATTAAGGTGCCTGATTTTAACATTTTATGAATAATTCTTAGCTTTAGGCATGGGAAAATGAATGAGCGAATTCCATGCAAATCAGAAAAAAATGAAAACACGCTGCGACTGGTGCTTATCGGACCCCATTTATATTCAATACCACGACGAGGAATGGGGCAAAGAATGCCACGACGATTGCGTACTTTTCGAATTTTTGATTTTAGAAAGTGCGCAAGCAGGATTGAGCTGGCTAACGGTGCTCAAAAAAAGAGCAGGATACAAAAAAGCCTTTGCTAATTTTGATGCAAAAAAAGTGGCCCAATTTGACGAAGCTACCATCGAAGCACTTATGCAATTTGATGGTATTATTCGAAATAGACTTAAAATAAAATCAGCCATTAGTAATGCGCAAATATTCTTATCCCTACAAAAAGAATACGGTAGTTTTGATGCTTATTTATATTCTTTTATGCCCAATAATAAGCCCATTGTCAATAAAAGAAAATCGCTCAAAGACTTACCCGCAAGTAGTGTGGAGTCTGACGCTATTAGTAAAGATTTAAATAAAAGAGGCTTTAAGTTTTTTGGAACGACTATTTGTTATGCGCACATGCAAGCAACAGGAATGGTGAATGATCATTTACTAAGCTGTCATTGCTATTGATTTACAGCTCTGTAGATGGATCCCAAAAAACTTTTTTGAAATTAACAATTTGATCTTTTACAATTTGATGCCCTTCGGAAATTAATAACTCTTCCATTAAGTTATCGCCGGGGAAATGATGTTTGCCAGAAAGCATACCATTTCTATTAACCACTCGATGCGCAGGTACATCTAACAGTTGATGAGAGGCATTCATGGCCCAACCCACCATTCTTGCTGCATTTTTAGCGCTTAAATATTGCGCAATTGCGCCGTAAGAACTCACTCTACCCTGGGGTATTTTTTTTACTACGGCATAAACCTGCTCAAAAAAATTATTTTCTAATTTACTCAAAACTAAATTTTAAATAATTAATATTTTTACCCACTGCTAAATATTTTTTTTCATAAGTAGTTTGAATTTGCAATAAATCATCTAGCAATTCATCTTGATATAAATCGGATGTGGCGGCCAACACTTTAATTGGTTTTTCTTGTATTAAGGTGTTGGTATAAGTATACAAAGCATCGCTATCTGTTTTAAGATGCACAATTCCGTTCGGTTTGAGTATATTTTGATAGTAAGTTAAGAACCGAACAGAGGTGAGTCTTTTTCTTTCTCGACTAATTTGAGGCTGAGGATCTGGAAAAGTAATCCATATTTCTGAAATTTCTGCAGCCGAAAAATGGTCTAAAATATTTTCAATTTCTATTCTCAGAAATGCCACATTTTGCATGTTGTTTTCTATGGCTGTTTTAGCTCCTCGCCATATCCTTGACCCTTTAATATCTATCCCAATAAAGTTTTTATCAGGATACTTTTCGGCCAAATTAACCGTATACTCGCCTCTTCCGCAACCTAATTCTAATACAATCGGATGGCTATTCTTAAAATAATTTGCCCCCCAAAAGCCTTTATGTACGGGCTCCATCTCAAATACATTCGCAAATGTTGCAATTTCGATAAAGCGTTTTAATTTATCTTTTCCCAATTGGTTTATAATTTTAGCAAAGGTTGTAAAAATATTGCATTTTATAATTGCCTTTTGCTATGATTTATGTTATAAATTATGAGAAGATAAATGTATTTTTGAGAATTAATAGGAATTCGTATTGCGCATGAATAAAGATTCGAAAATATATATTGCTGGCCACAGAGGCATGGTTGGTTCTGCCATTTTAAGAAAATTAACCGCTGCTGGTTTTCAAAATATAATTTGTAAAACATCTGCCGAATTAGATTTAAGAAATCAATTGGCCGTTATGCAGTTTTTTGAAAAAGAAAAACCAGCCTACGTATTTTTAGCCGCTGCGAAGGTTGGTGGAATTGTAGCGAATAATACTTATCGTGCAGATTTCTTGTACGAAAATCTGGCTATACAAAACAACATTATCCACGCTGCCCATATTCATCAAGTTACTAAACTTTTATTCCTAGGTTCTTCTTGCATTTATCCAAAATTAGCCCCGCAGCCATTAAAAGAAGAAAGCCTGTTAACCGGTTTATTAGAATACACCAACGAACCTTATGCCATTGCAAAAATTGCTGGCATTAAAATGTGCGAAGCCTATAGAAGTCAATATGGTTCGAATTTTATTGCTGTTATGCCAACCAATTTATATGGCTACAACGATAATTACCATCCACAAAATTCACATGTGTTGCCTGCATTAATTAGGAAATTTCACGAAGCAAAAGTAAATGGGGCAAGCCATGTAGAAATATGGGGCACCGGCACACCCCTTCGCGAATTCTTATTTGCAGACGATTTAGCCGATGCTTGTTATTTCTTGATGCAAAATTATGATGGCGCGGAATTTTTAAATGTGGGTGTAGGTCATGATATCAGCATTAAAGATTTAGCACTGCTCATTAAACAAATTATTGGTTTTGATGGCGAAATAAAATTTGATACGACTAAGCCAGATGGCACGCCAAGAAAATTAATGGATGTGAGTAAACTCAGCGCATTAGGTTGGACTTACCAAACCGAATTAGCCGAAGGCATTGAATTGGCTTATGCAGATTTTTTAAGTAAAAACTAATTACCAGAAAAATTCGCTTTTCTTTTTTCTAAAAACGCAGTCGTACCTTCTTTAAAATCTTTTGTTCCAAAACAAGCGCCAAAGTTTTCGATTTCGCTTGCATATCCATTCTGACCTTCTTCAAAACCAGCGTTCACAGATTTAATGGCATAACTAATTGCAACCGGAGATTTGGTTATAATTTTCGCGACAATTTCTTCGCATTTCGCTAATAAATTTTCGGGCGCAACCACATGGTTTACTAAACCCATTCTATATGCTTCTGCGGCATTGATTACATCGGCGGTAACAATCATTTCCATTGCCCTGCCTTTGCCAATTAATTGCGCTAATCGCTGTGTACCGCCATAACCAGGTATTACGCCTAAGCCTACTTCTGGTAAACCCATTTTTGCAGTTTCGGAAGCCACACGAATATGACAAGCCATAGCTAATTCTAAGCCGCCTCCTAATGCAAAACCATTGATGGCCGCAATAACAGGTTTCGGACTATTTTCGATTAAATTAAAAACCTGCGCATGGCCCTCGCTACTTAAAGCAGCACCTTGCACAACAGAGAAGTCTGCAAATTCCGCAATATCTGCACCGGCCACAAATGCTTTTGCGCCATCGCCAGTTAAAATAATTGCGCGTACTTCTTCATCTACAAATGCAGCTTGAAACGCAGCGTTTAGTTCAGATAAAGTCGCTTTATTTAATGCATTTAATTTACTTGCACGATTAATAGTAATATGCAGCGTTGCATTTTTTTGCTCGGTTAAAATGTTTTCGTAAGGCATTAGTTAAAGATTATTTTTTCTATATCGATTACTTTTTTTCTGTATGCTTTTTTATGAGATTGGGAGCTAAGGATGCACCAAACTGGGCTCGTAATTCCTTTGTTAATAATTAATACCCGCGTATCTCCAACAATCCATTCATAGCCAATGGTGGTCATAAGTGTATCGGCATGCGTGGTGGCGTTTTCTAAAATTTTAGGTGCTCCAAAATCGGTGCTCAATTTAGCAACAACATTGCCAAGCTCTTTAAACCTTAAATCGAAATGCACTTCTACCAACGCTTCTTTATAAAAACGAAAATTGCAATAATTATAATGAAATCCTGCATAAAAAATAGAGTCTTTATTATTGATTTCGCAATTACTGAATTGATCACCCGCATTGGTTTGATTACACTTGGCTAATACGGGAATCGTATTTTTATTGGAACCCCAACTGTAAATCTTATAGCCAGTACTTGCAATTTGCGCATTGGCATAAAGTGTAATTAAAAACAAAAACAGCGTAAGGATTTTTTTCATTAGAAATTTCTATTAGCCGACACCCATTGCGTAATATAATCAACAATATTGGAAGTGGCGGTGCCTGGCGCAAACAGTTGTCCAACGCCCATCTGAGCTAATTGCTCCATGTCTGGTTCTGGAATAATTCCGCCGCCCGTTAGTAGCACATCATTCATTCCTTTTTCTTTCATTAAATGAATAATTTTTGGAAAAACAGTTAAATGTGCTCCACTTAAAATACTAACACCAATAGCGTCAACATCTTCTTGCAAAGCAGCGTTTACAATCATTTCGGGCGTTTGTCTAAGTCCTGTGTAAATCACTTCCATTCCAGCATCACGCAGCGAAGTAGCAATTATTTTTGCACCTCTATCGTGTCCATCTAATCCGCATTTTGCTACTAAAACTCTAATTGGTCTTTTCATAGTGGTTTGCTTTTGATTGTGTTTATGCTATAGTATTGAATTGATTGATGGCAATATTTAAACGCTTTACAATACGTTCTTTCCCAATTAATGAAGTAAGCTCAAATATAGCCGGGCCGGCCGCTTGACCGGAGATTGCAATTCTAAATATTTGCATAACAGCACCCGCACCAATACCATTATTTTCGGCTGTTATTTTAAATAATGATTCTATACTAAGCGCATCAAAACTTTCGGTTGAATTTAAATCTGCCGCTAAATTAGCCATAAATGAAGGTACTGCATCTTTCCATTTTTTACGAACTAAGTCCATGTCAAATGAAGTTGGTTCTTCGAAAAAATAACTCGCTAAAGACCAAAACTCATTCGAAAATTGCGCCTTCTCTTTTACTAATTCGCAGACCGCTTGAATATAAGTTATTGGAAAATCAAAACCCTTAGCTTGAATTTCTGTTACAAAAATTTTAGCTAAATCTTCGGAAGATGTTTGTCTTAAATATTGCTGATTAAACCATTTGGTTTTTGCAGCATCGAATTTCGCACCCGACTTAGAAATTCTTTCAATGCTAAATGCTTCGATTAATTCCGACATGCTGAAAATTTCTTGTGGCGTTCCAGGATTCCATCCTAACAAGGCTAACATATTAATAAAAGCAGCTGGAATGTGCCCGTTTTCTCTATAGCCAGAACTAATTTCTTCGGTAAATGGATCTTGCCATTTTAGTGGAAAAACAGGGAATCCTAGTCTGTCTCCATCACGCTTACTCAATTTGCCATTGCCGTCTGGCTTAAGCAATAATGGTAAATGCGCAAATTGTGGCATCACTTCTTCCCATCCTAAATATCTATAAAGTAATACATGTAAGGGAGCCGATGGTAACCATTCTTCTCCTCTAATAACATGGGTAATTTTCATTAAATAATCATCTACCACATTGGCTAAATGATAAGTTGGCATACCATCAGATTTGAACAAAACTTTGTCGTCCATTTGTGAAGTTTGCACTAACACATTTCCTCTAATTAAATCTACCACACGCACTTCTTCTTTACGAGGAATTTTCATTCGAATTACATAAGCATCGCCGGCCGCTAATCTTCGGGCCACTTCGTCGCTAGGCAAAGTGAGCGAGTTTTTCATGCCCTCTCTGGTAATATAATTGTATTGAGGCGAAGCAACATTAGCTGCTTTCAAATTTTCGCGCATTGCATCCAATTCCTCCATGCTGTCAAAAGCATAATATGCATGCCCAGATTCAATTAATTGTAAAGCATATTGCTTATACATTTCTTTTCTTTCGGATTGACGATAAGGCGCATGCGGACCTCCCACATGAACTCCCTCGTCGAAAGTAATGCCACACCATGCCAAAGATTCGATAATATAATTTTCTGCACCTGGCACATACCTGGTTTGATCGGTATCTTCGATACGAAGCAACATATCTCCGCCATGTTTTTTTGCAAATAAATAATTATATAGTGCCGTACGAACTCCACCCATATGTAATGGGCCAGTTGGACTAGGCGCAAATCGAACACGTACTTTTCTTTCCATAAGCTTACAAATATAAGTATTTTGAGCGCTAAATAGCGCCAATTAAGCAATTTTGGGTCCGATTTTGGTCTGATTTTGGGAAATTATTGCATTCTTAAAATATACATCGATCAATGATTAATTAGTATTTTCGTTCGATGAACAAACCAGAAACCAAAAAGAATAGAAAAATATTGCTGCTCCTATTTGCGGTTGTCATTGGATTGTCTTCTTTGGTTTATACAAATATTTTGGTAAAGCGTTTACAAATCGAAGAAAAACAAAAAATTGAACTTCGTATCGAAGCCACCAAGCAATTAATCAAAGCAACAGATGGCGAGTTTATTGTTTTCCTTTTTGAAAACATTATTAACAATAATGATATGGCAACCATTATTGCCGATTCTAATAATGTTGTTTTACATAGTAGAGGTTTAGATACGACCAAAACATTTGACGCTACGAACGAACCCAACAAGCAATTCGACCCAAATTATTTTCAAGCGCAATTAGCCATCATGAAACAACAACATGATCCGATAATTTATGAAGTAATTCCTGGAGAAAAACAGTTTATCTATTATAAAGATTCTTCTATTTTGATGCAGTTGAAAATTTATCCTTATATACAACTTGCTATAATTGCTGTATTTTTATTTGTTTCTTATTTGGCTTTTAGTGCTAGTCGAAAATCGGAGCAAAACCGCGTATGGGTTGGTTTAGCTAAAGAAACCGCTCATCAACTTGGCACTCCTATTTCATCGTTATTGGCTTGGATAGAACATTTAAGATTAAAAATTTCGACCCAAGAAATTAGCATCGTTGACGAAATAGAAAACGATGTAAAAAAACTAGAAATAGTGGCCGATCGTTTTTCAAAAATTGGATCTATTCCTGTACTGAAATCGGAAAATGTTTATGATATACTCGAAAGAAATATAACCTATATTAAAAAACGGACCAGCGAAAAAATTACTTTTGAAATAAATGGAGACCCTGCTATTTGTGCGCAAGTAAATGCTTCGTTATTTGATTGGGTAATTGAAAATTTGTGCAACAATGCAATTAATGCAATAGGCATACAAGGCGCTATTAAGCTTTCCGTTTCTCAACAAAAGAATAAAGTGTTTATCGATATTTCGGATACCGGTGCAGGCATTCCTAAATCAAAATTTGAAACTGTTTTTGAACCAGGCTATACTACCAGAAAAAGAGGATGGGGCTTAGGACTATCGCTGGCAAAGCGAATCATCGAAAACTACCACAATGGCCAAATTGCCGTAAAAGAATCTGTACTTGGAAAAGGCAGTACTTTTAGAATTACGCTATATGCTTAAAAGACTTTTATTTTTAATGCTTATTATCTTTTTTTCGGCGCAAATTTTAGCGCAAGAAAATAAAGCAAAAGCACTCAGCCCGATAGCTTACTTTGATAGTAGTCGTATTAATTTAACCTATCTACATACGGATTGGCAAATTGACCCTAATGTAAATTATATTAAGGGGGAGATTACCTACTACTTTCAAACTAGCCAAGTCACTAACAAACTTTATTTTTCGCTTGCCAAAAATTTAAGTATTGACACCATTTTATACCATCAAAATAGTGTGGCTTATTCGCATGATTACTTAAATAAATTACAAATATTTTTACCTAATGCAATTGATGCGCATCAAATAGATTCCATTACCATTCGATACCAAGGCACTCCCTCTCGATCTGGATTTGGCGCATTCACCCAAAGCGATCATGGCTATGGCCCAGTTATTTGGACTCTTTCAGAGCCTTTTGGTTCGATGGAGTGGTGGCCTTCAAAATTAAGTTTAGACGATAAAATTGATTCTCTAGATATTTTTATTCGAACGCCTAAACCCTATTTGGCTGCAGCAAATGGTTTACTAGTTGCTACCGATTCGATAGAAAATGATTTTATTTATCATTGGAAACACCGCTATCCAATTACCAGTTATTTAGTGGCATTTGCCGTAAGTAATTATGAACAATATACCGACACTGCAGATTTAATAAATGGACCATTACCTATTTTAAATTATGTGTATCCGCAAAATTTAATCAATGCTAAAATTCAAACCAAAGCAGTGATTCCAATTTTAAAATTGTATGAAAAATTGGTTGGTCCTTATCCCTTTGCAAAAGAAAAATATGGTCATGCACAATGTGGTTTTTCTGGCGGCATGGAACACCAAACCATGAGCTTTATGGGTAATTTTAACAGAGGATTAATTGCACACGAATTAGCGCACCAATGGTTTGGCAATATGGTGACTTGCGCTGGCTGGGAAGATATATGGCTAAACGAAGGTTTTGCGACTTATTTTGCAGCATTAATCAACGATTTTGGCGTAGACCCCGCAACTTGGAATTTATTTAAAACAAGCACCATTAGTTATGTAACCGATGTAAGTGATGGATCGGTAAAAGTGCGCGACACCAATAATGTCTCTACTATATTTAACGAAAGACTATCGTATAAAAAAGGCTCTTATTTATTACATATGTTAAGGGGCATTATGGGAGATTCTCTTTTCTTTTTGGGTTTAAGAAATTATTTGAATGATCAAAACTTGCAACATGATTATGCAAGCACCAATAGTTTAGCGTACCATTTATCGGCTGTTGCAGGAAAAGATTTGCAATGGTTTTTTGATGATTGGTTTATTGGCGAAGGTTATCCGAACTATGAGATACTTTGGAGAAACGAAGCAAATAACCAAGTGGTAATTACCATCAAACAAAAAAGTACTGCGGCAGCCGTTTCGTTTTTTGAAATGCCCGTCGAAATACAACTGTCGAATAGTACAAAAGATACCTTAGTGAGGGTAGACCATTTATTTTCAGGACAAGATTTTGTACTTCAATTAAATTTTTCGCCTGATAAATTAGATTTCGACCCGAATCGCTGGATACTAGCAAAATCAAAGGTTTCGAACGTAGCAGATGTTTCGAATTTAGGAAAGATTAGTTTGCAAATTCGACCTAATCCTGCTTCAGAAAACATCCATTTAGTATTTTCTAAAGCCATTTCTTTGAATGAATTAAAAATCATTAACACGCAAGGAGAAACTATAAAAACGATTAGCTACAGCGGCAACTTTACCATTAGTGAAAATCTATACATTGGCGATTTGCCCGCAGGATATTATCTGGTTCGAATAAAAACAGATAAGGAAATTTTAAACAATAGCTTAATTAAATTTTAACATAAAAAAAGCCCGAATGTTGTTCGGGCTTTTTTTATGTTAAACTAATTTTTTATTTAATCACAAATTTAATGCTGCTTGTTTTATCTCCGCTTATTGCCTGAATAAAATAGATCCCTTTAGCTAAATGTGTTAAATCTAATTGTTCGCGGTGCTGATTAGTCGGCTCGTTATTTTCTAATTCAAATACTACTTTACCTAATTGGTCTACTACTTTTAGTTGCAATGCAGTAGGATTTTCTGTAGCAAGCATTACATTTAAAATACCCGAACTTGGATTCGGAGTTACCTTAAATACTTTAACCTGCGTCGAAATTCCTGCCAATGCGGTTACTTCAATTGTTCTAGTTGCTGTATTTGAACAACCCGCAGTATCTGTATAAGTATAGGTAATATTAAAAATACCTACGCCACTTACCGCCGGATCAAAGATGCCATTACTCACACCAGTTCCAGTATAAACGCCACCTGCAGGCAAGCCGCCATATAATGCAACAGGTCTTCCGCTAGGGTTAACAGGCATTAAGCTATCTAGTGTGACTACCGGTAAAGGTTTAAATCTAATTTTAAAAGTATCGGTTGTTGCGGTACACAATCCATTTGACGCTAGAATAGTACAGTAATAATCTCCTGCGGTCAAAACGGTAATGCTTCTAGAAGTTGCACCTGTATTCCAAGCATAAGTTGCCGATGCTTGAGATGCGGTAATGGTTACCGTTTTTCCTACGCATAAATTATTTGCACTGACAATGCCCGTTGTTTTTGGCAACACATTGACAATTACATAACCATCTTTATCCTGCACTTTACCGTCTACGGTTAAGGTAACTTTGAATCTTCCATTTGTAGCATAAGTAACTGTTGGGCTAGCAGCGGTAGAAGTTGCAGGCGTTCCACCTGCAAATGTCCATGAAATATTACTGCCCGTAAAATTAGAAGTATTGGTAAATGTAATTGATTCGCCTGCGCAAACTACTTTTTTATCTGAAGTAAAATCTGTTGTTGTTGCATTGGGTTTTACTTGTGCCCACCAAGTTGCCCAAGTATTTGCAGAATAACCTGCGTATTCTTGCACAGTCCAAAAAGTAGAATCATTTTGAGGATCTACAACTGTATTGGTATAATCTCCCCAACGATTTCTGGTTCCACCAAAATCTTTAAAATAAATATTTTCGCCACCTTTAAAAATATATTCATCACGCATCGTATTGATTGGATCTGCAGCCGCTCTAAAAGAATAAGCGCCACTTGCATATTGCAAAGGAGAAAAACTAGCATAACCAATTAACATATCATTTGCTTTATTAACTGCAATACTTGGAAAAGAAAAAAACTTTTTTCCTGTTGGATCATCTATTCTGCTACGTTGCAAAACGGCACCTGTTGAATCAAATTGCCACCATTGTATACTACTTCTAACAGCACCGGTATTTGGCAAAAAGACGGTATGTACTGCATAAATTTTCCCATCTCTAACCACTACTTGTCTCATGCGATGATCGTTTGTAGCAATGGTTTTGATGGTGCCTAGTTGTGGCCCAAAATTAGTATTGTTATTTCCGGTACTCGCCCATGGATTAGGCGTAGTGATCACTGTTTCGTTTGACAAAACTTCTGCGCCTACTGCACCTGTAATTGTTCTCATACCTAATACACCATTCCCTCCACTACTTCCAGAAGAAACCCTGAAAGTATACATTTTCGCAATTGATCTATCGTAATGAATAGAAGGACATGCAATAGCAGTTGCTTCGTTAGTAATATCAAATCTTTTAAACAAGCCTGTGCCGCCGGCATATAAATCTGCTTTATTCCACACATAAATTTGATGCGAGGTACCCGAATTATTTGGCATGGCAAATAAATTCATTTGCACAACAATCCATTTATCGTTAAAACCAATACTTGGATAATCTACCCATTTTTTATTCGTAGAATCTACATCGACTCTGTATAAGTGCCAACCTGCAGTAGGGTCGCCAGTATTAGAGATGGCTAATAAAGTACTTGAGTTTACCGTTTGTGCATTACACGATGCAACCATCATCCATCTATTGGCTTCGTGATCGTATAAAACTTTTGGATCATAACAGCCCGAAGCAGAACCTACAGGCGCCCAAAAAGCATCTAAGGTAACCGTGCTAATTGTTAGCCCATTTCTATCCGAAATTCTCACTTGCGTATTGAGTGTTGTCATCACATGTGTTAGGCCAACTGTTCCATTCACATCTGGAGGAATAGAAGTATTGTTGTCGCTGATACCTGCAAAATTTGAAATAGGAGATGGCGAAGGGTTTGGCACTGCAACGCTTTTTGCAAAGTTTTGTGTGATACCAAATGGATCGACATGTACTATTTTGTTTTTACGGTTTATATCCATTTCTGGAATCTCGCGCGCTTTGCGATTGCCAATAAATTGAATCGGCTTAGTCGCAGTTTTATTATACGCATTGACCAAAGCAATGGCTTTAAAATTGATTGTTGCCTGCTCGGTTGCATGGCCATTTGCTGAAGTAACTACGCTTTCCGATTGCGCATTTACATGGATGCTGAACATGCATAGCGCTATGGCTAATACAATGTAAAATTTGCTGTTTTTCATTAAAATTGAATTAATATTTAAAGTAAATATAATGATAAAAGATAAAAGCGCGCATAAAGTTTAGCCGCTTATTTTAGCAATTTTATTACTTTAGCAGAAATTGCCAATAACAAAATGAAAAAACTGACTTTTAGTCTTCTCCTACTTGCATTTGCTTCTCTTTTAAATAGTTGTGGTACCCAAAAAACGGTGGCCATTAAACCAGATTTAGGCATTGCGAAAAAGAATACCATACCTCTTTCCACGATCAATTTACCCATAAGTCTGAACTGCTTAAGCTTGGAAAACAATATCAACAAACAGTTTACAGGTATTTTATATAATGACGAAAGTTTTGAAAACAACAATAACGATAATTTAATCGTAAAGATTACCAAAATAGCAGACTTTAAAATTAGTGGCAAAGGCGATAAAATTTCGATTACAGCACCCATCGAAATTTATGTGAAAGGCCGCTTGAAAAAAGATTTCTTTAGCCTATTCGATCAAACAGTTGGTGTAGACCAATCTAAAGAAGCCACTTTTAAAATCAATTTAACCATCAATAGTAAAATTGGCATTAACGCAAATTGGGATGTGCAGATTAGTTCGGAAACCGATTTTCAATGGCTCGAAAAACCCTTTCTATCTTTAGGCTTAATTAAAATTCCAATTGGTGCGGTAATAGAAACGGCGCTAAATTTAAAAACAAAAGAAATAAATGAGAACTTAGACGCGGAAGTAAGTAAACTATTAAAAATAAAACCTACTGTTGAAAAATATTGGAATGAATTTCAACAAGCGCAATTAATTAACGAAACCTATAAAAGCTATTTAGTTATTTCA
Source organism: uncultured bacterium (assembly GCA_903828245.1). GTDB lineage: Bacteria > Bacteroidota > Bacteroidia > Sphingobacteriales > Sphingobacteriaceae > CAIKLP01. The sequence continues at coordinate 7,825 of CAIKLP010000082.1, read as the reverse complement.
CCAGAATCTATTTCGGCATCAAAAATTATTTGCGATGGAAAATCTATTTACTTTTACATGGGCATAAGGGCTGAAATAGCTGTCGTTTCAGGAGAAAAGCCAATCATTACGAGCTATAAAAAACTACCCAATTTAACGCAACAACAAAAGTACGACAGCAGTTTTGCTATTTATTGTAAAGCGACGATCGACTATACGCAGGCCAGTATATTAGCGAACAACGCATTAGCCGGTAAAACATTTACTTACGAAAACGGCAAACAAATTATTACCATCAATCAAATAAGTATTTTTAATAATGGCGACAGGGTTGCCGCTAAAATAAATTTAAACGCAGCAGTTACAAAAGGATTATTCACCAAAAAAATTAATGCAGAGGTATACGCACTTGGTGTACCTATCTACGACAAAGTAAATCAATCATTAAAAATCACCAATTTTGATTTCGATATTAAAAGTAAGAACGCCTTGGTTGGAGCAACTGCATTTCTTTTTAAAAGCTCCTTTAAAAACCAAATTGAATCACAATTAGCTTACCCAATGAAAGCCCAATTATTACTAGCTCAACAAAATGCGAATACTGCGCTTTCAAATGCAAAATTTAATTTCATTCAGTTGAATGGTAATATTATTCGGTTTGAGCCTTCAGATATCTTATTAGAAGAGCAGTTTATTGCCATCCAACTAGCTTGTATGGGCAAACTTGCCGTAGAGATTAAAGGTTTTTAAAATAATATTAAAAAAAAGTATATTTAAAAAAGAAAAAAATAAACATGGATCGTTATTTCGGAATTTTTGGCATCATCGCTATTTTGGGTATTGCATTTTTACTTTCAAATAATAAAAAAGCAATCGATAAAAAATTAGTGTTTACCGGTTTGCTTATTCAAGCATTACTTGCTGTTTTTATACTAAAGGTGCCATTAGGGCAAATCGTGTTTGCAAAAATCGGCTACTTTATTACTATGTTATTAGACTTCTCTAATAAGGGTGCCGACTTTGTATTTGGGCCACTTGTAAATTCCACATTATTAGCGCCCGTATTTGGTATAAGTAATACCTTTATTTTCTTTTTTAAAATAATCCCCACTATTATTTTTGTATCAGTATTAGTAAGTATTGCATACCATATTGGAATCATGCAAAGGATTGTGGCGGTGTTTGCAAAAGTAGTGCATAAGCTAATGGGCGTAAGCGGTTCAGAAGCCTTGTCGAATGTTGGCAGTGCATTTGTTGGACAAGTAGAAGCGCAAATTATGATCAAACCATATATTTCTGGAATGACTAAATCTGAATTGCTGGCGAGTATGGCAGGCAGTATGGCTTGTATTGCAGGTGGGGTTATGGCTGTTTATATTTCGATGGGCGTACCTGCAGAATATTTAATTGCGGCTAGTATTATGGCTGCTCCGGGCGCATTAGTGATTGCAAAAATTGTATATCCCGAAACAGAGGTTTCGGAAACAAAAGGAACCGTAAAAATTGAAATTAAAAAAGCACATGCCAATTTAATGGATGCTATTTCGCATGGAGCAAGTGACGGTATGCGTATTTCTTTAAATGTAATTGCCATGCTACTAGGTTTTATTGCATTAATTGCGATGGTTGATGCAGGCTTAGGTTATTTAGGCAGAGCCTTGTATTACAACACCAGCTTAGATTTAAGCATGATTGGTATTTCTTTAAAAGAACTTAGTTTAAAGGAAATTTTAGGTTCCGTATTTTCTGTTTTTGCCTACCTCATGGGTGTGCCTTCAAAAGACACACACCTTGTTGGCGCTCTCATGGGCACCAAATTAGTGATCAACGAATTTGTAGCTTACTCTAATTTATCTCCCATGATAGCTGCAGGTATTTTATCAAAAAAATCGATTGTAATTGTGAGTTTTGCATTGTGTGGATTTGCTAATTTTAGCTCTATCGCTATACAAGTTGGTGGCATTGGCGAACTAGCACCCGATAGGCGCGCAGACTTAGCCAAGCTAGGATTTAAAGCATTGATTTGCGGAACGCTGGCTTCTTATTTGTCTGCTACAATTGCAGGCTTGTTGATGTAATTTAAATGATTACTGTATAGATGCCATGTGCACCTGACATCGAATTTAAAAAAACACGTAAAAACAAAAAGAGCCTTAGATTTCTCTAAAGCTCTTTTGCGGAATGGACGGGACTCGAACCCGCGACCTCCTGCGTGACAGGCAGGCATTCTAACCAGCTGAACTACCACTCCGTTTCCCTATGGGACTGCAAATATACAGTCTAATATGGTTTTATCAACAAAAAAATGAAAATTCTCGAAATTAATCGATTAAATAGTTCCTTCTTTTAGTTTCTCTGCATTCTCTGCAAATTGCAATCCATCGATAATATCCTGAATATCACCATTCATTACCCCATTTAAATTATAAGAAGTTAAACCAATGCGGTGCTCGGTTAACCTACTTTGTGGGTAGTTATAGGTTCTAATTTTAGCAGAACGGTCGCCTGTTGCAACCATGGTCTTTCTTTTTTTAGATACTTCATCCAAATGTTTTGCGTATTCCATTTCGTAAATACGTGAACGCAATACCGAAAGCGCCTTATCATAATTTTTATGTTGCGATTTTTCGTCTTGGCATTGTGCGACTATTCCTGTTGGAACGTGTGTTAAGCGCACCGCCGAATAAGTTGTGTTCACCGATTGTCCACCTGGACCAGATGAACAGAAAAAGTCTTTACGAATATCACTTACTTTTAAATCAATATCGAATTCGTCTGCTTCTGGTAATACAACTATAGAAGCGGCCGAAGTATGCACCCTGCCTTGTGTTTCGGTTGCTGGCACTCTTTGCACACGGTGTACACCCGATTCGTATTTTAAAGTGCCGTATACATCTTCGCCAGAAACATTTAAAATAATTTCTTTATAACCACCTGCTGTGCCTTGTGTATAATCTACCAGTTCGGTTTTCCATCCTTTGTTTTCGCAAAAGCGTTGGTACATTCTGAATAAATCTCCGGCAAATAAACTGGCTTCGTCGCCACCGGTACCGGCGCGAATTTCTAAAATAGCATTTTTGGCATCTTCGGGGTCGGAAGGAATCAACATTAAACGAATGTCTTCTTCCATTTTATCCCTTTCGTGAATAAGGGTGTCTAGCTCTGCTTTGGCCATTTCCCTAAACTCTTCGTCTTTTTCGGTCGCTAAAATTTCTTTATTCGACTCGATATTGCTCATGATATTGTTATAAATGTGATATTCGGCCACAATTTTAGACAACTCTTTGTATTCTTTATTTAATTGAGCAAATCGTTTCATATCAGACATCGCATTGGGAGAAGAAAGCTCCACTTCTACATCTTCAAATCTTCTTTTTATTGCTTCTAACTTTTCTAACATAATTTTTAATCCCTGAAACAGGGTGCAATTTACGAAATTAACTGATTTTTAGCGATTCCTTTTGGAAATTCGATGCGAAGCTATTGGAGCATTTGGGTAAACAAGCTGTCGGATTGCATCCAGTAAGCGCTAGCACCGGCCATGGAAAATTGCTCCATTTTAATTTGAGTAGTCCTTAAGGTGTCGGTGCGCAGGTTTTGATATTGTAAAATATGGCCGCCTTTGCCATAGATGATTTTACCCTCTTTGACTGCAAATTTTTTCAAGCCCAAGATTGGAATTGTTTTTTGATAACTTCCAAAAATATCAAAAACCAAAATGCCCACCAGCGGATCATTTAAATAAACAAATTCATTATTGGCCACTAAAAAATTTGGCTTAATTACTTTTTTGGTAAATAAATAGAGGTCTTGCGATTGTTGTTTAGTTTGAAAATTGCCGTCGAGCCTCACTAATTTTCTACTGAACTCGTCGTAAGCCCAAAATCCATTGACTGGTGCTGTACACACCAAATTAAAAAATGAATTTGGATAAATTGCTCTCAAATCGTAAGATGCTATTTCTGCTAAATTTACATCTAAAATTTTTACCTGAAAAAAAGAAGGATAATAAACCATTATGGCAAAAGGATTGGTAGCATCTAAAATATCGGGGCTTCCACTCGCCAAAGCTGCGTAATGATTGGTCTTTAGCCTTGTCGATTCTACTTTGGTAATATTACTTTTTAAATCGATATACAGCACATTGTCTAAGCGATCTACTTGATAATTTTTAACTTGCGTTGCAATTAAAGTAATTTGTGCACTTGCCTGTTGGCAAATGAAAAATAAAAAAAAGAGCCTAAGCTTTTTCATTTTCGTTAAAAGTTAAAAGCGAAAGTTCTTTCCCATCAAAACAAGCATAGGTATTGGAGTGAATCCATTCTCCTAAATTAATATACTTGCTGTTATTTCCTAAATCAATATTAAGTGGAATATGACGATGACCAAATATAAAATAATCGTAATGGCTATGTTTTAATTTTTCTTTCGCATAAATGGCTAACCACTCGTTTTCCTCGCCTAAAAATTGTTCTTTTTTATCGTGCACTAGCCTTGATTTTTGAGACCACGCATGTGCTAGTCCAATTCCAAGATTTGGATGTATGCGCGCAAATAACCATTGACAAACTTTGCTAGTAAAAACTTTTTTAAGCAATTTATAATTATAATCTCCTGGTCCTAATCCGTCGCCATGCCCAATAAAAAAGCGCTTTCCATTAAATTCGCGTTCGATCGGTTCTGAATGTAATTGTACGCCTAATTCTTTTTGAAAATAAGTAAACATCCAAAGGTCGTGATTGCCCTTGAAAAAATGCAAGGGTATACCTGCATCGGTTATTGCGGCAATGGCTCCTTGTAAACGCACAAATCCTTTAGGCACCACCTTTGCATATTCAAACCAAAAATCGAAAATATCGCCAACTAAAAAAATCTCAGCAGCATCTGCTTTGATAACATTTAACCAACGCACAATTTTATCTTCTCTTTGGCGACTGGTTTCAAAATTAGGTAAGCCTAAATGAAAATCGGAAGCAAAATATATTTTCTTTTGGTTTTCCATTAGGCTTGTGTATCGTCAATTAAAAATAAAAATAATTCTCTTGGACCATGTGCACCTAAAACCAAAGTTTTTTCAATGTCTGCAGTTCTACTGGGTCCTGCCACAACACTCATCAACGAAGGCAATTGACCTTGGTATTTTTCATTCATAAATTGAATAGCATCTATGGTGTCGTTTTTTAATTGGGAAGTGTAGGCCACTACCACATGAATGCTAGGATAAATAGATAACCTGCGGCCTGCGGCCGATCCGCTGCTAATTAAAATACTGCCGGTTCTTGCTATTAATGCTTCGCAGGTGGTGATACCCACTACTGCATTTATAAATTCATAGTCGGTTGTTTGATAGCTAACCTGATTTTTAATTAGGCCTTGCAATTCTTTTTCCCAACAGAAAATATTTGTCCATTTTTTATCTTGCGCAATGGATTTTAATTGTAGCAAAAAATCTTTTTCGTCTTCACAATAAATAAATTGGCCATTCACTTTATTGAATGCCTCTGCGAATTGAATTTCTAACAATTCGGGTGAGCTCGCAAAAATAGCTTCCGTATCTTCGAATTTTGGAAAGGGGTTTTCCGCTTTTTCAATCAGGGCTTTCCTGATTTTCTTAAGCATGCGCTCTTTGGGTGTTGCTTCTTGCATATTGCTAAAATAAAAAATACCGCTCAATGAGCGGTATTTCTTTTAAAATATATTATTCAGCTTTTGGGTCATCGTTCGGACTATTCTGATTGCTAATTTTTAAACCATCATCTGGATTATCTGAATTAGCAAATTCGGCCTCCAGCTCTTCTATGGTCTTTTCGCCTTCAACAGGAGGCTTAGACTCAAAAACGGTAGGTCTAGTAAGTTCATCTGCAAATGGTGCAATTACACTTTCTTTTGCATCAATCACTTTTTCGCTTGACTCAACAACCGTTTCTTCTTCTGCACCATTTACAAATTCATCGTAAGTAGTTCGGGTATCGAAAGGTCGTTTACCTAACATCTCTTCTAAGTCTGATTGGAAAATAATTTCTTTCTCCAACAAAGCCTTTGCAATATTATCTAAGTGAGTTCTGTGTGTAGTTAACATCGCTTTGGTATCTTCATACATCTGCGCAATTAAACCACGTACTTCAATATCTATTAACTCTGATGTTTTATCTGAATAAGGTTTACCATAACCAAACTCTCCTTGAGGATCGTTGAAAGAAATATTACCAATGGTTTTATTCATACCATACATGGTTACCATTGCATAGGCTAACTTGGTAATTCTTTCCAAATCGTTTTGTGCACCGGTAGATATTTTACCAAAAACAATTTCTTCTGCAGCTCTACCACCTAAGGTCATTTTCATGCTATCTAACAATTGTTCCGTAGTATATAAGTATTGCTCTTTGGGTAAGTACTGTGCGTATCCTAATGCCGCAATACCCCTTGGAACAATAGAAACTTTAACCAATGGATCTGCGTGTTCTAGAAACCAACCAGCAATGGCGTGGCCTGCTTCGTGGAAGGCAACAATTCTTTTTTCTTCTGGCGAAATGATTTTATTTTTCTTTTCTAAACCTCCTATTACACGATCAATTGCATCTTGAAAATCTTGCATGTCAACTGCTTGTTTGTCTTTACGTGCTGCAATTAATGCCGCCTCGTTACACACGTTTGCAATTTCTGCACCAGCAAATCCTGGTGTTTGTGCCGCTAATTTTTTTGGATCAATATTAGGTGATAATTTCAATGGCTTTAAATGCACTTTGAAAATTTGTTCTCTTCCAATTAAATCTGGTTTATCAATTCCAATTTGTCTATCAAATCTACCTGGTCTTAACAGTGCCGGATCTAGTACATCTGGACGATTCGTTGCCGCCATAATAATTACGCCCGAATCGGTTCCAAAACCATCCATCTCTACTAATAATTGATTCAACGTATTTTCGCGCTCGTCGTTGCCACCCATAATTTGGTTTTTACCACGTGCCCTACCAATCGCATCAATTTCGTCGATGAAAATAATGCAGGGGGCTTTTTCTTTGGCTTGTTTAAATAGATCTCGCACTCTTGATGCACCTACACCCACAAACATTTCTACAAAATCTGAACCCGAAAGCGAGAAAAATGGAACTTGCGCTTCGCCTGCAACGGCTTTAGCCAATAATGTTTTTCCAGTACCTGGCGCGCCCACTAATAAAACACCTTTCGGAATTTTTCCGCCGAGGTTAGTATATTTTTTTGGATTTTTTAAGAAATCTACCACTTCCATTACTTCTTGCTTTGCTTCTTCTAAACCTGCAACATCATTAAAAGTAATAGCTACTTGTGATTCTTTATCGAACAAGGTAGCACGCGATTTTCCAATATTGAAAATTTGGCCGCCACCACCTGCGCCACCGCCGCCAGACATCTTACGCATAATGAACATCCATACGGCAATCATCAAGACTAATGGCAATACCCAAGACAATAAAAAGTCTCTGCCCCAATTTGATTTGGTAATATATTCTACATCTACTTTTTCTGCAGACGTAAAACTTTTTTGCGCTTCGCGAATACGATTGTTAAAATCATCGATCGAAAGTTGTGTTAAAAAATAATGTGGGCCTGCGCCAGAAAAATAAGCACCGCTATTAATTTCTTTATACTTTTCTCCGGTAACTTTTGCTTTATATATGTATACTTCTACCACATACATTTCGTTTTGCTTGTAAGCAATCAGTTTTTCTACATCATGGTTCAATAACATATCTGTTTCGAACTTTTGGTAACTGATTTCTTTTGCGCTATTGTCTTTGTATAAAAAATTGAATGCTAAAACAGCAACCAATAAAATTCCGTAAATCCAATAAAAATTAAATTT